>NZ_JH594606.1:247994-302559 GCF_000243235.1 Gillisia limnaea DSM 15749
AAAAGGTGCCACAATATCTGCTGCTATGGGCGGATGCCAGGCGGAAATTGGGGTTTCTTCTGCTATGGCCGCAGGAGCACTTACCGAAGCTATGGGCGGAACACCGGAGCAGGTGCTTATGGCTAGTGAAATCGCAATGGAACATCACCTGGGATTAACCTGTGACCCTATTGCAGGTTTGGTACAAATTCCATGTATAGAACGAAATGCGATGGGAGCGATCAAGGCGATCAACGCCGCAGAGATCGCTATGGAAAGTGACGCTTCCAAGGCCAAAGTGCCATTGGACAAAGTGATTGCTACTATGTGGGATACTGCAAAGGATATGAATTCAAAATACAAGGAAACTTCTGAAGGTGGATTGGCTGTAAAGGTTAGTTTAAGCGACTGTTAAAACTATTTCTATTTAAATTCTGGTAAAAAATGAATTCCTGATTGGTGACACAGGGAAACTTCTTCCTTGATTTTTCTGGGAACAAATTGTTTGCTGAATTCTATATGTATAAATTCAATCTAAATTTAAATAATTGACAATTTCAGTAAATCCAGATTGGGAGAAAATAAAAAACCTCTTTCGAAATTTCGGGTGGATGATTGCGTCCTATTTTGTTTTTTTCTTATTACTGGGAATTATCCATGCAGTTTTTCCTGAATTTGATCTCGAGCAATATCAGCAATCAAACTTAAATGAACTTCTAGAGAAGAGTCCCTGGAAATTCATATTTCTCGCTGTAATTCTTGCACCTATAATAGAAGAAGGAATGTTTCGCACCTTAATTCAACCTTCTCAAAACGAATTGCTGTTTTTTCTTACTATTTGGATTCTTGTGCTGGTAACCGCATTTATTCCCCTGGATGTTTTCTGGGCTGTCAAATATGTTTTTTTGATCCTTTTAGCCATCCTCTCTTTTTTATTTCTGAAAGAATTTATCCCATTACACTGGCAGCAACGATTATGTGAATTTCTGGGTCGGTATTATATTGCAGTTTGGCTCACAACCGCTGTTATCTTCGGAATGGTCCATGTTTTCAATTATGTGGAAGGTTTTCAACTGGACTTTGTATTATTCCTCCTGGTCATACC
Organism: Gillisia limnaea DSM 15749; assembly: GCF_000243235.1. GTDB lineage: Bacteria > Bacteroidota > Bacteroidia > Flavobacteriales > Flavobacteriaceae > Gillisia > Gillisia limnaea. The sequence continues at coordinate 249,079 of NZ_JH594606.1, forward strand.
ACGAATTATCGCCGGCTTCTTCTTCGGAAAGATAAAGATCGAGAACAATGGCCTTTTTTGGCCAATCCTGATGCACGCCATGAATAACGGAACCGTGGTTCTATTCCTGCTCCCCAGGCTTCTTTAAGAAACACAGTACTTTCTATAATATTCTGTTTCTGCTTTTATTGAAATTGAGCATTCTAAGAATTCAAGAAGATTTGGAAAATTATTCTACTATATATACTTCAAAAACAACAGATCAAGCCTTATGAAAAAATCAGTTTTTAATACGAAACTGAATGCTGCTGTCGCAATCTTCCTTGCTTCGGGTATCCACTATATAAATTATTTTCCAGCTGTCTTCTTCTTTGAATAATTGAAATGAATTCACCCCGCAATGACTTAATTCTCCGTTCACAAAAAATGAATAAGTCGTTATCACGTTAGCCAATGGCCCGTTAACCTTTATTTCAAAAGAATGAAGCTTTTCTTCAAATTTGGTGGTTTCAGGAATAGAACTAATAGCTTTTATAAAATCTGAATAGGTATCGGTCGTTAAATTTACATTGCCTTCCTCATCTTCAGCAATAGATTGCATAGTGATAGATGGGTGAGCTAATTCCCTTAAAGCAATGGAATCCTGATCATGAAAGGCAACAAAAAAAGATTCCACCGTTTTTTTTGCTGCTGTTTCTTCCGGAGTTTCCTGTGCATCTGCTGAAAACCCGGTGATTATAACCAATAGACAAACTAAAATCTTCATATCTCGCAGGTTTGAATGTAGCATACTAATTTAGTACTTTTACTCCACAAAAAACACATCCAATGTCAGTTGCCAAAAAACAATACAAACGCATTACCACCAAAACTTTAGTGGAAATGAAAAAGAATGGTGAAAAAATTGCCATGTTAACCGCCTATGATTATACCATGGCGCAAATTGTTGACGGGGCAGGCATCGATGTTATTCTCGTTGGAGATTCCGCAAGTAATGTTATGGCTGGACATGAAACCACGCTTCCAATTACCCTGGACCAGATGATCTATCACGCGGCAAGCGTGGTAAGGGGAATTCACAGGTCTTTAGTGGTCGTGGATTTGCCCTTCGGAAGTTACCAAAGTGACCCCAAAGAAGCCTTGAGATCTGCGATTAGGATCATGAAAGAAAGCGGCGGTCATGCGGTTAAACTTGAAGGAGGGAAAGAAGTAAAAGAATCGATAAAAAGAATACTAAATGCCGGGATTCCTGTAATGGGGCATTTGGGACTTACTCCACAGTCTATTTATAAGTTCGGGACTTATACCGTGCGCGCAAAAGAAGACGAAGAAGCTGAAAAATTAAAATCGGATGCTTTAATGCTGGAGCGTTTGGGCTGTTTTGCAATGGTACTGGAGAAGGTGCCGGCTAAACTTGCTCGCGAAGTGGCAGAAAGTGTTAGTATTCCTGTAATAGGGATTGGTGCCGGAAACGGAGTAGACGGCCAGGTTTTGGTATTACACGATATGATAGGGATGAACCACGAATTCAATCCGCGGTTTTTAAGAAGATACCTGGATATGCACGCCCAAATGACCAATGCTTTTCAACAATACAAGGAAGATGTGAAATCCGGTAATTTTCCCAATGAGGAAGAACAGTATTAAAAACACCTTGAAGTTAAGAGCGTTCGCTTTAAAAAACTTCCGTTAAAAGAAATGTTCCCGCTGCCCTTTCTGCTTTCTTTTTCAGAATAATAAATACGTACGATTTGAAACCCGATAAAATAATTTCCACTCCTCAAAATCTTCAGATCCTCTATGAGGACAATCACATAATTGTAATCAACAAGAGGCCCGGAGATATTGTGCAGGGGGATAAAACCGGGGATACGCCTTTAAGTGAAGTTGTTAAGGAATATATTAGGTTTAAGTACGATAAACCGGGAAATGTCTATCTTGGGGTCGTTCACAGGTTAGACAGGCCTACCAGTGGAATCGTTTTGTTTTCCAAAACCTCTAAGGCCTTACCCCGCTTAAACAAACTTTTTAAAGACAAGGAAGCAAAAAAAACCTATTGGGCTGTTGTGAAAAATGCACCGCCGCAGGCAGAAGGAACTTTGGTTCATTTCCTAAAGCGCAACCCCAAGCAAAACAAATCCATCGCCCATATCAAGGAAGTTCCGGAAAGCAAAAAAGCCATCCTTGAATATAGGATCCTTAAAAAGCTGGACAATTACTATTTGCTGGAAATTGATTTGCAAACCGGAAGGCATCATCAAATAAGAAGTCAACTATCATCAATAGGCAGTCCTATAAAAGGAGATTTAAAATATGGTTTTGATCGCAGCAATAAGGATGCAGGTATTCATTTACATGCCCGTAAACTTTCCTTCATACATCCGGTGAAAAAAGAGCTGATAGAAATTATCGCTTCCCCACCAAGGGAACCTATCTGGGATGCATGTTGATTTCCTTAAAAAAAGTTATATTCATTATCTGCTCAACACTTTATATTTACTTTCAATAACATCTGCGATTGGGTGTTCTTCAATTTTACTCTCCAGCCAGGATATGATATCCAGATACAAAAATGCCCTTCGCTCAAAAGGATGATCTTCATATTGTTTTAGAGTTGCGTGTAGCTTTCTAAATTCATCTTTTATGTCCAGCGGAGAAATTTCAGGAAGATTTCGCAAGAATTTAATCATTTCTTTTTGCACCTCATGGAGATCATTCATGCGTATCAAAAATTTGTAGGTGGATTTAATCAAATGTTCTAAATGATAATCCAAACCTGCTTCATAATGTGCAACAAGATTAAGTATTCGTGAAAAACACATAAGGTCTTCCCGCATTTCCAGGGTGTTATTATTGATGATCTTACCTAAAAATTCGATGCATTTCTTGTTGTTTCCATCGCCAAAATACAAACTGGCAATTTTATAATAAAACACCATGATATGGTGCGCATCAATCCGGGTTTCAAATTTTTTGATCCTTTTTAAGATTTTTTCCACTAGTATTTCGCCTCCGGAAAATTCCCCTTTCATAAACCTTAAATTCAGTTTATTGGAATAAAGATATATAAAGGACAAAGCGGCCGTATTATCATCATCCGGGATTTTGGGATCCTTTAGAGTGGTTTCAAGATCGACCAGCACTTTTTCAAAAACCTTTACATGATTCAAATAAAAAAGGGATTCCAGCAAATAATGATTTCCTTTTAAATAAAGTATTGGGTGAATCCTTATTAAATGAGGGTTTTCATTAAAAAGTTCTATCCATTTCTTGGAATAGCGATAACACGCCAGAAAATCCTGGCTGATAAAATTAAACCACAAATGAGATTTGTACAACCATAATTTCTCCCGAAATCCTAATCTACTGAATTCAAAATCAGGCATTTTATCCTGAAAATAGTTCTTGATTTCCATCGCTTCCTTCTCCGTGCGTGCATAACCGCGTTTCAGGTATATGCCGTAAAGACCCAGAGATAAATTGGATAATTTATTGGCAATCACATTTAGATAAATAAGATCTTCGGTTTCACGGATCAAAGTTTCAGCACGGTTTTGAATACTTCGGGTAATATATTGGGATTCAATGATCTTTTCCCATTCCAGGATCTCATACAAAGCACTTTTTTCCTCATAATGCAAAGCTGTGGCCTTGACCTTGTCAAGTAACTTTAAACTTTGCTTATACAAGCCTTTTCGGTATAAAATTGAGGCAAAATCCAACTGCTCTCTTATAAAAACAGGAATACTTTGATGCGCCGGATTCAAACGCAGACTTATTAAAATTTGCTTATAAAGATGTGCTTTTATGTTGGAAAGTTGCTGTTTACTAATCTTGGTATTTGCCAAAATAACCTTCTCATCATATTTCTTCTCCCGGGCCATCACCTTAAATAAATTAAGGAATTTACTGTCTGAATTCACTCCAATTCTTCCAACATACAGAGAAAACTGTCTTTTTTCAGAAGGGGAAAGCGATTTGATTAAAGTAAATAAGTTATCTGTTTGTTCATTGGTCATTGTAACAAATTTTTGTGTAATTAACTGATTAACAGAACTATAAAAACCTTAATCTTAGGTCAATTGTCGTAATCTTAATCAATTATCGATTTTAGAAAGGAAGTAATCCAATACTTTAGTTAAAGATAAAACAAAATTAAACTGTTATGGGCACTGAAAAAGTAGAAATTTTTGACACTACCTTACGAGATGGAGAACAGGTTCCGGGATGTAAATTAAATACTTCACAGAAGTTAAAAATAGCTGCGCGCCTTGATGAACTGGGCGTAGATGTAATAGAAGCCGGATTTCCAATTTCCAGCCCCGGAGATTTTAAATCTGTTTTTGAAATTTCCAAACTGGTGAAAAATGCCACTGTTTGCGGACTTACACGGGCGGTAAGAAAAGATATTGAAATAGCGGCTGAAGCCCTGAAGTTTGCAAAAAAACCAAGAATACATACTGGAATTGGAACTTCTCCTACTCACATAAAATATAAATTTAATGCTACCGAGGATCAAATAATCGAACGAGCTTTTGATGCGGTTGCCTATGCAAAAACTTTCGTGGAAGACGTCGAGTTTTATGCTGAAGACGCCGGAAGAACCAGAAATGAATATTTGGCAAAAGTATGCACAGCTGCAGTAAAGGCAGGAGCTACAGTGCTTAATATTCCGGATACTACAGGATATTGTCTTCCCGAAGAATACGGCCAGAAGATCAAATATTTGAAGGAAAACGTTCAGGGCATAGAAAATGTACGGATTTCCTGTCACTGCCACAACGACCTGGGAATGGCTACTGCAAACGCCATTGCCGGAGTAATGAATGGGGCAAGGCAAATTGAATGTACCATTAATGGAGTGGGAGAACGTGCAGGGAATACTTCTCTGGAAGAAGTGGTTATGATCTTACGACAACATCCCGGGTTGAATTTACATACAGATATAAATCCTAAATTCCTTTTCGACACCAGTAATATGGTTGCATCCGAAATGGGGATTTTTGTACAGCCTAATAAAGCCATCGTTGGAACAAATGCTTTTGCGCATAGTTCCGGAATACATCAGGATGGGATCATTAAAAACAGGGAAACTTACGAAATAATAAATCCGCTGGATGTGGGGGTTACAGAATCGGCTATTGTACTTACAGCAAGAAGCGGAAGAGCAGCATTGGCTTACAGAGCAAAAAAAATGGGGTATGAATTGACGAAACTTGAGCTGGATAGTGTATATACCGAATTTTTAAATTTTGCCGATAAACGCAAAGAAGTAGGAGATCTGGACATTCATACCATTATGGAGATCACCAGAAAAAATCACAGAATATTTGCATAATTATATATGAAATGAGTATAACGGGTATTCGAATCAAACACCGATGAAGATATACGAATTACATAAACCCAATAAAAAACAATAGAGGTCTATATATGAAAAAAACACTTTTCGATAAAATATGGGATGCCCATGTGGTGGAAACTATTCCTAATGGGCCTAATGTCTTATATATAGACAAACACCTAATCCATGAAGTTACGAGTCCGCAGGCTTTTAACGAGCTTAAGGAGCGCGATATACCCGTTTTTAGGCCGGATCAAATAGTTGCTACAGCAGATCATAATACACCAACCATAGATCAGCATTTACCGGTAAAAGAATTATTATCCAGAAACCAATTAAGGGAGTTATCCAGGAACTGCGAAGAAAACAACATCACTTTATACGGCCTGGGACACCCTTATAATGGGATTGTCCATGTGATAGCCCCCGAACTGGGAATTACCCAGCCGGGAATGACCATAGTTTGCGGAGACAGCCACACCTCTACCCACGGTGCTTTTGGAACCATTGCATTTGGAATTGGTACAAGTCAGGTAGCTCAGGTATTTGCCAGCCAGTGTTTACTTTTGGAGAAACCTAAAAAACTCAGGATCAACCTTAACGGAAAATTAAAAAAGGGAGTGCTTCCAAAAGATGTGATCCTTTATATAATAAGCAAGCTTGGAACAAATTCAGGAACAGGATATTTCTGCGAATATGCCGGAAATGTTTTTGAGGAGATGTCTATGGAAGGCAGGATGACCGTGTGCAATATGAGTATTGAAATGGGGGCCCGTGGAGGTTTGATAGCCCCGGATGAAACAACTTTTGAATATATAAAAGGTCGGAAATTTGCACCAAAAGAAACGGAATTTAAAAAAATGAAGGCCTATTGGAAAACCTTAAATACAGATACCGACGCGGTTTTTGATAAGGAATATAGCCTGGAAGCTGAAGATATTGAACCTATGATCACCTATGGTACCAATCCCGGAATGGGGATAAAATTAACCGGAAAAATTCCTGTAAATCTTGGAAAAAGCGATTTAAAATCCCTGGAGTATATGGATTTTAAGGAAGGGGAATCCCTGATAAATAAAACCATCAATTACATTTTTATTGGAAGTTGTACCAATTCCAGAATTGAGGATTTTAGAATAGTGGCAGCCTATATCAAAGGAAAGAAAAAAGCCGAAAATGTAAATGCACTAATAGTTCCCGGCTCCCAACAGGTCGCAGCTCAATTGCGGGACGAGGGATTGGTTCAGGTTTTTGAAGAAGCAGGGTTCACGCTAAGGCAACCGGGTTGCTCGGCTTGTCTTGCTATGAATGATGATAAGATCCCGGAAGGCGAATATTGCGTTTCAACAAGTAACCGGAATTTTGAAGGAAGACAGGGACAAGGTTCCAGAACAATTCTAGCGAGTCCGCTTACGGCGGCAGCAACGGCAATTGCCGGAAAAATAACCGATTTCACAAAACACCTGAATTAAGATGGAAAAATTTATCACCCTAAAAGATACCGCAATTCCATTGGTAATAGAAAATATTGATACCGATCAAATTATACCTGCCCGCTTTTTAAAATCTACCGATAAAGAAGGGTTTGGAGAGAATTTATTCCGGGATTGGCGATTTGACAAAAACGGAAACCCCAATGAGGAGTTCAGCCTAAACGATAAAAAATATACAGGATCAATTTTGGTAGCTGGAGACAATTTTGGTTGTGGATCCAGCCGGGAACATGCTGCCTGGGCATTGAAGGCCTTCGGATTTAAGGTAATTGTTTCGAGCTATTTTGCCGACATTTTTAAAGGAAATGCGCTTAACAACGGACTACTGCCGGTTCAGGTTAGCAAGGAATTTTTGGATTCACTCTTCCAAAGCATACTAGAAAACCCTAAAAGTGAGCTTAGTATCGATCTCGGGAATCAAAAAATTGAAATTCCGGGTAAAAATCTTTCAGAAAAATTTGAAATAGATCCGTATAAAAAAACCTGCATGATCAATGGATATGATGATATTGATTTCCTGATTAGCAGAAAGAAAGCGATTAAAAATTTTGAAGAAAAGCAGCTGGAATTTTTAAAAGAACATTCAGAAGAAAATTTTGTTTAAAAAAATTGATGTAGCCCTAAGAAATAATAAAAAGAGATGAAATTAAATATAGCAGTATTACCCGGAGACGGGATAGGCCCAGAAATAATGCAGCAATCGGTGAAGGTATTAGAAGCCGTAGCCGAGCGTTTTCAGCATGAATTTAGATTTGAATCGTCACCGGTGGGAGCTGCCGGTATAGAAGAAACGGGAGATCCCCTTCCGGAAGCGACCCTGGAGTTATGTAAAAAATCGGATGCAGTGCTTTTTGGAGCCATTGGTGATCCAAAATATGACAATCATCCTGAGGCTAAAATTCGCCCAGAACAAGGTCTTTTGCGATTGCGAAAGGAATTGGGCTTGTTTGCAAATATCCGGCCTATAAAAGCTTATAAAAGTCTTCTGGAGCATTCCCCTTTGCGCCCAGAGCGCATTGAAGCTGCGGATATGGTAATTTACCGGGAACTTACCAGCGGAATTTATTATGGTGAAAGAAGTCTTTCTGAAGATGAAAAAAGTGCAACCGATACCTGCACTTATACCGTTGAAGAAATAGAACGCATTGCGCATTTAGCTTTTAAGTCCGCTCAAAAACGACGTAAAAAAGTCACTTTAGTAGATAAAGCCAATGTCCTGGAAACTTCCAGGTTATGGCGAAAAACGGTAACCCGCCTGGCTAAAGACTATCCCGATGTGGACCTGGATTTTCTTTTTGTGGATAATGCCGCTATGCAATTAATACTTAATCCAAGGCAATTTGATCTGATTCTTACCGAAAACATGTTCGGGGATATCCTCTCTGATGAAGCAAGTATAATTGGTGGAAGCATTGGCTTACTGGCATCGGCATCTGTAGGAACAACCTATTCTTTGTTTGAACCTATCCACGGTTCCTATCCGCAGGCTGCAGGAAAGGGAATTGCAAATCCTGTGGCTTCGATTCTTTCGGCTGCGATGCTTCTGGAGCATTTTAATTTGACAAAAGAAGCTCAGGCTGTTATTGATGCAGTAGAATTAAGTATAAAATTGCAAATAAGCACTTCGGATATTGGCGGAGGACATACCACGAAAAGTGTTGGGGATTTTCTTGAAAGCCTCGTGCTGGAACCGGGTAATTTTAACAATGAAAACCTGCGATACGGCCAGATGACGATTATTTAAAATTTTGTTAGTTTGAGTGAAACCTCCCCTTTTTCATTATTATGGGGAGGTTTTTTTTCCCCTCATTGAGGGTTTTATTCCTCGTGTTTTACGCGAATAATTCAAACGGGGGTACCATCGAATTATTAAAGGTATTTTCGGGACTTACCTTTGGGTTTGCCCGAGATTTTTGATTGATCCCTTTTAAATTTCATCCTTTTTCCTGGCAATTTCTGCCAATCCAAGGTTATCCTTGCTCCCTATATGGGTGTGTTTTTTTGGGTTTGATGCCTCATAGGTATTGTTCTGAACCTTCTTCCCGATCTCTTTGTAAGCTTCCCGGAAGGATTTTCCCTGCATTACAAGATCATTAATACTATCAACCGTAAACAGGTATTTATACTTTTCCTGATTTATATCTATTTCTTTAACTTTTATCAAGGCGATAGAATAAATAAAAATATCCAGGATCTCTTTGATGCTTTCTACTGCATATATACTGTTTTCCTTTATCAATTGATAATCCCTGTGATATCCGCTTGGCAAATTATTGGTTATAAGGATCATCTCATTTGCAATGGCCTGTAGTTTATTGCATTTCCCACGAATAAGTTCAAATACATCTGGATTCTTTTTATGTGGCATAATGCTCGAGCCAGTGGTAAGCTCATCGGGAAAAGTGATGAAATCAAAATTCTGACTCATATACAGGCAAACATCCATCGCAAATCGTGACAAGGTATTTGAAAGGGATGCTATGTTTGAGGTTACAGTCCGCTCACTTTTTCCCCTGCTCATTTGAGCGGCAACCACATTATACTTCAGGGTTTTAAAGCCGAGTTCCCTGGTTGTAAACTCCCTGTCAATAGGAAATGAAGAACCATAACCCGCAGCAGAACCCAGCGGATTTTGATCTACGATCTTTAAACCAGCCTCGAGTAAATAAAGATCATCGATCAACAATTCGGCATAGGCAGAAAACCATAATCCAAAGGACGAAGGCATCGCCACCTGCAAATGCGTATATCCCGGTAAAACCTTTTCGCTATGTTCCTTTGCCAGCCCTAATAATACATCGATCAATGTTCCGGTTTTGGCCGAGATCTCCATAAGATTATCTTTAAAATACAACTGCATCGCAACCAAAACCTGATCGTTCCTGGAGCGGCCTGTATGGATCTTTTTCCCGATTTCTCCCAAAACCCTGGTAAGTTCAAACTCAATTTTGGAGTGAACATCTTCAAATTCCTCCCCAATAACAAAAGTTCCATCATTCAATTGTTGCTGAAGTTTGTCAAGTTCCCTACAAATCTCTTCAACCTCTGTTAAAGTTAATAGGTTTACTTTCCCCAACATTCTGGCATGTGCCTTTGAAGCGGTAATATCGTAACCGGCGATAAACATATCGAGCTCCCGGTCGTTCCCAACCGTGAATTTTTCAATTTTCTTGTTTATCGGTATTCCTTTATCCCAAAGTTTCATCTGTATATTTTATTTTTTTAGCGAACTCCCCAGCTATTGGGAGTAACATCCATATAATCATTCCCCTATTTGAGAAAATTTTTCAATGTATGCTTTATAATATTTCAATTTAATCCTACCAATACTTATTATTAACCGATGCCCGCACATCCCGTTCGGGGAGGAATTCATCGAGATTCTGGATATATTTTCCTTTTATAATGTATCTCTAAAAACCTTATGTCTTAGCATTATTAAGAACCTTTTTCAGCAATTTGATATATTTATCGATCCCCTCTTCAATTTCCTTCACATAAATATATTCATTTGCAGAATGTGATCTTGTGGAATCGCCGGGTCCAAGTTTCAACGATGGACATTTCAGCATAGCCTGATCTGAAAGGGTTGGCGAACCATAGGTTTTCATTCCCTGGGAAACTCCTGCCTTTACCAAATCATGATCTTTTGGAATTGAGGAGGAATTTAACCGGAGAGAACGCGCGTTTATTTCGTCAACAGGAGCTTGGTCTTTTAAAATTTGTTCTATTTCAGCATTGGTATAGCAATCATTTACACGCACATCAAGCACCAAATGTACACGTGCGGGAACCACATTGTGCTCACTTCCGGCATTAATCTGGGTAACAGTCAATTTAACTTCCCCAAGAGATTCTGACACTTTTTTAAGACTGAAATTCTCAAACCATTGCACCGCTCTGGCAGCTTTATAAATTGCATTGTCATTATTGGGATGCGCTGCGTGAGAAGGCGTTCCTTTCACTATAGCATCAAAAACCACCAGACCTTTTTCTGATATCGCCAATTGCATTAAGGTAGGTTCTCCCACAATTGCCACGTCGATTTGTGATAAAATGGGTAACAGGCTTGAAATCCCATTTCTACCATTGATTTCCTCTTCTGCCGTTCCCGCAAAAATGATATTATAATTTAAATCTTCAGCTTCATAAAACCAGGTGAAGGTTGCCAAAAGTGATACCAGGCAGCCACCGGCATCGTTACTTCCCAAGCCATATAATTTTCCGTCTTCTACAGCGGCTTCAAAAGGATTCCTGGTATAGCCGGAATTTGGTTTTACCGTATCGTGATGGGAATTGAGCAATAAAGTAGGCTTGGTTTCATCAAAAAAGGCATTCTTCGCCCATACATTATTCAAATGACGATTAAATGGGATTTTATGTGCTATAAACCAATTCTCCAGCAATTTGGCGGTACCGCTTTCTTCACCTGAAAAAGATTGAGTCTCAATGAGGTTTTTGAGCAATTCAATAGCTTGCTTCTGAAGTTTAACAATATTCATTATTTGAGTATTTTAGTATGTTTTGAGTTCTTTTGAAGCAAAGTCGAATCTCCTAAACAGATTTTGGAAACGCCTCTTTCCATCGCCTGGAAACAATTGTAAAGCTTAGGCAACATCCCGTCGCTAATCACTTTTTCATCCAATAAGGCTTTATATTTCTTTAAATCTAAATTTTCTATAACCGAATCGTCATCTACGGCATTTTGCAACACTCCCTTCTTTTCAAAACAAAAATAAAGTTCCGATTTATAGATGGAACTTAGTGCAATGGCTAGTTCAGCTGCAACAGAATCACCGTTAGTATTCAATAATTCCCCTTCCCGGGTACAGGAAATTGGAGAAAAAACAGGGGTGATATTTTGATCCAAAAGAGCGGAAATAAAGATTGAATTGATTTCGGCAATATCACCAACAAATCCATAATCGATTTCATTTACTTCCCTTTTCGTGGAAATTATACTTTTCCCATCTGCTCCACAAAGTCCAATGGAATTACAATCCATAGCCTGTAATTTGGCGACAATACTTTTGTTTATTAGTCCGCCGTAGGTCATAATGATCACTTTCAGGGAATTGCTGTCGGTTATTCTTCTACCGTCGATCATCTTGGTTTTATAACCTAATTTATAAGCCATTTCAGTAGCGTAATTCCCTCCTCCATGAATCAGGATTTTTGGACCTTCCAATGATGAAAAATCCCTCAGAAATACCTGAAATTTCTCATCGTCTTCAATTAACTTCCCTCCTATCTTTACTACTTTCAGTATTTGATCTTTCATTTTTATTGCTTTTCACATCGGGATCCTTAGCCACGAATGCAGATTGTCCTCAATATTTCCTCCTAAACTCACAGTTTATTTTACTTTCTCTTTAGGCGCTGAAGGGCTTAATAATCTCTTTAAAACGGCCTGCGCGGCAAAGGTCCTGTTATTAGCCTGGTGGATTACAATGGAATTTTCACTGTCCAGCACCGCATCATCAATCACAACATTTCTTCTTACAGGAAGACAATGCATCACCTTTGCATTTCTGGTCAATTCAAGCTTCTTTGCGCCAAAAGTCCAGGAAACATCGGTGCTCAATATTGTTCCATAGGTTTTATAACTGCTCCAGTTTTTCACATACACAAAATCGGCATTTTTTAAGGCACTTTCCTGGTCATGGATTACCGGTGTATCTTTGGTAATATCCTGATTAAGATCATATCCCTCCGGATTGGTGATCACAAGATCCACGTCCAGTTTTTGCATGAATTCCACAAAGGAATTTGGAACAGATTGCGGCAAAGCTTTTGGATGTGGTGCCCAGGTGAGCACAACCTTTGGTTTTTTGGACGATTTTAACTCGGTAATGGTAAGCGCATCTGTAAGTCCTTGCAGCGGATGTCCCGTTGCGCTTTCCAGGTTGATAACCGGAACCGAAGCATATTTTTTAAAACTGTTCATTACGAGCTCCATTTCATCCTTATCCCTATCTTTTAATCCCGGAAATGCACGCACGGCGATAATATCACAATATTGGGAAAGTACCGCAGCAGCTTCCTTAATATGCTCTGCCTTATCTGAATTCATTACGGCTCCATCCTCAAATTCCAGCGCCCAGCCATCGTTAGCTGCATTCATTACCATCACATCCATTCCCAGCAATTTGGCAGCCTTTTCAGTACTCAACCTTGTGCGAAGGCTTGGGTTAAAAAACAGCATTCCCAGGGTCTTCCCTTTCCCCAAATTAGCTGCGGAATTCTCTTTTTTTAGCTGAAGCGCTTCTTTGATCAATTCCTGAAGGTCCTCTATATCGGTTAAATCGATGTAATTATTCATTTGTATAGTTTTGTTTTAGCGGACTCCCGATATTCTATCGGGAGTAACATCTATATATTCATTCCCCTTGGAATGTCGTTTTGTTATTTGGATTGATTTGCTAAAGCGATTTTTAGAGCTTCAAAAAACCTGTCAAAATGTTCCTTCTCAATATTCAATGGAGGAAGGATTCTAAGCAATTTTTTATTGGAAGAGGCGCCCGTAAAAACCCGGTGGTTGAATAAAAGTTCCTTCCGAAGCGCAGCAATCTCAAAATCGAATTCCAGCCCTATCATCAATCCCCGTCCTTTTAATCTTTTTATCTGCGGAATTTCAGCCGACTTTAATTTTACATATTCAAAAAGATCTTTTGCGTTTTGCTGAAGGTTTTCCTTTTCTATAACATCCAGAACAGCAATTCCGGCAGCACATGCCAGATGGTTTCCGCCGAAGGTTGTTCCCAGCAATCCATATTTTGCCTGGATGGAATGGTCAATTAAAACTCCTCCTATCGGAAATCCATTCCCCATTCCTTTTGCAATGGAAATTATATCCGGCCGTATTCCGTGCTTCATAAATGCAAAAAAATCTCCGGTCCTTCCATATCCCGACTGCACCTCATCGGCAATTAATACAGTTTTGTACTTTTTGCATAATTCTGAAGTTGATCTGTAAAATTCTGTGGTTGCTTCATCGAGGCCGCCAACACCTTGTATAACTTCAAAAATTACAGCTGCTACCTCCTTCTTTGCCAATGCTTCTTCCAGCCCTTTTAAATCTTCAAAAGCAAGTTTTGTAACCGGATTATGAGTATTGAACGGAGCCTTGATAGTTTCATTATCTGTTACCGCCACAACTCCGGAAGTTCTTCCGTGGAAGGCATTTTCAAAATAAATGATCCTGCTTTTTCCGGTATGGAACGATGCCAGTTTTAAAGCATTTTCATTGGCCTCTGCTCCGGAATTGCACAAAAACAAGCTATAATCCTTAATTCCTGATGCTTTTTCAAGTTTTTCGGCAAGTTCATCCTGCAACGGATTATGGATCGAATTGGAATAAAAACCCAGTTTCCCAACCTGCTCGCAAATCGCCTTTGTGTATGCGGGATGCGAATGTCCTATGGAAATCACTGCGTGCCCACCGTAAAGATCCAGATATTCTGTACCATTCTCTTCATAGACATAAACTCCCGTTCCCTTCACCGGAGTGATGTCGTAAAGCGGATACACATCAAATAAATTCATAATTAATTGGTTGTGATCGTATTGATCTTTTTAAACGAAGCCTGAATTCCCTTTATTAGGGAGGAGCTTAAGCCATTGTGTTCCATTTCATTTAAACCTTCTATGGTACAGCCGCGAGGCGTTGTAACCTTGTCTATTTCGGCTTCCGGATGCATTCCCGATTCTATCAATAAACTGGCGGCACCAAGACAAGTTTGCATAGATAATTCCTGAGCTTCTTTTGCATCAAACCCAAGTTGAATGGCACCCTGAGTTGTTGCCCGGATCAAACGCATCCAGAATGCAATCCCGCTTGCACAAATCACCGTTGCGGCCTGCATTTTAGATTCAGGGATAATAATACTGGTCCCTAATCTGTTAAAAATGGCTTCTGCAATAGGGATCCTTTTTTCACCTGTTTTGTTGCTGGATAAACAGGTCATTGATTTCCCAACTGCGATTGCAGTATTGGGCATAGCGCGAACAATAAAGCGTTCTCCTACAATGCTTTCCATACGGCTAATCGCAAAACCTGTTACGGTTGAAATAAGCACGTGGTTTTCTGTTAACAAATCTTTTATTTCGTGTAATACATTTTCAAGCTGAAGTGGCTGTACCGCAATAATAAGGATATCCGAATTTTGGACTGCGATCTTATTATCGGTGGTTATTTCAACCTTTGGAAAATTTTTAAACTCTTCCAGATCTCCAATTTTTCGTTTTGAAAGATAAAGACTCGTGATCGCATTGCTCATAATCAATCCTTTTGCGATTGATATTCCAAGATTTCCGGCTCCGATGATGGCTATTTTCATAAGTTTCTTTTTAAAAGACTTAAAAAGTTTTGAAAACCCTTTAAGTCTAAATTAAATTTAAAAATAATTCGCTTTTAATTTCAGTCCGGTAGATTCTTCAAACTCAAACATCAAATTCATATTTTGAACTGCCTGCCCGGATGCTCCTTTCAATAAATTATCTATCACACTGGTAATTAATAGCTTATCCCCGAATTTTTGAAGTTTCAGAAGGCATTTATTGGTGTTCACAACCTGCTTCAAATGAATTTCTTCTTCAACAACAAAGGTGAAGGCCGCTTCATTATAAGTCCGTTTATAAATTTCAATGGCATTTTCAAGACTTCCGCTAAACTTCGTATAAGCGGTAGCGTGAATTCCGCGGGAAAAATTACCGCGGTTGGGAATAAAATTTATTTCGTGATCATGCGCTGTCTGAAGCATTTTTACGCTCTGTCCAATCTCATTTAAATGCTCATGTTCAAAAGCTTTATAGGCCGAAAAATTATTGTCCCGCCAGGCAAAATGAGTGGTTTCCGTAAGCGAAGTTCCTGCGCCGGTTGCGCCGGTCACTGCATTTACATGAACAGCATCCTTTAGAAGATTCTCTGCTGCAAGCGGCAAAATAGCCAGACTGATAGCCGTTGCAAAACAACCCGGGTTTGCTATGAAATGTGCTTTTTTTATTGCTTCCCTGTTAAATTCAGGCAAACCATATACAAAAGAATGATCTTTAGAAGCCATCCTGTAATCGGTACTAAGGTCTATGATCTTCGTGATTTCTGAAAAATCATTCTCTTTCAGGAATTGCATCGAATTCCCATGGCCTAAACATAAAAATAACACATCTACATCTTTAGAGATATCTCCACTAAAGCTAAGTTCTGTTTCTCCCAACAAGTCCTGATGAATATGGGAAACAGGTTTCCCTGCCTGAGAAGTACTGTAAATAAAATTCAGGTTGACTTCCGGATGCCTTAGTAATATCCTGATGAGCTCCCCGGCTGTATATCCAGCTCCACCTATAATTCCTGCTTGTATCATCAGTTTTGTTTTACGTGTTGGTATATCTTTCCTGAATTTGATAAGATCTTAATAAATCCTTTAGCATCATTGGCAGTCCATGCTTTATTTTCCTCGCCATAATTCCCAAAATCACTATTCATCAAATCAAATGGAGACTCAATTCCATCGAGTACAAAGCGGTAAGGATGCAAGGTCAAAAAGACTTTTCCGGTCACCTGTTCCTGTGAACTTTCTAAAAAAGCTTCCATATTCCTCATCACCGGATCCAGATATTGACCTTCGTGAAGATGTGTTCCATACCACCCGGCGATATATTCTTTATGCTGAAGTTGCCATTTGCTCAGGGTATGTTTTTCCAGCAAATGATGTGCTTTTATGGTAATTAATGCGGCAGCGGCTTCAAAACCCACTCTACCCTTAATTCCAATAATGGTGTCTCCAACGTGAATATCCCTTCCAATAGCATATTTTGAAGCGATGTCTTCCAGAATTTCTATATTCTTTTCTGGAAGGTTCTCCTTTTCATTTACCGCAGTAAGTTCTCCTTTTGTAAAAGTCAGACTCATCTGTTTTGATTCTTTTTTCTCCAATTGAGATGGATAGGCCGTTTCCGGCAAGGGCTTGTTGGAAGTCAGGGTTTCTGCTCCTCCCACACTAGTACCCCAAAGGCCTTTATTTACTGAATATTTCGCCTTTTCCCAGTTGAGTTCTACACCATTCTTTTTAAGATATTCAATCTCCTCCTGCCTGGTTAATTGCTTATCCCTTATGGGAGTAATAATTTTTATCCCGGGAGCAAGTATCTGAAAGATCATATCAAATCTCACCTGATCATTTCCAGCACCTGTACTTCCATGAGCTATATATCCTGCCCCGATCTCTTTTGCATAATCAACGATCTCAATGGCCTGAATAATCCTTTCAGCACTTACAGAAAGTGGGTAGGTATTGTTTTTCAAAACATTCCCGAAAACGAGGAATTTTACTACCTTATTATAAAATGTGGAAACCGCATTTATATTTTTATAGGAGGTTGCCCCCATCAGTTTTGCGTTAGAACCTATTTTATGGATCTCTTCTTCTGAAAATCCACCGGTATTTACACTTACCGCATGCACCTCGAAATTTTCTTCCTTAGATAAATATTTAGCACAATAAGAAGTATCAAGTCCTCCGCTATATGCAATTACTACTTTTTTCATTTTTTTTGAATTTTTTCGTAGGATTTAGCTACATTTTTCTAATACTATTTTAAAGCGTACCCCGCTTTTCAAAGGGGGTTATAACTTTAGTATCATTTTTCAATTTTCTCCTTTTTATAGAAAAGCGTGTTTTTCATATTCTTTAACCTGGTAAAGGCCTTTTCATTAAAACTTTTCTTTTCCTTTGGAACCTGTTTTTTAGAAGGGTCATACATCATACCTGTGCAAAGGCACATTTTTCTTTCTGTACGGGTTAAGATGTCATAATTTTTGCAGGTTTGACAACCCTTCCAGAAACTCTCATCATCGGTTAATTCTGAAAAAGTCACCGGCTGGTACCCAAGTTCATAATTGATTTTCATTACAGCCAGACCTGTGGTGATTCCAAAAATTTTAGCATCGGGATACTTCTTCCTGGAATGTTCGAATACCGCTTTTTTGATCGCTTTTGCCAGCCCCTGATTTCTGAAATCGGGATGTACTATCAATCCGGAATTGGCAACATATTTTTCATGTCCCCATACTTCGATATAGCAAAAACCTGCAAATTTATCCCCTTCCAGCGCTATAATAGCGTTGCCATTTGCCATCTTGGTTAGAATATATTCTGGAGTTCTTCGGGCAATTCCGGTTCCACGAACCTTTGCCGAATCTTCAATAGTATTACAAATGATCTCTGCGTATTGCGCATGAGAGTTATTAGCAATGTTAATCTTCATCTTCTGAGAAAATTAGTGATAAAAAAAAAGCGATTTTGTTTTTCGAGAGGGGAACCGGACTCACCTAAGTTCCATAAGGATTATACACGCCTAACGCGCGGCAAAAAATTGCGTAAGGGGAAACGTTCAGAGAAATTTCTGAAAGTGGAATATGTAAAAAATGTAAGTTGGTTTTTCAAAATATGTAAAATTCAAAATAAAAATATCAATACGAAGTGTTTGCTGCGGTTACCTAATGGAACGGCGGCGGGGGTATAATACTATTATTTGTTTATTTGAATTCACATTTCAAATGTATAAAAAAAATCGTACTATCCTCCTTTTTTAACTTTTAAATTAAAAACTGAAACAAATCAGGTTTATCATTGAGGTACTGCCCGTAGAAATTTTTAGCTTTCATTCTACCTACCAGTTCATCAAAATCTGCAGGATCTTTCAGTTCAATTCCTACCACTGCAGGCCCATTTTCCTTGTGATGTTTTTTTGAATATTCAAAATGAGTTATATCATCATCCGGACCTAAAATATCGGCAACAAACTCCTTCAGGGCTCCAGCCCTTTGTGGAAAACGTATGATGAAATAATGCTTCAACCCTGCATAAAGCAGCGCCCGTTCCTTGATTTCAGCAGTTCTGGTAATATCATTATTACTGCCACTTACAATGCATACTACATTTTTCCCTTTGATCTCCTCCTTAAAAGAATCCAACGCAGTGATGGCCATTGCGCCTGCTGGTTCTACCACGATTGCATCCTTGTTATATAAATCCAGAATGGTTTGACATATCTTTCCTTCAGGAACGGTAACCATATCATCAAGACAATCCCTGCAAATAGCAAAATTCCTGGCTCCAACTTTTTGGACCGCAGCTCCATCCACAAAGCGATCAATCTCTGAAAGCTCCACCACTTTTCCTTCTTTTAAAGAAAAACTCATCGAGGGAGCACCTTCCGGCTCAACACCTATAATTTTTGTATTTGGAGATAACTGTTTAAAAACCGAAGATAATCCGGCTAAAAGTCCGCCCCCACCTAGTGGTGCGAAAACGTAATCAATAGGTCCTTCTGCCTGTTCCAGAATTTCAAGTCCAATGGTTGCCTGTCCTTCGATCACTTTTTCATCATCAAAGGGATGAATAAAAACCAGCTTGTTTAAATCTCCGTATTTAACAGCATTTTTATAGGCATCATCAAAAGTATCTCCTTTTAAGATCACCTCAACCCACTCTCCACCAAACATTTCTGTTTGTTCCACCTTTTGTTTTGGAGTTGTTACAGGCATGAAAATCACTCCTTTAGTACTTAATTTATTACAGGCAAAAGCTACACCCTGCGCATGATTTCCTGCACTTGCACAAATAACCCCTTTATCCAGTTGCTCCTGAGAGAGGCTGGAAATTTTATTGTAAGCACCTCTTATTTTATAGGACCGAACCTGCTGCAAATCTTCTCTTTTCAGGAAAATATTGGCCGCATATTTTTTAGAGTACGTAAAAGATTCACCCAAAGGGGTTTTAACCACTACTTTGGAAATGCGTTCTGCTGCTTTCTTTACAGCCTCTAAAGTTGGCGTATAGGTTATGGAATTATCCAGTAGCGTGCTCATTAATGTAAGTTTTTCATTGCCGTCATCGCTTCTCTAAGCTCTTTCCCAATTTTCTCAACCGGATGATTTCTTATGGACGCATTCACCGCAATTAGTTTTTTATTATCTACAGCAGTACCGCCGTTCACATATACCTTACCTATTAACTCCGGTTCCAGCCCCGTTATGTAATCCTGGATAAGCGGCTTGCAGGAATGATCGAACAGGTAGCAACCATACTCTGCAGTATCTGAAATTATCCTGTTCATTTCGTATAACTTCTTTCGTGCGATGGTATTTGCAATAAGCGGAGCTTCGTGTAATGATTCATAATAAGCCGATTCTTCAATGATCCCGGCCTCGGTCATGGTTTCAAAAGCGAGTTCTACCCCGGCTTTCACGAAGGATATCAATAGCACTCCTTTATCAAAATAATCCTGTTCATCTATAACTTTAGAGGTGGCTTCGGTTTTTTCAAAAGCAGTATTCTCGGTTGCTGCGCGCCACTCAAATAATTCCTTATCATCATTTGCCCAATCCTTCATCATTCTGGAGCTAAAATCTCCGGAAATGATATCATCCATATGTTTCCTGAAAAGCGGGCGCATTTTCACTTTTAATTCTTCAGAAATTTCATTTGCCCGGATCTTTGCCGGATTTGAAAGCCTATCCATCATATTTGTGATCCCACCGTGTTTCAAGGCTTCGGTGATGGTTTCCCAGCCATACTGAATGAGTTTTGCAGCATAGGAAGGGTCAATCCCATCTGCAACCATTTTATCAAAACTTAAAATGGAGCCTGTTTGTAAAACTCCGCATAAAATGGTTTGTTCTCCCATAAGATCCGATTTTACTTCGGCTACAAAAGAAGATTCCAATACTCCCGCCTTATCACCGCCGGTTGCAACTGCATAGGCTTTTGCCCACTCCATACCTATTCCCTGCGGATCGTTTTCCGGATGGACGGCAATAAGAGTTGGCACCCCAAAACCGCGTTTATATTCCTCCCTTACTTCTGTTCCGGGACATTTTGGAGCCACCATAATTACAGTGATATCCTTTCTTATCTTCATTCCTTCCTCAACTATATTGAATCCATGGGAATAGGAAAGCACCGCATTTTCCTTAATAAATGGCATAATCGTATTTATTACCGAAGTATGCTGTTTATCGGGAGTGAGATTGATTACCAGATCTGCATCCGGGATCAAATCCTCATAAGTGCCTACTTTAAAGTTATTTTCTGAAGCATTTTTATAGGACTGGCGTTTCTCCTTTATAGCTCCCTCCCTTAGTGCATAAGAAATATCCAGGCCGCTGTCACGCATGTTTAATCCCTGATTAAGACCCTGAGCTCCACAGCCAACAATGACAATTTTTTTGTTTTTTAATGCTGAAACCCCTTCGGTAAATTCATTTGAACTCATCAATCTACATGTTCCCAACTGGGCTAATTGTTCACGTAGCGGCAGGCTGTTAAAATAATTTTTCATCTGTTTATTTATTGTTTTAGAAGTCATATGTAACATCCATATAATAATTTCCCTGCGTGAGAAAATTTTTCCAATAGACGTTTTATGATACTGTATTTGTATTAAATTTTTCAAGGATCTCTGAGATCTGCATTTCATTCTTGGACACTGCAATAGTTCCGGAACGCACGAATTGCATCAATCCATAGGGTTTTAATTTCTCGTATAAATTTTCTGTTTCCTGACGTTTTCCTGTTTTCTCTATCACGAAAAACTTAGGCGTAACGGTAACTATCCTTGCATTGGTTTCTTTTATAAAATCCTGAATGTTGAGATCTTCAACAAAATCTGCCGATCTTATTTTGTAAAGCGCTGTTTCCTGATAGATCAATTCTTCATCGGTATGATAAAAAGCCTTGATCACTTCAATTTGTTTCTCTATCTGGCCAACGATCTTTATAACTTTTTCTTCGGTTACATTCACCACAATAATAAAACGCATCACTCCATTTACTTCGCTTTTTGAAGCGGTGATGCTTTCTATATTGATATGTCTTTTCAGGAAAATTGCAGCAATCCTGCTCAACAATCCTATATTGTTTTCAGTATAGACCGAAACTGTGAAATTTTTCTTTTCCATTATTCCAAACGTATTTCTGAAACTGCTGCTCCTGTGGGGATCATAGGAAAAACATTTTCTTCTTTTTCAACTTTTACCTCCAGGAAATAAGGCTCATTGGCCTCGAACATATCCCGTACAGCATCTTTTAACTGTGACCGCTCTGTCACCTGGTTGGTTTTTATATGATAGCCTTTTGCGATAGTGATAAAATCCGGGTTCACGAGTTCTGTGGAGGCATAGCGGCGTTCAAAGAACATTTGCTGCCATTGCCGCACCATTCCAAGGAAACCATTGTTTAAAAGCACTATTTTTACCGCCGATTTGGTTTGAAAGATGGTCCCCAATTCCTGAATGGTCATCTGGTAACCGCCATCTCCAATAATAGCAACCACTTCACGGTCCGGACAGCCCATTTTTGCACCCAGAGCTGCAGGAAGCGCAAATCCCATGGTACCTAATCCGCCCGAAGTCACATTGCTACGGGACGAATTGAATTTTGCATACCTGCAGGCAACCATCTGATGTTGTCCAACATCTGAAACTATAATGGCATCTCCTTTAAAACAGGTATTGATCTCATCGATCACCTCAGCCATTTTTAATTCTCCTTCACTCGCGTTAAGTTCATGTTTTATGACTTTATCATATTCTTTGGCGTAGTAATCTTTGAATTCCTGGTGCCACGCAGTATGTTCATTTGGTTTTAAGAATTCAAGTAATAGTTGAAGCGTTTCCTTCACATTCCCTAAAACAGGAATATCTGCTTTTACATTTTTATTGATCTCTGCGGGATCAATTTCAAAATGAATAACCGTTGCCTGCTTTGCATATTGTTCCAAATTTCCCGTTACCCGGTCGTCAAAACGCATTCCAATCGCTATTAAAACATCACATTCATTGGTAAGCATATTCGGGCCGTAGTTTCCATGCATCCCAACCATCCCCACATTCAAAGGATGCTTTGTTTCTAAAGCAGAAAGTCCTAAAATAGTCCAGGCCGCGGGAATTCCCGATTTTTCTACCACCTGCTTAAAAAGCGCTTCTGCCTCTCCAAGAATAACCCCCTGCCCAAATACAATAAGTGGCTTTTTAGCCTGGTTCATAGCTTCAGCAGCACGTTGAACAGCTAAAAGATTCACTTCAGGAAACGGGGTATAACTCCGTATCCCTGAACATTTTTTATAGCTGAAATCCATTGAGGCAAACTGGGCATCCTTGGTGATATCTATTAATACCGGCCCTGGCCTTCCGGAACGAGCTATATAAAATGCTTTTGCAAATACTTCAGGGATTTCTGAAGCTTTTGTGATCTGGTAATTCCATTTAGTAATTGGAGTTGAAATTCCAACAATATCGATTTCCTGAAAAGCATCGCTTCCCAGCAAATGAGATCCCACCTGGCCTGTGATACAAATAAGCGGCGTAGAATCTATTTGGGCATCGGCAATCCCGGTGATTAAATTGGTAGCTCCCGGTCCCGAAGTGGCTATTGCCACGCCCACTTTTCCCGTAACCCTGGCATATCCCTGAGCTGCATGAGTAGCTCCCTGTTCGTGACGGGTAAGCACGTGATGTAGCTTATCCTGGTATTTATACAATTCATCATATACGGGCATAATTGCACCTCCGGGATACCCGTAAATGGTATCAATCCCTTCTTCCAGCAAACATTTTATCACCGCTTCCGCACCGGAAACGGTTGTGGTGGAATGAATGGTTTTCTTTTCAAAATTAGCTGTTTTCACTTCCATAATTCAACTTGTTAAAATTCATCGGTCACACATCCTCGGGAGGCCGATGAAACTGTTTTTGCATATTTGTACAACACTCCATTGGTATATTTTAAAGCCGGAGCTTTCCAGTTTTTCCTTCTTTTTTCAATTTCTTCGGAAGAAAGGTTCACCTCAATACTATTGGTTTCGGCATTTATGGTTATTTCATCTCCGTTTTCAACCAATGCCAGCAAACCGCCTTCCTGAGCCTCTGGTGTAATGTGGCCAACCACAAATCCATGGGTTCCTCCAGAAAATCGTCCATCGGTAATCAAAGCAACCTCTTTTCCTAAACCAGCGCCCATAATAGCTGAAGTTGGCTTTAGCATTTCAGGCATTCCCGGGCCTCCTTTTGGCCCCTCGTACCGAATGACAATCACCTCTCCTTTTTTGACTTTCCCTGCAGAAATCCCATCATTGGCATCATACTCACTGTTAAAAACATTTGCTGTTCCCGTAAAAACCAAACCTTCCTTTCCGGTTATTTTTGCAACCGATCCTTCTGTGGCTAAATTGCCGTACAACATTCTTATATGCCCCGTTTTCTTAATAGGGTTGCTCAAAGGCCGGATCACATCCTGATCATGGATAAGCTCCGGAACTTCTTTCAGGTTTTCTG
Source organism: Gillisia limnaea DSM 15749 (assembly GCF_000243235.1). Taxonomy (GTDB): domain Bacteria; phylum Bacteroidota; class Bacteroidia; order Flavobacteriales; family Flavobacteriaceae; genus Gillisia; species Gillisia limnaea. The sequence goes on from NZ_JH594606.1 coordinate 273,230, forward strand.
CAAGGCTCTTTCCCGTGACGGTGAGGCAATCACCATGCAAGAGTCCTTCCTCCAGCATATATTTTAATACTGCCGGAATCCCTCCTATTTTATGAACATCTTCCATGGCATATTTTCCGCTGGGTTTTAGATCGGCTAAAAAGGGAGTGGTATCGCAAATTCGCTGAAAATCTTTCAAGTTAAAATCTACTTCAGCAGCTCTTGCTATTGCCAGAAAATGCAGTACGGCGTTTGTAGAACCGCCAAGGACAGTAATCAACCTAATTGCATTCTCTATAGACCTTTTAGTAACGATGTCCCTGGGTTTGATATCTTTTTCTATCAATAAACCTATCGCCTTTCCGGCTTGTTCGCTTTCGATTTGTTTCTCTTCTCCCACTGCAGGATTGGAAGAATTATAAGGCAATGCCATCCCTAAAGCTTCAATGGCAGAAGCCATAGTGTTTGCGGTGTACATTCCTCCACAAGCTCCGGCTCCCGGACAGGCTTTTTCGATTATAGCATCATATTCTTCCTTGTCGATATCTCCGGCTGTCTTCGCTCCCCAGGCTTCAAAGGCAGAAACCACATCGAGTTTCTTTCCATTATGGCATCCTGAAGCGATTGTTCCTCCATAAACAAGAATGGCAGGCCTGTTTATGCGTAGCATAGCCATAAGTGCACCCGGCATATTTTTATCGCAACCTACAACGGTTATAAGTGCATCATAAGACATCGCATGAATCACCGTTTCTATAGAATCGGCTATTATATCACGGGAGGGCAAAGAATAACGCATCCCGGGGGTTCCCATGGAAATCCCATCACTCACTCCAATGGTATTGAAGATCAAACCTACGAGTCCGTTTTCATTACTTCCCTTTTTTACCAGTTTGGCAAGGTCATTAAGGTGCATATTACACGGATTACCTTCGTATCCGGTACTTGCTATGCCCACAAATGGCTTTTTAAAGTCCTCTTTGGTAAGGCCTATGGCGTGCAACATGGCCTGTGCTCCCGGCTGGGAATCGCTTTGAGTTAATATTTGGCTGTATGTATTCTTCATTATTTTTTTAGAAATATGTTATAAAACTACTTTCTTAAAAGAAGCTTGTGAGAATTATTTAAAGGCTTCGATTACTCTCAATCATAAAATATGAACACTAAAATATTGATTTCCAGTTATTTAAGCTGTATTTATTTACGGCTTCTGAGTCTATAAAACAATGGGGAAATTTTAAAAGCTTCATTGATTTCTGAGAAGAAATCAATCGATAACGATCTGCGGAAATTGACAACATCAATTACCCTGTAGCAAGTTAACGAGGTATATAAAAGGAAGAAATAATAAGAATTTTGATGAAATCACGCCCGAGTGGGATCAGAGGGCATCTGGGGATTAAGCCCTTTTGTGGGATTAAAAAATATATTAAGTAAAATTTAGTAAGCAGCGCTTTATTATTCCTTTAATTTTGCAGATAATGAAAACAGAAATAAGGAATAAATATACAGAAGGCAGGATTTTCAATTCTCTTTTAAGTTTAGCGCTTCCCATTATTTTTGCGAATATCCTGCAAACAACCTATCAGCTCATCGATACTTTCTGGCTGGGAAGGTTAGGCGCCAATGCAGTAGCTGCAGTGAGTTTAAGTTTTCCTGTCCTTTTTCTCGTTCTATCTCTTGGAACAGGATTAACCCTGGCGGGAACCGTTATGGTCTCTAATTATAAAGGAGCCGATAATCAAAAAATGGTGGATTTCAGTTCGTCCCAAAGTGTTTTCCTGATTTTTATTATTTCCGGTCTTCTGGCCGTTCTAAGCTATTTTTCAGCCGGACCTTTAATGAATATCATTGGTGCCGGGCCTGAAATCTATGATGATTCTGTAGCCTATTTTAAGGTTTCCTCCTTTGGATTTATCTTCCTTTTTATGTTTTTCATTTTTCAGTCCCTAATGCGGGGGATTGGAAATGTGATGCTTCCTGTTTATATCATCCTTATTACCGTATTTCTTAATCTGGTATTGGATCCTCTGTTTATTTATGGATATGGGCCCATTCCGGGTTATGGAGTTGCCGGTGCTGCCTGGGCAAGTGTGATCACCCAGGGGATATCTGCAGTGATAGGGATTGCCATTTTACTGCGGGGAAAACACGGCATAAAGATTAGCTTTTCTTCTATGTATTTTGATATGAAAAGTCTTCGGAAGATATTCAATCTTGGGTTCCCTGCCAGTGTGGAACAATCTACCAGAGCATTGGGAATGACGATGATGGTTATTATCGTTACCAGTTTTGGAAGCGAGATCGTCGCGGCTTACGGGATTGGGGCCAGGATTTTGAGTCTCATCGTTATTCCAGCGCTGGGATTAGGGATTGCAACTACTTCCCTGGTAGGCCAGAATATTGGCGCACGAAAAATTAAAAGAGCAGAACAGGTTGCCAATTTGAGCAATAAGATCGCTTTCTTTGGACTTACCGGTTTAGGAATTATCCTGTTCCTCGTTGCTGAACCTTTAACAGCCTTCTTTATTCCAAACGATCCGGACGTTATTAAGGACGGAGCCTTATTTATAAAAATTATGGCTCCAAGTTTCGGGCTGTTGGGAGTACAACAGGTCATGAACGGAACTTTTAACGGGGCAGGATTCACCAAGGCTTCCATGCTTATCTCGATTATGAGTTTGTGGGTTGTCCGGTTTCCGCTGGCTTATGTGCTTTCCTATAACACTTCTCTGGGATATGAAGGCATTTGGTGGTCTTTTCCTATCTCCAACCTTATAGCTGCCATTGCAGGATATATCTATTTTAAAATGGGATACTGGAAGATACGGGCTTTTAGGATGAGGGATTAAAAATGATACTGCCGCAAAATTGGAGGACTTTGCGGCAGGTTTATATTTTTGGGTTTAAGCTTCTTAAAACTAATTCTTCCGTTTCAGGGAATAAAGATCCTTCCTTCGGTCTTTCATATTCCGTACACTTCCAAAAGCATGTAATTCCTTCAGGAGATCCAGATCCACATCTACAAGGAGCGTGCTTTCGGTATTGGGAGTTGCTTCAGCTTTGATCCCGTTCACAGGAAATGCAAAATCTGAAGGGGTGAAAACCGCACTTTGTGCATATTGAATATCCATGTTGTTTACTTTGGGCAAATTCCCTACAGATCCCGCAATAGCGACATAACATTCATTTTCTACCGCCCTGGATTGGGCGCAAATTTTAACCCGGGAATACCCGTTCTGGGTATCGGTCATAAAAGGTACGAAAAGTATATTCATCCCTTCTTCTGCCAATAAGCGGGGAAGTTCTGGAAATTCAACATCGTAACAAATCAACACGCCAATTTTACCGCAATCTGTATCATAGGTTTCAAGGATATTTCCTCCCTTCATTCCCCACGCAGATTCTTCAGCCGGGGTAATATGCAGTTTTTCATATTTTTCATAACTACCATCCCTTCTGCAAAGAAATCCTACATTATGCATATGTTCCCCTACTACCTGAGGCATACTTCCTGTGATGATATTTATATTATAATTCATTGCAAATTCCCGGAAAGTTTCAAGCAACCTGTCTGTATAAGAAGATAGTCCGCGAATTGCTTCCGCTTCATTCATATGATTAAACTGCGCCATCAAGGGAGCATTGAACAATTCCGGAAACAGGATAAAATCACTTTGATAATCGCTCACTGCATCTACAAAAAATTCTATTTGAGAGACCAAAGAATCATAATCTTTAAACAGTCGCATTTGCCATTGTACCAATCCCAGTCTAACTACTGTCTTCTTGGTATCGATAAGCTTTTTCTCTTTGGTGTAATAGATATTATTCCATTCCATTAAAGTTGCAAATTCCATGCTATCCTCGTCTCCCGGCAAATATCCTTTGATCACCTTCTTTACGTGAAAATCATTGGACAGCTGAAATGATAAAACAGGATCGTGTATTTCCTTCAGCTTTACCTTGTCAATATATTTTTTTGGAGTTAGTTCTTCAGCATAACCTGCGTAATTCGGGATACGACCGCCAAAAATTATGGCTTTTAGGTTTAGTTGTTCGCAAAGTTCCTTTCTGGCCTCATACAATCTGCGGCCCAATCTCATTCCACGATAATCCGGATGTATAAAGACATCTATTCCGTAAAGAACATCCCCTATCTTGGTATGCGTTGAAAAATTTTCTCCTCCAATTATGTCCTCATATTTATGATTTGCGTCGAATTTATCATAATCTACAATTATGGACAAAGCACAACCAGCAATTTTACCATCGATCTCAATACAAAACTGACCATCGGGAAATTTATTGATAAGCGTTTTGATCTCAGCCTTGCTCCAGTATTCATCGGCCATTGTTTTATAGCTTTTGATCATGGATATCTTCAATTGCTGATAATCCTTTAATCTTAAATTCCTTAATTCTATTTTAGCTGAATCTATCACGTACGTATTTAATTAGTAGGCTGCGAAGATACTCAGGAAATCATTTATTCTGAAGATTCTCAGGTTAAAATAAGTTAAAGCCGGTAAAGCTGAAGAAAAAACAGAAACTTTTGAGCTTTGCTATGAATTAAAAAATAACCGAAAAGAAAGTTCCCGACATATTTAAAAGCCAGAAATATCCGGAATTCCGAAGAAATTTCGCCCTAATGCGATGGGAGCATTAAGGAATTAAACCCTCAATGAGGGGGATTAAAATCTACAAAAAGGCCAGCGTTGCTTTGGGTTGCGAAGCAAAGAAGCTTGAACTAGAAACTTACCATCTTATTTTTAACTGCGAAAAGAACCAGCCCTACCCTGCTTTTTAATTCCAGCTTTTGAAACAAAGCTTCCCGGTAACCGTCAATGGTTTTTGGGCTAAGGTTCATCTCATCAGCAACTTGCTTATACGTGCGTTCACTACAGGCCAAATTGATAAATTCAATTTCCCGCTGACTAAAATTCTTAAATGTTTTTTGTTCCTTAGGACATTTAAGTGCTTCAGAAAAATCTTCATTTAAATAATAGCCGGAATTGCTTACACAATTAAGTGCAAAAAAGAATTCATCAGGCTCTATATCCTTCAACAAATACCCTCTACAACCGGTCTTTATCATTTTGATAATGATCTCTTCCTCGTGCTCCATAGTTAAAGCCAGCACTTTTTGCGAAGGATACTTATCCTTAAGCCACTCCATAGTCTCAATGCCATTCAAAACCGGCATTCGAATATCGAGCAAGACTATGTCCGGATGTTTTTTATTGGCCAAAAAATAATCTATTAGTTCCTGTCCATTCTTAAATACCGAGAGGACTTCGTATTCCTGAAAAGAATTCACAAGCCCCTTTAGGGATTGTGCAAAAAGATTGTGGTCATCAACAATCGCGATCGTTTTGTTCATTTTGATGCTATTTCCTTGATTGGATAAAGTAAATATAAAGAAGTTCCCATAGTTTCAGAAGATTTTAAACTAAAGTCTGTTTGAATAAGTTCTGCCCTACTTTTCATATTCAAAAGGCCGGAACTTTTTTGTACTTTCTCTGTGTTAAAACCGGTTCCATTATCTGATGCCTGAATTTTCAAGGCTACAGGAGTATAACAAAATGATATCTCTAGTTTTTCCGCTTTTGAATGTTTAATCGCATTGCTACAAAATTCCTGAAGGATCCGGAATAGGATAATAGCATCTTTTTGAGGGAGCTCTATGCTTTCTCCTGCACTATGAAATTCTGTTTCTAAAATATTTAGCCTTTTAAATCTGGAAAGTTCATTTTTAACCGAAGCTTCCAAGCCCGCATAATGAACAACTTCGTTATTCAGGGATTTGGAAAGGGAACGTACTTCCTGCAGGGAATTTGCAACCACCGCTTTAATTTCGGCTATAGCAGATTTTCCCGGCTCTTCAGTTTTCCCGGCAAGCATATTAAGCTGCATATTGGCCACAGACAATAATTGCCCAATATTATCGTGCAGTTCCCAGCCTACATTCTTTAAGGTTTGTTCCTGTATTTCCAGTTTAGATTGGGTGAGTTCCTTTTCGAAACGTTTTTCAGCTTCAAATTTTTCATAAATAAGCTTATTTTTTCGCTTTTGAAAGGTGATAAAAAATACGATCCCGAAGGTTGTCAGGAATAAAATGACCACAATAAAATAAACTATAAGTATAAGTTCTTCTTTTGCCAGCATATTTTAACCCTTATTCTATTATTAGGATACTCAAAAATAAGGTATAAAATTTAACATAACCTTCTACTTTCAGATAAAAAAGGGGAAAAAGCCCCTTGTAGTCCTTTTTTACATGATCTACTTTCGTATTGTCATTTTAGTTAGCTAAAGTGTTTTGGGGAAAATAAAGTGTCGTCTGTAAAAAAAATATAAATAGGTAGGGCTATAAGTATTTTATTTTGACGGCACTTTTTTATTTTCCCAATTTCTTTCAATCGATTTTTAAAATCTTAATCTATAAAATTTATTCTATATTTCATCTTTCCGGAACCAAAACCCTGTTATTTTGTAAGTATCCATTTTTTTTTAAAGGGTTTTAATTAAAAGGATTGTTCTTTTGGTATACGATAACCATTAATGCTTATAGGCATCTTTACAAATTTTCAATATTCCAAATATACCCCGTTTGGCTTACTTTGCTTTGAGGAAATTATAAATCCCAAGATAAACATACCATACATAAACACATTGGAAAGAAAAATAATTAAGCCATGTAATGCGACAAAATCCGGACTTGCAGTGGTAAAATATTTGCTGTAAATAAATAAAGGGGTTACAACCAAATGCCAGATCAATCCCCCAACCGATACATAAAATACCAGATTTTTATAAAAATTCAGGATTTTGTCACTTTTGAGCATTTCATAATAATAGGCCATGATGCAAATTATTAAAATAAGGGTTCCAGAAACTGAAGTATAAGCAGAATATCCAATGAAGAAAATTTTGGAAAAAACAAGGTTTATTATTACTGTAATCCCGAAAAACAAAGCTGTAAAAGTTAATATACGCCTTATTTTAGCTGAATTTAGATGGAGAATAAAAAAGAAAAAATACGTCGTAAAGGACACCAAATAATAAGAATTATACAACCAGTAATTTCTTTCAAATGGGGAATTCCTTAAAAATTCAAGTCCTTTATAATCAGTAAAGTATGCATATACTGCATATAAACCAACCATTTCTACAAACACCGTTAACCATAAAAAATATACAAACAGCCGTATTATACTTTTGGGATGCGGAGTTTTAAATAAATAATAGGTACCTGCCAATGCAGCCAATAATTCGACAAAGTGTCCTATAAAAAGGTCTTCCAGGTAATATTCCAGCAATTCTTAAAAGATTAATATTCTGTTGGAGGCCTGCCGCCCATAACAGTATTTAAGGGCTCGATCTCGTAATTGTTTTCATTCTTTTCCTCTTCTTCTAAGGCTTCTCCGCCTTTGGTAGGTGCCAAAAAAACGGTACTATAGCTTTTCTTTGGGCCGTTTTTTGGATAAGCGGCAAAATAAATCCTAATTCCGGGATTTTCTATCCCTTGTTCCCTGGATTTTTCCTTTACATAATCAAGATATTCCTGAAGTTCTTCAACGCTAAATGAAAATTCGCGGGTATCTTCATATCCCTGACCCCGCAAGATCTCTTTTCCCCTGGAGTTTTTCCAGTTAGCCTGAAGACCCCTGGCCTCTTCTACACTAATACATTTCTTTGGACGATTCATATTGTTTCTTATGCTTCTTAAAATTAAGTTAAGATAAAAATAGAAAAATAATTAGGTTAAACCTTCCCTAAATTTAAAAAAGGGGAAAAATACCCTTGTGCCAGCAAGGCTTTAAATTTACTTTTGTATTAATGTTTTAGTTAGCTAAAATGTTTTGGGGTTAAAAAGTGTCGTTAAAAGTGATAAGGGATTTGTAGGTAGGGCTGCAAAAAACTAATAATCACATAACGGCACTTTTTCGTTTATGCTTATTTTTAAAAAATTGACTGTTTATTATTATTTTGGAAAAGGGTTAGTGGTTTATATAGGTTGAGTCCGGCTTAAATAAGATTTTATCTCCCAAAACCTTTTGGGAAATTATATTCATCGCATAATCACTTAACTGAAATATCCTTGGATACCCTCCGGTTGTTTGACAATCGCGCATTAATATAATCAAGCTTCCTGAAGGAGTTAATTGGACAGTACCCGGAATTACAGGTCCTGTGATAATTGGACTTAGGTTATTTTCAATCGCTTCCAGAAGCTGGATTGCCATCCTGTTATTTTTTTTATCTACAGAGAATTCTGTCGAGGCAAGTAACTCCTTTTCTTTTACACTCAATAAACCATATTCGGGCCCGGGGAAAACATCTATCTCCTTTTGATATAAATATTCCGAATTTATTTTAACTGCAGAGTGCGTATCATGATATGAAAAAGAAGTGCTTTCAAAAGCCAGCTTCATACCTCTTGTCAATTTTGAAAAATCTGTAATTCCTTCATACCAGCTTTTACTTTTAAGACTTTCAGAAGTTTTAAATCCACCGTTAATGGAAAGATATGCCCGGCAGCCAGATTTTCTTTTCCCAAAGGAAAGTATATCTCCGGCATTAATCAAATGTATAGTATTATTGGAAACGGAAATTTTGTTTATTTCAGGAGAAAGATCAGCTCCTGTGATCACAATTTTTGCAGAAGCATTAAATTGCAGTTTTGGACCCATCTGGGTAATTTCAAGCACAGCCGAATCAACCGGATTATTCAAAATAATGCTCCCCATTTTGGCAGCATATTTATCCATATTTCCACTCAGGGGAACACCATATTTCAAAAATCCATAACGCCCCAAATCCTGAATTGTAGAAAATAAACCCGGCTGTAAAACTTCAATTTCAGACTTCATAATTTTCCTTTTTTAAATGAAAATTACCCAGGCTTATTTCTTCTGAAATTTCATCAAACTCCTTTCGTGATATACTATAAAATTTCACTTTATCACCAGCCAATAATTCGCATGGAGGCTCGGTGTTTTTATCAAAGAAATCAACCGGGGAATTGCCTATAATTTGCCATCCACCGGGACTGGATTTCGGGTAGATTCCTGTCTGGTTTTCACCTATTCCAACAGCACCTTTCTCAACCTTCATTCTGGGCTGTTCCTTACGGGAAATCTGAAGCGCTTTATCCAGCCCTCCCAGGTATAAAAATCCGGGTAAGAATCCAATAAAATATACGGTATAAACAGGCTGTGTATGAAGGTGTATTATTTTTAAAACAGAGCACTTCTTTTGATTGGCTAAATATTCCAGATCCAATCCAAAGTCAAGATCATAGCATACCGGAATATGGTAAATTAAGGAGTTAACTTTTTTTGGTATATTCGTCGTATACACAAGCTCTTTTACAATCAAAACCTCACTATAGACATCCTCTATATCTGAATTATAATAAATTAATAATGAGTTATATGTGTTAATCACTTCAACCTTTAATTCAATATAATATTCTTCTATCACTGTTTTGAAAAAAAGAATTTTCTCCAGTAGTTTTTCATTGATCTCAGGCTCAAATTCAATCAAAATTGCCCACTCCCCCATCACTTTTACTTCTGGAAATTCCTTTTTCATGAACGTAAAATTTGGATGTTTTTCTTCTTGAATCTCTGCTGCAAATATTTCAATATTTCCACCGCATTTGGTGTGTCACTATGAAGGCAAAACGTGGATGCAAAACAATGTATATTCTTTTGGTTTTCACAGCGTATTTTTCCTTCGTTAAACATCAAAAAAAGATGTTGAAAAACAGCCTCTTTTTTAGTGATCAATGCATTTGGTTTATCACGGGAAAGCAGTTGGTAATTCTGTTGATAATTCCGGTCTGCAAAGGCTTCAAAAACGACTTCAATTTTCCCCTCTGCAAGACGGGAAATCACCGAATTTTGGGGTGCATAAATCGGGAATTTATCTTCAAATTCCAGGATAGAATCTATAACAATCTGAGCGATTTTTTCATCGATAGAAGCATCATTATAAAGAGCTCCATGTGGTTTGATATGGGTAAGTTTTCCGCCTTCCGCTTCTGCAATTTGTTTCAAACTTAAAATTTGAGCAACCAGACTTTGTTGCAAATTTTCGGGAGTCATCTCAAGGGTTTTTCTTCCGAAGTTTTCCTTATCGGGATACGACGGATGCGCTCCCATTTCCACATTATTTTCCATGGCAAGAACAACGGTATCATGCATGCTTTCCACCGTACCGGCGTGACCGCCACAGGCAATATTACAGGCCGAGATCAAGGGCATTAATTGCGCATCAAATTCTCCTCCTTCTCCAAGATCACAGTTGATATGTATATATTTCATATGTAGATGTTTATTGTTTTTTATTAGGCTCCCTCCCGGTAGCCCGGGAACAATTCTCATATCTTCATCGGTGTTTGTATCCAATACCCGTTATGCTCCCCGGGGTTTTTATCGAATTCCTTTTATGCTCATTTCATAATACGATTTTTAAAAGCCCTCTAAAACGGTATAAATAGATTTCGCCCCAAGAAAGATGGTGATCCCAATTATGAGAATCCCCAAAATATTTTGCCTCAGTGTATTGCGATATTCCCCCATAACCGAAGACCGGTTAACAATCCAGAATAGAAATATTGCAATTACAGGCAATAACAAACCATTGGCGATTTGAGCAAACTGTATTATTTCAACAGGTTTTAACTGAAGGGAAGAGAAAAACACTCCCATTATCAGGATTGCAGCCCAAACCGATTTAAATTTAAGGGATTTTAATCCTTTTTCCCAACCCAGGCAACCTTTTACCACATAAGCAGCTGCCAATGGAGCTGTGATGGAAGAAGTAATCCCGGCGGCCAATAAACCTACCGCGATAAACAGGGTAGCATATTCCCCAAATAAAGGTTTTAGTCCCAGGGCCAGGTCTGCAGCAGAAGTAACATCATCTAAATTGGGAACCGCAGCTGTTATCACAATGGCCATAGAAACCAGTCCTCCCAGTATAATAGCGATGCCGAGTTCTCTTCTGGCAATTTTAAGGTCGGAAGGTAACTTCCATTTCTCACCAACAAGAGAAGCGTGCAAAAATAAATTGTAAGGCACCACGGTGGTTCCTACAAGTGCGATTACCGTTAAAATACCTGCAGATCCGGTTGTTGGTATAAACAATCCCTTTAAAACCTGAAAAAAATCCGGTTTGGTAAGAAATGCGGTAATAAGAAATGAAATACTCATCAATCCAACCAGGCCAATAAAAACCCGCTCCAGGATTTTATAATTCCCAATTGCAAGCAAAGCAAATGCGATTCCACCAACAATAACACTCCATAAATTCAGCGTGAAATTACCTAATTCCAGGGTTAAGGGAGTAGTGATTGCAGTTATTCCCAAAACTGCACCTGTAATATTTCCCGCCTCATAAGCGGCGTTGCCTATTACAATTGCAGAAAAAATAAGAATAATAGCAAGAACTCTTAGCGTCGGGTTTTTTATTTCTTCCCGAATGCATTCACTTAAACCCTTTTGCGCTATAATCCCAAGCCTTGCGGCCATTTCCTGCAGAATCACACAGGCTATTACCGAAAGTAATAATGCCCATAAAAGGGCATATTGAAAAGTAACCCCTGCAAGCGTGCAAACAGTAACCGTTCCCGGGCCAATAAATGCGGCCGAAACCAATACGCCCGGACCTACATTTTTTAACCAGTTTTTCACTTTTTAGCTTTTGATTCCTGAAGGGCATATAAGGCAAAACTACCCAACCAGTGACCACCTTCATAGCTATCTCCTACAAGGTTTGGAAAGGAATGCTGCATATGTTTATCTGCCAGGTTTTTTAAATGAGAATAATCTTCCGGATATTTATTTGCAAGCCCGTAAAAAACCCAGGCTCTGCTAAAATTCAAACCATCCAGATGTACTAACTTTCCATCTTTCCTATCTGAAACTTCACCGGGAGTGAGTGTGAAGTCCGATTTTTTCAGCTGGGGCATAAAATTATCCATCCAAAGTGAAAATGCGGCTTTTGGCAAAATCTTTCTCATTAGATCTATTTCCTCTAAACAAGGGGAAAGAAAATCAAAACCGCTTGGCTCCCAGGCCATTGGGCATCCTTTATCCTTTAAATAAAAATTCCTGGCACTTTCTTCTATCAGGGTCCTAAATTCTGCATTTTCTGTTGCAACCGCGTAATCATAAGCAAAACTTAAGGCAAAAGCGGTATTCGTATGTTCCCCTACCCTTATTGGATAGTTTAGTTTAGGCAGGAATTCTGTTGTACGCTGCACGATTAAATCAGCAAGCGGTTTTATGTTTTCTGAAAGTTCTACCCCCATATCTGTATCCCAGGTATAAAGTTCTTCCGTAAGTTTTAAAAGCCAGGCCCAGCCGTAGGTACGCTCATAATCCGTGTTGTGTTCTCCCTTAAAATAAGCAATTTCTGCTTGAATATTTTCTTTTGATAGTGAAGTTTCAAGTGCTTCCTTAATTTCTGTTGCGCGATCAAGTTTGGGGAAATGCTTCAATAATTTAACGAGGGTCCAATGTGCATGCACAGAGGAATGCCAGTCGAAACATCCGTAAAAGGCAGGATGAAGCTCTTTCGGAGATTTCAGATCTTTTTCTGAACCCAGAGTTTGTCCTAATTTATTTGGATATACTGTATTTACACAGGCCAGGGGTAATTCTGCAAGCTTATTTGCTTCATTTAGATTAAGCTCAATGTTATCCTCATTGATAAGGTCATCAAGAGAAATATCAGATTCCATAATACTGTCGGAATTACTTTTATCTTTTTCTTCAGCTTTGTTGCGGTCTTCACCTTTACAACCAATCAATAAAATCAGGAATAGAACTAAGAGGGGTCTTTTCATTTTTGAAAAATATTTCGGAAACGGGATTAATTTTTCAAATGTATTAAAATCCAAGTTAAGGTATAGAAAAGTAAGAAATTTTTAACCCAACCAGCCTTCACGGTCCAAACTCCTGTATTGAATGGCCTCACTGATATGTGAACCCTGAATATTTTCTGTTTCTTCAAGGTCGGCAATGGTTCTTGCGACTTTTAATATCCTGTCATAGGCTCTTGCCGAAAGATTTAGGCGTTCCATAGCGGTTTTTAAAAGTTGTTTTGAAGATTCTTCAAGTTGACAAAACTCCCTTATTTGTTTAACATTCATCTGGGCATTGTAATGAACTTTCTCATTATCATCGAACCTAAGGGTTTGCACCTGCCTTGCCCTGGTAACCCGTTTTCTAATTTCGTGACTGGTTTCTCCGTTGCGTTCCTCGCTGAGTTTCTCAAAAGGTACCGGAGTAACTTCAATATGGATATCAATCCTGTCTAATAAAGGACCACTAATCCTACCTAAATAGCGCTGCATTTCGGCCGGGGAAGAAGTCATTGGAGATCCCGGGTCATTGAAAAAACCACTCGGACTCGGATTCATACTTGCAACCAACATAAAACTGGAAGGATAGGTTACGGTGAATTTCGCTCTTGAAATTGTAACTTCCCTATCTTCCAGGGGTTGTCGAAGCACCTCCAAAACTCCGCGTTTGAATTCCGGAAGCTCATCCAGGAATAGCACACCATTATGTGACAGGGATATTTCCCCGGGCTGCGGATATGCACCTCCGCCCACAAGGGCAACGTCCGAAATAGTATGATGCGGGCTTCGGAAAGGTCTTTGAGACATGAGGCCCACGTTTTCCTTAACCTTTCCCACTACACTATGGATTTTGGTCGTTTCCAGAGCTTCCCGAATGGTCATAGGAGGCAAAATACTGGGCAGGCGTTTGGCAAGCATGGTTTTACCGGCTCCCGGAGGTCCAATTAAAATAATATTATGCCCGCCTGCCGCGGCAATCTCCATACATCGTTTAATTGATTCCTGACCTTTCACATCTGCAAAATCGTGCTCCAAATGTTCAAGATCATTATAGAATTCTTCCCGCACATTGATCTCTGTCCGTTCCAAAGGAACATTTTTGTCGAAAAACCGGATCACTTCGGTGATATTGCTTACCCCATAAACTTCGAGATCACTTACTATAGCTGCTTCTTTTACGTTTTGTTTGGGAAGTATAAAACCTTTAAAGCCCTCCTCTTTTGCCTTTATGGCAATAGGCAGCGCTCCTTTTATGGGCTGGAGGCTTCCATCGAGGGAGAGTTCTCCCATAATAATATATTCCCCAATTGTGGAATGATTAATTTGACCGGAGGCGGCAAGAATTCCAAGAGCTAAAGTGAGATCGTAGGCAGAACCCTCTTTCCTGAGATCGGCCGGAGCCATATTGATGGTGATTTTTTTACCCGGAAAATTATAGGAGTTATTTTGAAGAGCAGCCGCGATGCGGTAGCTGCTTTCCTTTATTGCACTATCCGGCAGTCCAACAAGGTAGAATGCAATTCCGGGAACCACATTTACCTCTACGGTAATGGTTGTTGCCTCTACCCCAAAAACAGCACTCCCGTATACTTTTACAAGCATTTTAAATTTGATTTACTTAAATATAGTCAAATTTATTGTAAAGTGTTGATCACTAGTTTTTTTCAGAAAACACCAAAAAGAAATCTTTTGTTTCAAAGCATGAAATTTTCTGCAAAAAAAGACCGATCTGTTTTCTGCTGAAAATCTAAAAATAAACCAGTGGGAAAAAGTGAAGGAAAATTTATCCTTTTCAGAATAAAAAAAACTTTTAAAGTCATTTAAATCTGAATGTATTTAAATGACTTTAAAAGTTACTTTATAAAATCTAGAAATCTAAAAGTGAGGAAATTCCAGAATTAAGATCCTTCCCGAACGGGACGGAGGACGGATTTGCCAATAAAATCTACTGGTGAGATTTAACGTTTAAAACATTTTTCCGATAATGCTCAATAAGAGCATCTATAGGTCTTCTAATAATATTTCCAATTTCAAGATGATACGGCTGGGCAACTGCCCTAATAATATCTTCGCTAAAATATGCGATAGTTCCTATAAAATGTATAGGCACATTTTGGGCTTGTTTAAAACTTAACACCCGGGAATGGATAAATTCCTGAATCCCTTCGTGCACCAACTTATAAAAATAACCGTTTCTCTCATTGCTGAAAATAAATTCAGCAAAATTTGCGAGATAGGTATTTGGATTTTCCTTTTTATAAAGATTTCGCTTTATTTCATCTGAATCCAGATTGTACTCAGATTCGAACTTTTTAGCTAGATCCGGAGGCATTCTTTTGTAATAATAATCGCGGATGAGTCTTTTTCCAAAGTAATTCCCACTGGCTTCATCCATTAGGATATATCCAAGTGAATTTACTGCCATTTCGATATTTTCACCGTCGAAATAGCAACTATTGGATCCTGTTCCTAAAATACATACTATTCCGGGCTCTGTGGTAGCTGCATAAGCGGCAGCAACCATATCTTCTTTTACCAATACTTCAGAAGCATTGGTGAAAAAATTGGCTATAATACCCTCAAGTAATTTCCTGGGGCTTTCTGTACCACATCCGGCGCCAAAAAAGTGAATTCGCTCCACTGTGCTTTTAACTTCCTGTAAATCTGGATTCTCCTCGATCCTTTGCTCCAGCATATTTTCAGGAAACACGGCAGGGTTCAGTCCTTTGGTACGCGTTTTAAAAATTTGATCCCCATTATTATTCAGAAGGATCCAGTCACATTTGGTAGAACCACCATCAGCAATTAATATCATCTTAAGTTCTTTAATTTATAAAAAAAGGCCGTTTTAATTGCAAGGTTTAAAATTGCTTTTAAAACAGCCTTTAAAATTTATTTATTTTTAGAATTGCCTAAACAGTTGCAACATGTGCTGCTAATTCAATCAATTTTGCAGAATACCCGTATTCATTGTCATACCAGGCTACCAGTTTAAAGAAATTATCATTTAAAGCGATCCCTGCGCCAGCATCAAAATTACACGTATATGCATTGGAAACAAAATCCTGTGAAACAACACTTTCTTCAGTATAAGAAATAACTCCTTTATACTCTCCTTCGGAAGCCTGTTTAAATGCAGCTTTTAACTGGTCGTACGTAACAGATTTCTCCGTACGTACTGTTAAATCTACTACAGAAACATCTGCCGTAGGAACCCTAAATGCCATACCGGTTAGTTTTCCGTTTAATTCAGGAATAACTTTTCCTACAGCAACGGCTGCTCCTGTTGAGGATGGTATAATATTAACCAGTGCACTTCTTCCGCCTCTCCAGTCTTTTTTTGAAGGACCATCAACAGTTAACTGCGATGCAGTAGTTGCATGTATTGTTGTCATTAATCCTTCAACAATTCCAAAGTTATCATTAACAACTTTAGCTAAGGGTGCTAAACAGTTGGTGGTACAAGAAGCGTTAGATACGATGGTATGTTCAGGCTTCACGTCTTTATGGTTAACTCCCATAACAAACATTGGGATATCTTTAGATGGAGCAGAAACTACAACTTTCTTAGCTCCGGCAGTAATATGTTTTTGAGCACCAGGAATATCGGTGAAAATTCCGGTACAATCTAAAACGATCTCTGCATTTACAGCATCCCATTTAAGGTCTTCCGGATTACGCTCTGCCGTTACTCTTATTTTTTTATTGTTTACAACAAGGTTTCCATCCTTCACCTCAACAGTTCCGTTGAATCTCCCATGAACTGAATCATATTTTAAAAGATAGGCTAAATGTTCTACTTCCAGCAGGTCATTTACCCCAACAACTTCAACATCCTTGTTCTCCAAAGCAATTCTAAATGCGATTCTTCCAATACGGCCAAAACCGTTAATTCCAATTTTTGTGCTCATAATTTTTGTATTTAAAGTTATTAAACCGAAGTGATGTCTGCCACCCTCCGTAAATTTTTATCAAACTTTGCCTCCCCTTTGATCGCAGTTTCCAATGGGACCGACACCACCTGTTGATGATGAATGCCTACCATGATCTTACGTTCTCCGCGAAGCAAAGCATCTACTGCCCCAACTCCCAATTTACTGGCCAGGACCCTGTCATAACAACTGGGGGAACCTCCTCTTTGAATATGCCCAAGTACAGAAACCCTGATCTCATAATCGCCCAGATTTTCTTCGATAATCTCTGCAAGTTCAAAAATATTTTTTCCGCTTTTATCGCCTTCAGCCACAACAATAATGCTGGATGTTTTACCCGATTTTCGGCTCCTTTTAAGAGATTCCAACAAGCGGTCTACACCCATATTTTCTTCCGGGATTAAAATCTCTTCGGCACCCGCACCAATACCACTGTTTAAAGCGATATCTCCGGCATCCCGACCCATTACTTCAATAAGAAATAACCTGTTGTGAGAGCTGGCTGTATCCCTTATTTTATCGATGGCTTCCACCACCGTATTCAAAGCGGTATCATACCCTATTGTGAAATCTGTTCCGCTAATGTCATTATCTATAGTTGCAGGGATTCCTATTACCGGAAAATCAAACTCATTCTCAAAAATTAATCCTCCCGTAAAGGTTCCGTCTCCTCCAATAACAACCAGGGCATCAATACCCGCATTTTTGAGATTGACAAATGCTTTCTCACGACCCTCTTTGGTCATGAATTCTTTAGATCGTGCAGATTTAAGAAATGTTCCTCCCCTGCTTATAACGTTTCTAACAGAGCGGGCGTTCAATTCTTCAAAGTCGTCTTCTATCAAACCCTGATAACCCCGGTAAATCCCGACACATTCTATATTCTGAAATGCACAACATCTAACTACTGCCCTAATAGCAGCATTCATTCCCGGCGCATCTCCTCCTGAGGTTAAAACCCCTATTCTTTTTATTTCTAATTGCATTAATGTAAAAATATTCGATTTTAAGCATAAAACCTAATTTGGTCTTATACTCAAACGTTTTCGGTTAATAACTCATAAAAAACACCCCATTTAAAAGAGGTATTTTCAATTATTTACAATTTGAATCACTTATTTATTAAAATTCGCACCTGGATCATTTGAGATTCGTGGTTTTTCTGACATAATATTCTGATATAAGAAACCCTGTTTTTTTTATCTCAGTTTCTATTTTTACACTGAATTCAAATCGATTACCTGGGAGCAATCTCGTGAGTTATTTCAAAGTATCAAATTCCGATTGAACAGCACGGGAAGACGATGGTGTTTTAAGCCCACTGGTGCGATAAAACGAAGTTAAAATCTTCGATCCATATAAGCTGTGCTCCATTCTTACTTTTTCTCCAACAGAACGATGTCAAATTTAGAAGTTATTAAAACCTTTCCATCTTTTACTTCGCCTGAAATACCAGAATAGGCATCGTGAAGCATTTCTCCGTTTTTAAAAGTTTGAGACACATCTATAGATTTTTCTCCTTTTGGAACACCAATCCCTATAACTACTGCATCCGTATAATCATCTTTTTCAAAACTTCTTTCAAAATAATAGGGCTGTTCACTAATCATTTGATGGGCACCTGCTCCAACAGCAGGATGATGGTTTCTAAACTGACCCAGTTTTTGCCAGTGGCTCAAAACTTCTTTAGTAGTGGCACTGGAATCTATTTGCTCCCAGTTCATGATTGATCTTAGGGTGGCATCGCCTTCTGTTCCTTCAATTATTAAGGAACGGGCAGATTCATCTCCATAATATACCTGCGAGGTTCCCGGACTAAGCAAAAGTATGGTTGCAGTTTCCATGGGCTTTTCACGCTCCTTATCAAAGGGTTCTCCGTCATCATGAGAGGTTAAGTAATTTACAGTGCCATATTCATCCAGGTCTGTGCTCAATAGTGTATCGTACTTATCAAACAAGGTTTCATAGTCCTGATCCCGGGCATTCCACTTTAATTCAAAATTTATAAGACTACTGAAAGCATTTTCAAAATAATTGACTTTTTTATCTCCAAAATCAAAATACTTACCGTTGCTAATCCCATAATTATATACTTCCCCCACCAAATAAAAATCAGTATCGTCCAACACTTTTTCAGGGTTATTCTTTTTAAATTCAGCAAAAGAATAATCGGCTATTTCTTTAAATTCCTGCCATACATAAGCCTCTGTGTGTTTTACGGTATCGACCCTATACCCGTCAATTCCAAATTCTGTAATATAATCTGTTAACCATTTCATTATGTAGAACCGTGGAGCTCGCGGATGGCCGGTACGTTCAAAAAATTCATCCAATTCTGCAACTTCCTGCTCATACCTTCCCTCTGCTTTCCATTTTTCTACGAGTTGTGGAGGCAATTCTACGGCTTCATTACTTTCAGTTCTTATGTCCGGCAAATTTTCTACAAGACTACAGGTTACGGTAGTTTCATAATCCTGATAGGTACAGGGAGTATCGTTACGCACCCACTCATCTGGCCAAACAGGATCCTTTTCAGTCACTGGCCCGGTATGATTAATAACCGCATCCAATATGATTCTTATGCCATTTTTATGAGCAGCATCTACCAATTCCTTTAGGTCCTCTCTTGTACCAAGATTTGGATCTATCGCTGTCCAGTCTTTCGTCCAGTATCCGTGATACCCATAGGTATTCCCGGTTCCTTCATTTGTTGCACCGTGAATTTGCTCCACAACCGGTGTCATCCAAATGGCATTGATCCCTAAATCTGAAAAATAACCCTCATTTATTTTTTTAGTGATTCCTTTTAAATCGCCTCCTTCAAAACCCCGCAGCTTTCCCGTTTCCAAAGTCCTTTCAAAATTAACATCATTTGAAAGATCGGCATTGTTAAACCTGTCTGTTAGTAAGAAATAAATATTGGCTGCTTCCCAAAAGAAAGGAGAATCATTTTTAGATGTTGAATCATCCAAATCTTCGGCGACCCGATTTTCATCCTTTTTTGCCCCGGTATTACAACTCAGAGCAATCGATAAGATGCTTAATGCTATTAATTTTTTCATAGGTGTGTGTGTTTTTTTTAGTAGACATCTATAGCATCCATATAATCCTTCCCCTTTGTGAGAATTTTATTCAATGGATGTTTCATGCCTATCTAGTTAAACTTTAAAATGAATGATTCTTGTGGACCCAATTTAATTTGAACGCTTCCCGCTTTACCTTCAACCTTTAGCTCTGTTTTGTAAGTGCCATAAAGCTGGTCTGTCAATGAGTAAGATCCATTTTCCAAATTCCAGGATTTAATGATCTCTTCCGGGATTTTCAAATTAAATTCACCGGGTTTTTCAGCATCAAAATTTGAAATGATGATTAGTTTCTCATCTTCACTCCAACGTGCAAAGGACAATACTCTGTCTGAATAATCTTCGGTATTTTCCCTGTTGTAGGTATGTAGATCTTTGTAATCCCCAACAAGTGCGGTGCTGTTTATGGTGAAATTCAACAATCTTTTGTAGAAATCGCGCAGATTTCTTTCATCTTCTGTAGATTTTCCGCCGTCAAATTTCTTATCGTTCACCCAACGTTGATAGGTGGGCACGCCAATATAATCGAAGATAGAGGTACGGGATGGCTTTCCAAATCCAGCATCCTCTGCTCCGGGTTCTCCCAGTTCTTGTCCAAAATAAACCAATGTTGGGGCGGAGCTTATAGTGGCTGAAACTACCATGGCCGGTTTCCCTTTTTTTGCACTTCCGGCAAATTCCGGGCTTGCAATGCGTTGCTCGTCATGATTTTCCAGAAAGTGGAGCATATGCTGCTCAATATCCTTTAGATCTTCCTGAATTGCTGGAATATGATCTGTTTTTCCGTGACCCTGCATGATACTCTTAATAGTATCATATAACTGGACTTTATCATACAGGTAATCCATTTTTCCTTTTCTTATGTAATCCCTGTATAAATGAGGCTGATAAACTTCCGCTAATAAAAAAGCATCCGGATTTTTTATTTTTATAGCAGAATTCATATAACTCCAAAACTCAACTGGAACCATTTCTGCCATATCAAATCGGAATCCGTCCACCCCTTTCTCGATCCAATACAAGGCGATATCCTTGAATTTTACCCAGGAATTGGGAACGGTTTTATCTTTCCAGAATTCAAAATGTGCTATATAATCTTTATCTTCAAAACCCGGTGGCAGTTCGTCAAAATCATAATTTCCATTGGGATCTACCCCGTAATTGATCTTTACCGTTTCATACCAGTCGTTCATGTTGGGTTGCGATAAACGGGAACCATTACCAGTCCATTTTGCCGGGTTCTCATCAAATTCCCCATCGGCTAAGGGATGGTCTTCCCCACCCAATGGTTGGTATCCATCTTTCCATTCCGGAACCTGGAAAGCTTCCCCCGGATTATAATAAAAGTTATTATTCACATTATAGGTAAGCGTTTTATCATCTTCGGCACCAAAATCTGTAACCCCATCAGGGTTTGTTAATCCCTCATAATTTCGTGCCACGTGATTTGGAACTATGTCGATAAGCACTTTTAGTCCCGCCTTGTGAGTCCGGGCAATGAGCGATTCAAATTCCTGTAAACGCTCTTCAGGATTTTCAGCAAGATCCGGGTTAACATTATAATAATCTTTAACAGCATAAGGCGAACCAGCGCGACCTTTTACCACATCGGGATCGTCGGGAGAAATCCCATATTCAGTATAATCTGTAATGGTAGCATGTTGAGGAACTCCGGTGTACCAAATGTGGGTAACTCCCAGATCTTTAATTTCCTGCAAGGCCTTATCTGTAAAATCATTGAATTTCCCAACGCCATTTTCTTCAATTGTACCCCAGGGTTTATTCGTGTTATTGGTATTCCCGAATAAACGTGTAAATACCTGGTAAACGACTTCCTTTTTCTTTTCTTCTGTTGCCGCCATAGGTTGTTCTTCTATAGGTTTGGATTTATCTTTACAGGCCAATAAAAGTGAAATTGCCAGGAAAAGAAGTCCGTATTTTATTCGGTTCATATAATGCACTATTTTAGATTTATTCTTATTCTTCAGAAATGATTGATAAGTAACTTTTTTAAATTCCACTATTTTAACCTCGAATTCATGAATGTAATATCCTTATTTGCAAGAAAATCCCGGCAAATCGCAGATTATTCGAATTCAATTTTTATAGTTGTAATATCCTGATAAAAATTAACGGGAATATCCAGCTTTCCACGATGCATATAATTCTTTGCGGTATATTTTATTCCGTTAAGCCAAACAAACTTTATGGGTTTTTGGAGGTTTTCAATATGCATTCTAACGAGTTCAATTTCTGAACTAGAATTCTCCCCTACTTCTTTCTTTATTTTCAAATTAAGGGCTGTTCCATCATGAACACTCTCCATCCTTACTATTTCATACATTCCTTTAGTATAGGAATCTGGTGTTTCGCCATCATCGTGATAAAGCATACCGCTGCTTACTTTGGTGTTTTCATCAAAGTAGTAATATACATCCAGGGTAGAGGCATCATAGTTTGCAGTGGTTTGCATAGGTTTTGCCGTTGGAATGAATGCCCCGCCTCTTACAAAAGTTGGAATATGATCTTCCTGAACAGAAACAATGGCGGTACTTCCACCGCTGTATTTTTTATTTGAGTAGAAATCAAACCAATTCCCTGTGCCGGGAAAATAGATCTCCTTTTTGGTTAAACTGTCGGACAGAACAGGTGCGATTAAAAAGTCATTTCCCCATAAATAGGTATCGGCAATTTCGTACAACTCCATATTTCCAGGTTCCTCAAAAAACAAAGGCCTCATTAGAGGGTTCCCTGTCTTACTGTTTTCAAATGCCAGCGTATAATTATAGGGTAACAGTTTGTATCTTAATTCTATGGCTGTTTTAGCCAACGCTTTGGTTTTCTTGTTTTT
This sequence comes from Gillisia limnaea DSM 15749, assembly GCF_000243235.1. GTDB lineage: Bacteria > Bacteroidota > Bacteroidia > Flavobacteriales > Flavobacteriaceae > Gillisia > Gillisia limnaea. The sequence goes on from NZ_JH594606.1 coordinate 295,955, forward strand.
AAAAACCGGTTCTGAAGGAACTTCTTCCTGTGCATGCGGGCGAAAAACAGGTTGAAAAACTCCGTATTGAAGCCAACGAACATAAAGTTCATCATCTTCCAGATCGCCAGCAAATCCACCAAGGTCAGAGTGCATATACGCCAATCCCTGCAATCCCATTTGGAGCGAAATTTCCGGCTGGGGTTTTAATCCACCCCAACTCCTGTTCACGTCCCCGGACCAGGGAATCAATCCGAAACGTTGAGATCCTGCTGCCCCTGCCCGCATTAATATGAAAGGCCGCAGATTTGGGAAATCTTCACGATAGCCCTCATACAGTAATTTTGCCCAATAATGACCATAAATATTATGCACCTCATCTGCAGAACCTATAATATGTTGCAAGGCGGAAGGATGCATCTCCGGTTCTCCCAAATCGCCCCACCAACCCGCAACGCCCATTTTTGTAAGATCTTTGTAGATATTCCAGAACCAGGTTTTTGCCTCTGGTTTAAAAATATCGATGAGGCCGGTGTTTCCAAAATAAAAATCATACGTGAAAGGTTTTCCGGCATTATTTGTTGCAAGAATCTCTTCATCTACAGCTTCCTCCCATTTTTTTGAAGTGGTTAAAATAAAAGGTTCTGTCACTAAAATAGTTTTAATTCCCTGCTGCTTCAAATCTTCGATCATTTTCTTCGGCTCCGGAAATGAATCCCTTACAAACTCCAGATTTCCCATAGTTCCCTGAATTTCATGTCCAAACCAAAAAAGATCCAGGATCACGGCATCTACAGGAATACTGTCCTTTTTAAACTTTGCAATCGTCTCCATTACCTCTTTCTGAGAGTGGTATCCAAACCTGCTGGAGAAATTCCCAAAGATCCATCGCGGAGGCAATGTTTGCCTGCCTGTTAATAAGGTATAATTTTCAAGAATTCGCTCCCAGGTTTCCCCTACGATGAGCTGATATGTTTTTCTTCCGCTTATGGTTTCATAGGTAAGGGAATTATCCTTCCTGCTATCCAGATCCAGAAATCCTATTGGGGCATTATCAAAATGCAGCAGATACTTATTTGAAGATAAAACGATTGGAAGGGTGAAATTCAACAATTCAGCTCTTTCCTCATATCCGTAATGGGCACGGTTATACAGTTCCAGTCTGTGCCCTCTTCGGTTCATCCCCAATGCCCTTGCGCCTCCCCCAAATAGCACTTCCTCTTCTTCCAGATTGAATTCTATTTTTTCATGGGTTTCATCTTTGAAATAACCTGTTTTTTCAGAAATAACCTGTTCCTCATTAAAGAAATATTGAATGTGAAAAGGCTTTTTGGTGATCAAAACATCGATGCCTTCCGAATCTATTTTTACTGAAGCATTGTCTTCAGAAACAGTGAAAAGGACTTTTTCAGGAACAAGGATAACCGCATGAGAAACCGAATCTATAGCTTCTCCTGCCGGGATAAAGCTGGTTTCCATAATTTCAGAAGTATAAGGCTGAAAAATATAGGTTCCTTTCGCTACAGCTACTGTTACCGAATTTTCTAAAACTTCATAACCCACATATACCCTGTCAGGATTTTGTGCATATAAAAATGAACTTCCTGCAATAAAAAAAACGAGTACTAGTTTTATTAATCTCATAAAGTTATTTTAAAGGGTATATATAGTCTCTGTTTAGCCTTAAAGTGATGCTTCCATCACAAAAAGACAATTCAAATTTTCGGTTCTGGTTATTTTGCTTAAAACAGCTGCCTGAGCCATAGAAGGTTCATAGGTTGCAATGTCTTTTCCATAGAACATCAGTTGTGCTTCTTCAGTTTGCATTCCGCTCCACCAAAATGGAGGTTCCACCCGGTCAATTTGAGAATACAAGGAAATACTTCCGAAGAATAAAAGGATAAATAGACTCTTTTTCATTTTTAGCTCGTTTTGAGTTTGTTCCGAATATTCAGAAAAAAGTTTAAAAAAAATCCTCTCTTTTCAGAGAGGATTTTAATTTAAACCTAAGTTTATACAGTTACGGATTCATTGGGATTAACTTCAATTTGCTTTCCTTTTACAAGAATTAAGACCGATTGATCGCCTTCAACTTTAAAGGTTGTTTTCCCCGCATTCACTTCTACCTTAACGATTTGGTTTCTAAAATTTACCTTAAAAGAATAGGCCTGCCATCCATCGGGAATTCGTGGGTGAAACGAAAGTTGATCCTCAACGATACGCATTCCTCCAAAACCTTCCACGATACTTATCCAGGTACCTGCCATACTGGTTATATGACAGCCTTCCTTAACCTCATTGTTATAGTCGTCCAGATCCAACCTTGATGTTCTCACATAAAACTCATAGGCCTGATCCATCCTATCGAGTTTTGCAGCCTGAATACTATGAACACAGGGAGAAAGTGAAGATTCGTGAACGGTTAAGGGTTCATAAAAATCGAAATGTTTCTCCAGAGTTTCCTTGCTGAAATGATCTTCAAAGAAATATAAACCCTGTAAAACATCTGCCTGTTTGATATAACAAGATCTTAAGATCCTGTCCCAGCTCCATTTCTGGTTAATAGGTCGATGCATTTTGTCCAGTTTATCAACAGGAATGATCTCCTTGTCCAAAAATCCGTCCTGCTGAAGAAAGACCCCGTGTTCTTCAGAATAAGGGAAATACATTTCTTCTGCAACTTCTCTCCATTCTATAAGTTCTTCATCGTTAATCCTAGTTAAGCCTATGATCCTGTTATAATCCTCTTTATGTCCATCCTTAACCTTTTCTATCATCTCCAAACAATACTCAATACACCACTTCGCGATGTAATTTGTGTACCAGTTATTGTTTACATTATTTTCATACTCATTAGGACCGGTAACCCCCAGGATCACATATTTATTTTTTACTTTGCTGAAGTTTGCTCTCTGATGCCAGAATTTTGCAATAGCGATCATTACTTCCAGTCCTTTTTCAGGGATATATTCGAAATCACCTGTATAGCGCACGTAGTTGTAAATCGCAAACACCATAGCTCCGTTCCTGTGGATCTCCTCAAAAGTGATCTCCCACTCATTATGGCTTTCTTCTCCATTCATTGTCACCATAGGATATAGTGCAGCTCCGTTTGAGAAACCGAGTTTTTCAGCATTTTCAATGGCTTTCTCCAAATGATTGTACCGGTAGGTCAATAAATTCCTTGCAACCTCTTGATCTTTTGTAGCCATATAAAACGGAATACAATAAGCTTCGGTGTCCCAATAGGTGCTACCGCCATATTTTTCACCGGTAAAACCTTTTGGCCCTATATTAAGCCGCTCGTCTTTCCCGGAATAAGTTTGATTAAGCTGAAAAATATTAAAACGGATTCCCTGCTGTGCTTTAATATCTCCATCTATTGTAATATCTGCCATTTCCCAGATCTTTGCCCAGGCATCTTTTTGATCCTGCAACAATTTTGTAAAACCGGTTTCAGTGGCCTTTGTTAACACCGCTTTAGCAGCAGAAATAAGCTCTGACTGGTTATGGTTCATATCTGTAACATAGCCCGCAAATTTCATAAGGCTAACAACATCTCCTTCTTTAGCATTGGAAGTATAGGTGAAAATCACTTTGTCTTCTGTTGTTTCCTTCTGAAAATCTCCCGACACTTTAGTATCATTCAGCTTCAATTCAGATTGCATGAAGGTACAGGTATGGAATTCTGTTTTTAAGGTTTTGGAAATGATGAATCCCTGATTGTCTTCAGCCTCAACTTCCAGGATTTTCCAGAATTTTTCATCCCAATTCGCATCTGTATTGGTAATACCACTGTCTACATAGGGTTTGAAAGTGATTTTTGCCGCTCCCGACAGCAACTCAACTTTGTAATTAATCGCGCCAAGCTCATCAAGATCCAAAGATAAAAACCGGGTAGATTCCACCTTTATTTTTATTCCATTTTGAAGAAGTGCGATAAAACTTCGCTGATACCAGCCTTCCTTCATATTCAATTCCCTTCGAAAACCTGAAACTTTCTGGCAGGTGTTAAGGTCAAGTCCTTCCTCATTTACGAAAACATCGATTCCAATCCAGTTGGGAGCGTTCAATACTTTTGCGAAATGCTCCGGATATCCGTTTTTCCACCAACCCACTCTGGTTTTATCGGGATAATAAACCCCGGCAATATAACTTCCCTGAAAAGAGGGACCGCTGTATTGCTCTTCAAAATTGGCTCTCTGGCCCATGGCACCATTCCCGATGCTAAATAAGCTTTCGGAAGATTTCACTCGCCCTTTTTCAAATCCCTCTTCAATGATGGACCATTTATCTGGCACTATATAATCTTGGTTCATATCAATTATTTATAAGTTTAATAATAAAATCTTTATCAATCTCGGTAAAATCTTTAAAAACGTAATGCGCTTCGTGTAAAGTCGATTTTTCACCAATCCCAATACTGGTCATATTGGCTATATTTGCGGCCTGAACACCTGCGACAGAATCTTCAAAAACAATACAGTTTTCAGATGGAATATTAATTTTTTCAGCAGCTATCAAAAACACTTCAGGATTTGGTTTAGCTTTGCTTACATCATTTCCATCCACAACAGCATCAAAACGCTGAATAAGATCGGTTTTCTCTAAAATGATTCTGGCATTTTTACTTGCCGATCCCAGTGCGAACGGAATACTGTTTTCAGAAAGATAATCGATCACTGTCCCTACTCCGGGTAAAATATCTTTTTTCGTCATGGAACAGATATAAGCGAGATAATTGTCATTTTTCATCGCCATTTGTTCCATAAACTGATCCTGAGATAACTTCACATCACCCCATTCCAGGATCTTCTCCAGGGACTTAACCCTGCTAACTCCTTTCAATTGTTCATTCTGAGTCTCGGTAATATCAAATCCAAGATCATTTGCCAATTTTTGCCAGGCAAGAAAATGAAACTTGGCGGTATCTACAAGTACGCCGTCGAGATCGAAAATTACACCTTTATTTTTGTTCACTAATATCTATTTTTCGTTGAGTATTCACCCTAAGGGTTAAAAGTCCTGCAATAATAAAAGCAAAACCACCTATAATCAGGGCATAAATTGGTTCATTATTAAAATATTCCTTTACTAAAAATCCTAAAATTGTCGCCGCAACAATTTGCGGTATAACTATAAAAAAGTTAAAAACCCCCATATAATACCCCATTTTCGCCGAAGGTAATGATCCTGAAAGCATCGCATAAGGTATAGACAAAATACTTGCCCAGGCAATACCAACTCCTACCATAGCCATAGTAAGCCCTATTTTATCTGATACAAAATAGATGGAAAGCAATCCTAAACCACCAGCTACAAGTGCCAACATATGGGTGAATTTATTGCTTGTTCTTCTTGCCAGCACAGGCAATAGGAAGGCTACCGAAGCTGCGACCCCATTATAAACACCAAACATGATCGTTACCCAGTCGGCAGCATCATTGTATAATTCTGAAGTGGTATCGCGGGTGCCAAATACGTGACCGGTAACAGCCTGTGTAGTATAGATCCACATAGAAAACAATGCAAACCAGGAAAAGAATTGAACCCAGGCCAGTTGTTTCATGGTTACCGGCATATTGAGCATATCGGTAATTATAATGGTAAACCCATTTCGTATGTCTTTTGAACGTAATTGGGATACAATCATAAAAAGCAGGCCAATAAGTATCAAGCCAATAAAGAGTATATACAGTTCCTTGGTAAGATTATTAAAATAAATAACCGCAGACATTACAGAGCCGGTTACGGCCATGATCAATCCGGAAAGAAGTTGCGTTCGAATGTTTTTGATCTTATCTAATACATCTACCTTTGCAGGGCTTATTTCCAATCTTCTTTTCTCAAATGCTGCAAGTTCTGCAGGAGAATATTCTTTAGACTTAATAACGGTCCATAGCACGGCCAGGAAAAACACCACTCCACCCACATAAAAGGACCATTTTACTGAATCGGGTATAACTCCCTCTGGAGCAGTATTGCTAAGTCCTATCCAATTGGTAAAAACCCAGGGAAGGGCAGATCCAACCACCGCGCCAATTCCTATAAAGAAACTCTGCATGGAAAAACCAAGTGTTCGCTGCCGTTCAGGTAGATTATCCCCTACAAAGGCCCGAAATGGTTCCATAGAGATATTGATGGAAGCATCCATGATCCATAAGGTTCCTGCTGCTACCCATAAGGTGGGGGAATTGGGCATGATAAACAGTGCAATGGAAGATAATATAGCACCTATTAAAAAATAAGGCCTTCGCCTGCCCAGCTTAGTCCAGGTCCTGTCGCTAAAATATCCTATAATAGGCTGAACTACCAATCCGGTAACAGGTGCGGCAATCCACAAAATAGGAATATCCTCAACATTTGCCCCAAGGGTTTCAAATATTCTGGAGGTGTTGGCGTTTTGCAAAGCAAAACCAAATTGAATACCCAGGAACCCGAAACTCATGTTCCAGATCTCCCAAAAACTAAGGGTGCGTTTTTGCATATCGTAAGGTAAAATTAAGATTACGACAAGCTCTAAGACTCGTCAAAACGTATTAACGGAAGTGAAAATATGGGTTCTGACTATTAATTTAAATTTAGTAAAGATATACTTTTTTTCAAAAGCTCAAAGTAAAATCTTT
>NZ_JH594606.1:302659-305375 GCF_000243235.1 Gillisia limnaea DSM 15749
TCCACAAAATAGGAATATCCTCAACATTTGCCCCAAGGGTTTCAAATATTCTGGAGGTGTTGGCGTTTTGCAAAGCAAAACCAAATTGAATACCCAGGAACCCGAAACTCATGTTCCAGATCTCCCAAAAACTAAGGGTGCGTTTTTGCATATCGTAAGGTAAAATTAAGATTACGACAAGCTCTAAGACTCGTCAAAACGTATTAACGGAAGTGAAAATATGGGTTCTGACTATTAATTTAAATTTAGTAAAGATATTACTTTTTTTCAAAAGCTCAAAGTAAAATCTTTTTTGGTAGAGTTTCGTTCTACCAGTCCTGTTTCAATAATGATCGTTTGGTATACCTCCTCATCGGAATCTTCGCTTTCCAGTTTTTTAATCAATAGACGGGCAGTTTGGGCACCCATTTCGGCTCCATGCTGACTAACTGTGGTCAAACTTGGAATAAACTGTTTAGACAATTCTCCATCTGTAAAACCAATCACGGCAACGTCCTGAGGAACCCTTAATCCTTTTTCCTGAAAGGCCTTGATTGCATAAATCGCAAAATGCTCGTTAACAGCAAACACCCCATCCAATTCCCTGTTTTCTAAAAAGTTCTTTATCTCCAGTTCACTTTGTTCAAAATCATCAATTTTAAGGATCAGGCTTTTATCTACCTTCATCCCGTGTTCTATTAAAGCCTGAAAATATCCTGCCGTGCGCAGCTTTCCAACGCTAACATAATCTACCGTGGTGATTAACCCTATTTTTTTACAACCTATCTCAATAAGCTTACTAACAGCTTTTTTTGCTCCTATTGTGTCATCTATAATCACTTTATCACATTCAATTTCATCGATCACACGGTCAAACATTACGAGTGGCATCCCTTGATTTAGCACTTCTTTAAGATGATGATAATCCTTTTTTTGCTGAGTCTCCTTTGCCACAGATATTATAAATCCATCGGTACTTCCGTTTGCCAGCAATTCCATGTTTATCACTTCCTTATCAAAGGAATTGTTGGACATACATATAATAACATGGTAGCCCTTTTCATTTGCTACATGCTCTATGCCGCTTATCACCGTTGTAAAAAAATGATGAACTATCTCAGGAATGATAACCCCTATGGTTTTTGATTTTCTGTTCTTCAGACTTAATGCTATATTATTGGGCTTGTAGTTATATAATTTGGCAAAGGCCTTGATTTTAGCACTGGTATCCTCACTAATTTCGGAGCTATCTCTCAGGGCTTTAGATACTGTAGAAATTGAAACATCTAGTTCACTGGCAATATGTTTTAATGTTAGCTTCCTTTTCATATTTAGATATTTATTGTTTTTTAATGGTCATATGTAATTCGCATATCTTTATCGGTGTTTGTATCGTATTCGCGTTATGCTCATTTCATAGTACGTTAATTTTGGTATTTTCAATGTTTAAGGTATTTCTTGTTTTGAGGATAATTGCATTTGCAAAACACCCAATTTAATTTTTAGCTGAATTTAAGGGAATTCTTGATAATAAGACCACCCCTGCAATAAAAAATAGCACTAAAAATATAATAGCATTTCGAACGCTTCCCGTTAATTGTGCCACAATTCCATATAAAACCATCCCTATTACAATCCCTATTTTTTCAGAAACATCGTAAAAGCTAAAATAACTGGTCGTATCCGGGGTGCCCTCGGGTAGCATTTTAGAATATGTAGAACGGGATAAAGCCTGGGTTCCCCCCATTATAAGTCCCACTCCGGCAGCGGCAAAATAAAACTGAAAAGGAGTTGTTATAAAATAAGCATAAACACATATTGCGATCCAGAATAAATTCAAAATAATCAAGGTCCTGATATTGCCAATTTTTAAAGCGGTTTTAGATGTTAAGGTAGCGCCCGCGACGGCGACCAATTGGATAAGCAATATACTTACGATCAATCCGGTGGTTGCATCCTGCTCTCCCCAATCCAATTCTTCAATCCCAAAATAAGTGGCGACCAGCATTATGGTTTGAACAGCCATACTGTAGGTGAAGAAAGCAACCAAATAGCGCTTTAGAATCAATTGATGGGTAAGAGAATTATAGATAAGTTTAAGCTCCTTAAAGCCATTAAACAGTACATTTTTGGCCATTTTCTGTTGTTTATTTCCCTTTGGCAAATAATAGTAGGTGTACTGGCTAAATCCTATCCACCAAACCCCTGTTAAAACAAAGGAAAGCCTGGTAGGAAAGCCTTCATCCTCAAAACCAAACCAGTCGTATTTAAGGATCATTATCAAGCAAAGTATAAGTAAAATAACACTCCCAATATACCCCAGGGAAAAACCTTTAGCACTTATATTATCCTGTTGATTGGGATAGGCGATATCCGGTAAATACGAGTTATAAAAAACCAAACTTGACCAAAAGCCAATCAAAGCCAGGAAATAACACAACAAACCAAACCAAAGATATTCGAGATTGAACCAGAATAATCCAATGCAGGAAACAGCTCCCAGGTAACAGAAAAATTTTAAAAATAATTTCTTGTTTCCTACATAATCTGCTATCCCTGAAAGCAATGGACTAATTAAGGAAACCACCAAAAAAGCCAATGCGGTAACATAACTTATCAAAGAATCATTGTTTATAGAATAACCCAGAAAATCAATGGTATCTTTAATAATCGCTCCATCCTCATCCTTTAAAATGGTAATAGCTCCATAAAAAATTGGAAATATGGCAGAGGCAAT
>NZ_JH594606.1:305475-479665 GCF_000243235.1 Gillisia limnaea DSM 15749
GTATCGCGGGTGCCAAATACGTGACCGGTAACAGCCTGTGTAGTATAGATCCACATAGAAAACAATGCAAACCAGGAAAAGAATTGAACCCAGGCCAGTTGTTTCATGGTTACCGGCATATTGAGCATATCGGTAATTATAATGGTAAACCCATTTCGTATGTCTTTTGAACGTAATTGGGATACAATCATAAAAAGCAGGCCAATAAGTATCAAGCCAATAAAGAGTATATACAGTTCCTTGGTAAGATTATTAAAATAAATAACCGCAGACATTACAGAGCCGGTTACGGCCATGATCAATCCGGAAAGAAGTTGCGTTCGAATGTTTTTGATCTTATCTAATACATCTACCTTTGCAGGGCTTATTTCCAATCTTCTTTTCTCAAATGCTGCAAGTTCTGCAGGAGAATATTCTTTAGACTTAATAACGGTCCATAGCACGGCCAGGAAAAACACCACTCCACCCACATAAAAGGACCATTTTACTGAATCGGGTATAACTCCCTCTGGAGCAGTATTGCTAAGTCCTATCCAATTGGTAAAAACCCAGGGAAGGGCAGATCCAACCACCGCGCCAATTCCTATAAAGAAACTCTGCATGGAAAAACCAAGTGTTCGCTGCCGTTCAGGTAGATTATCCCCTACAAAGGCCCGAAATGGTTCCATAGAGATATTGATGGAAGCATCCATGATCCATAAGGTTCCTGCTGCTACCCATAAGGTGGGGGAATTGGGCATGATAAACAGTGCAATGGAAGATAATATAGCACCTATTAAAAAATAAGGCCTTCGCCTGCCCAGCTTAGTCCAGGTCCTGTCGCTAAAATATCCTATAATAGGCTGAACTACCAATCCGGTAACAGGTGCGGCAATCCACAAAATAGGAATATCCTCAACATTTGCCCCAAGGGTTTCAAATATTCTGGAGGTGTTGGCGTTTTGCAAAGCAAAACCAAATTGAATACCCAGGAACCCGAAACTCATGTTCCAGATCTCCCAAAAACTAAGGGTGCGTTTTTGCATATCGTAAGGTAAAATTAAGATTACGACAAGCTCTAAGACTCGTCAAAACGTATTAACGGAAGTGAAAATATGGGTTCTGACTATTAATTTAAATTTAGTAAAGATATACTTTTTTTCAAAAGCTCAAAGTAAAATCTTTTTTGGTAGAGTTTCGTTCTACCAGTCCTGTTTCAATAATGATCGTTTGGTATACCTCCTCATCGGAATCTTCGCTTTCCAGTTTTTTAATCAATAGACGGGCAGTTTGGGCACCCATTTCGGCTCCATGCTGACTAACTGTGGTCAAACTTGGAATAAACTGTTTAGACAATTCTCCATCTGTAAAACCAATCACGGCAACGTCCTGAGGAACCCTTAATCCTTTTTCCTGAAAGGCCTTGATTGCATAAATCGCAAAATGCTCGTTAACAGCAAACACCCCATCCAATTCCCTGTTTTCTAAAAAGTTCTTTATCTCCAGTTCACTTTGTTCAAAATCATCAATTTTAAGGATCAGGCTTTTATCTACCTTCATCCCGTGTTCTATTAAAGCCTGAAAATATCCTGCCGTGCGCAGCTTTCCAACGCTAACATAATCTACCGTGGTGATTAACCCTATTTTTTTACAACCTATCTCAATAAGCTTACTAACAGCTTTTTTTGCTCCTATTGTGTCATCTATAATCACTTTATCACATTCAATTTCATCGATCACACGGTCAAACATTACGAGTGGCATCCCTTGATTTAGCACTTCTTTAAGATGATGATAATCCTTTTTTTGCTGAGTCTCCTTTGCCACAGATATTATAAATCCATCGGTACTTCCGTTTGCCAGCAATTCCATGTTTATCACTTCCTTATCAAAGGAATTGTTGGACATACATATAATAACATGGTAGCCCTTTTCATTTGCTACATGCTCTATGCCGCTTATCACCGTTGTAAAAAAATGATGAACTATCTCAGGAATGATAACCCCTATGGTTTTTGATTTTCTGTTCTTCAGACTTAATGCTATATTATTGGGCTTGTAGTTATATAATTTGGCAAAGGCCTTGATTTTAGCACTGGTATCCTCACTAATTTCGGAGCTATCTCTCAGGGCTTTAGATACTGTAGAAATTGAAACATCTAGTTCACTGGCAATATGTTTTAATGTTAGCTTCCTTTTCATATTTAGATATTTATTGTTTTTTAATGGTCATATGTAATTCGCATATCTTTATCGGTGTTTGTATCGTATTCGCGTTATGCTCATTTCATATTTAGATATTTATTGTTTTTTGATGGTTTTCATATAGCTATCGGGAGCAATTCGCATATCTTCATCGGTGTTTGAATCGTATTCCCTTCAAGCCTATTTCATACATATTCTTTTAAAATCTAATTGGGCACATATAACATCCATATAATCATTGCCCCCGATTGAGAAAATTTATCTATGGATGCTTCATATTTTTCATATCTATCCGAAATTTTTAAACCCAAATCAAAACTATCATAATAAAATTAAAGAAGCCTTAAAACAAGAAAGTTTTCAACACGAAAACGTTTGCGGTGCTTTTCTGCAGCGGGTTTCCTAAAAGTTAACCTAAGTTTTATATACTTTTAACCACGGGAAGTGAAAATATTAATTTTAATTCAAATCAATAAAATTATATTAGAGAAGTATTTAAAAGAAAAATTTTACCGCAATTTGCGCCGACTCATATATAAACATCTTCTTTTTCCTGCTGAAGTTGAGCTTTTGCAATTCCTGTTACCAAAAAAAAATAGCACAAAAAATCCCGCGGAAAGCAATTTCAATAATCCACTTAATTTCATTATTCAATCATTATTTAAACATCACATATTTTAATCGCCTCTTTTAGAGCCGTGATTTTATCATTATAAGTTGGAATAAATTCCTGGGCCACAAAACCGTTAAAACCGGTTTCCACTATTGCACGCATAATGGCAGGATAATACAACTCCTGGGTATCATTGATCTCATTTCTACCCGGAACTCCTGCGGTATGAAAATGATTGATATAATCTCTGTATTTAGTAATAGTTGCAATTACGTCGCCTTCCATCACCTGCATATGGTAAATATCATAAAGCAGTTTGAAGTTCTCTGGCTTTCCCATTTTATCTGAAAGTGCTACGCCCCATACCGTATGGTCACAATGATAATCTGGATGATCCACCTTACTATTAAGCAATTCCATTACCATAATTACATTTTTTTCAGCGGCATATTTCACCAGTGGTAGAAGTCCATTTGCGCAATTCTCAATCCCTGTTTCATCATCCATCCCTCTTCGGTTCCCGGAAAAACAAATCACATTTTTTACCCCGTTCGCAGCCGCTTTATCTATTAGTCCACGGTAGTTTTCCTGAAGTTTTGTATGATTAGCGGGGTCGTTAAATCCATGTTCAATAATGGCAAATTCATCTGTTCCCATAGAACATTCAAGTCCATATTTTTTAACGGTTTCCCATTCCTGAGGTTTTAAAAGATCTATGGCCTGAATCCCTAGATTAGCACATTCTGAAGCGAATTTATCCAGTGGAATATCATTAAAGCACCAGTAACATACAGAATGCTTAAAATCACGATCTGCTTCTCTCAAGGATTCTTTCAGGATCTCTAAAGATGAGAAGGATGATAATACACCGCTTAATCCTATCGCTCCGGAACCAAAAGCAAGATTTTTTAATACCTGTCTTCTGTTATATTTACTTTTCATTTTTAGCTATTTAGTGTTTTTAAACTCTTCTAATAAATTCGCATAGCATCATAGGTGTTTGTATCGATTTCTGGTTACGCTAATTTTATACTGCTATAAATTGATTAGAATATCCTCAATTTAGTACTTTTAAGCATTGTAAAAGTGAAAACCCGCCAACCCGGCAAAAAAAAGGATTCAAATACCGCTTCTAGTTCGGATATTTATAAATTTAAATTTTACATTAATTTTTTGAAAATCAAACTTTTTGATCGATATTTTTTCTAAAAGCTTTATAAATCAGATATTATGGAGCAAGTTCATAAAGTCTGTAAATAGAAAAATCATCAGATTTCGACAAAAATATTGGTGGACTAAACCGCTGGTGGATTATTAGTTTTGAGCGGGGATTATAATTTATGACACTCAGGAGATATCAAAATTATATCCCGCTTTTATCAGTTTTTGATATGTTTTGTGATCAAATTTATAGAGAAAAGCTCCGCGCCTGGAGGAGGATTTATCCTTTTCATCCAGCTTGATCAATACGTTATGGGAAAGCACTTTTTTACGAAAATTCCGGGCATCCAACTCTTTCTGGTAAATGGCCTCATAAAGCTGTTGTAATTGAGGAATTGTAAACTGTTTAGGAAGGAGTTTAAAGCACAAAATTGATAATTTTAATTTCATTTAAATCACGACTCCTTCAAATATTTTGTACAAGCAATACAATCTTCGGGATACTCTATCTATTTCACACTAAACTCATAAATACTAGTGCTTTTATATATTTCTCCAGGTTCAAGGATAGTGGAAGGAAATTCCGGCTGATTTGGAGAATCTGGAAAATGTTGAGTCTCCAAAGCAAAAGCCGTTCTAAAATCATCTGTGGCACCGGTTTTCAGTCTGTTTTTACCTTCCATAAAATTGCCACTATAAAATTGAAGTCCCGGTTCCTCGGTATAAACATTCATTACAATTCCCGATTTATTCCCCACGACAGTTGCAGCACGGTTCATTCCCTTTTCTTTGTTGCTGTTTAAAACAAAATTATGGTCATATCCTTTGCCGTTTTCCAATTGTTGATTATCGGCTTCAATCCTTTGTCCTATGGTATGCGGTTCTAGAAAATCGAAAGGAGTTCCTTTGACCTCTTTTAATGCCCCGGTGGGGATCAAACCATCATCAACAGGCGTAAATTTATCGGCATAAATTTTTAAAGAATGATCTAGAATAGAACCACTTCCTTCTCCGTTTAAATTAAAAAAAGCATGATTGGTTAAATTTACCACCGTGGTTTTATCCGTAACCGCTTCATATTCCATTTTAAGTTCATTTTCATCAGTAAGTGAATAAGTAACCTGAACCTTTAAATTTCCCGGAAAACCTTCTTCCATATCTTTCGAAAGATAATTTAATACTAAGGTATGTTCATTGGGTTGTGAAGCATTCCATACCACATTCTGAAACCCTAAAAACCCTCCATGAAGTGCATTCTCACCATTGTTGGTAGGCACGGAATATTCCTTCCCTTCTAAATTAAATTTTCCTTTTGCAATCCTATTCCCGTACCGGCCAATGGTGGCTCCAAAATAAGGTTCAGTAGATTCCTGATAAGCTTCGGTACTTTCCATCCCTATTACAACATCGATTCTTTCACCATTTTTATCCGGTACTAAAAGACCAACTAGCCTGCCTCCGAAATTTGTAAAATAAGCTTCCATACCATTATTATTAGTAATGGAATAAAGTTTTACGTCTTTACCATTAATAGTGGTATTGAATTTAACGGGATCAAGAACGATTGTTTCTTGCGCTTTCATATCTTCATATTGGATATTATTTTTCTGTTTATTTTCGTTCTTGCAAGCTACCGTCAATACAATGCAGAATATGCCGGAAAATGTGGTTAAAATCTTGTTTATCATTTTTTATAGTTATATTTCTTGAATGGTACTTGTGTATGAATGATTTTTTCTATTATAATACTATTGGCAACCATTTTTTAAGCGGCATGATTTTATTGAAAAAAGCTAGTTGGCTTAAATAATTGTTTATTTTAAAAACAACTTTATTTATTCTTCAATAGTTTCTAATGGCTTCGGTTTAAGCTCTGTTGTTGGTCCTTCAATAATTAATTTTCCATCCTCCAGTATTTTCAATTCATCAATAAAAACTACCCGCTCATCCCCAGTAGCTTTTGTCCTGCCGTGGTATACCGTGTATATCTTTGTGCTGTCTGAAGAAAACACTAAACTGTTATGCCCGGTACCAGTTACGTTCCCTCCTCCTTCAATATTTTTTTGCAAAACAGGATTGTTATCTGCTTTCTTATAGATACCTAAAGGTGAGGATGCTGTTCCATATCCCACCGCATAGTTTTCACCGCCATAAAAATTTGCGGAATACATCATATAATATGTATCCTTATGTTTAAATGTATAGGAGCCTTCCGTCCACCTGCGGTTAACTTCTTTGGATGTAACAGACCGACTCTCCCATTCCGCATTTCTATCATCAAGAGCCATTGGAGGACGCAGCAACAAAACTGGCTCGCCAATAACCCCAGTAAAATCATTTTTTAATTCTATCCCGTACACCCAGCTTTCTTCAATTTCATCAAACCAGCCTTTTTCTTTTGCCCAATCCGCAATTTCAGACTCCACTGGATGTTTGTATGCCACACGGGAATAATACAAATAAAACTTTCCATCACTATCTTTAAACACATTGGCGTCTATGATTGGATAGCCAGGATCAAAAAGGGGTTTATTTTGAAGATCCTCAAAAGGTCCGGTTGGTTTATCGGCTACCGCCACTCCTATTTTAAAATTTTCAAGTTCATTATCTGGATTATCCTTCCACTGTGCACTAAAAAACATGTAATATTTGTCATTGAATTTATAAACCTCCGGAGCCCAAAAGTCCCCTATTGCCCAAGAATTCTTCAATTTTCCGGTATAAACCTGGCCTCTCAATTCCCAGTTTACAAGATCATTTGAGTAATACGTGGCAAAACCATCTATTGCTCCTCCACCAGTTCCGTACATATAAAAGTTGCCGTCACCATCATTCAAAATGTAGGGGTCTCCAAACTTTACGTCTAATGGATTTGAATAAGTTTTGGATTCCGAAGAAGAATTATTTTTTTGCTCTATATCTGTCTCATTGTTTTTACAGGACAATGAAAGAAATACCAAACTCATTAAGAGCATACATTGATGTTTTAAAAGTTTATTCATTTAAAATTACTTTAATTATAAAAAAAAGAGTAATTAATGATTGTTTCGGCCGGCGGGAGTTCCAAAACCGGGAAAACCAAGCCATCAAGAATTTATCATCCTACTCAAAGATCTGCAGGACCTAAGCCCTTATCCTAAATAGCATTATCGAATTTTAAAGTAAAGCTATTTGATTTCCCTAAAGGGCTTTTCCAGCTTATCATTTCATTTGACCTAAATACTTTGCAGATTGTATTTGTTTTGCTTTTGGTTTGTTATCAGTTACGATAATATTATTATTCTAAGAATTAGAGTCACTGTTGTTAACAATATAGAAAACACTTAGAATTCATACATTAATCATTAAAACATCTAAAATATTTATTTCTTATTTTAATAACCTTATTTCAAATATAACTACTATTTTTTGCAGCCAGATATAATACTTTACAAAATGGTTTATCATCCCATTAAATTGGACTAACATTGTAAACCTTAACCTAAGCAAAAAAATAGTTTAGTGATTTTCTAAGGAGTATCTGAATTTAACTTTTTTATTAAATCCACCTCATCTTGGCGATAAGGAGTACCGTCCTTCCTAAAAATATCATGAAACCATTCAACCGGTTCCTCCCCAGAATCGATAGGTGTGTCCCAGGCATAAATTGTATTGCTCTTTCCGTTTACAAGTCCCCAGTTTATAGCACCTATATTATTTTCCTTTAATAAAGGCAATGTATTAGAAAACCTATTATTTCTGGTTCTAGCCATATATTCAGTACATATCATCGGACGGCCGTGCGTCTTTAGTAACTCTATAATTCTATTATGGGCCTGAGGGTCGTCATAACTGTGGTAAGTAATAACATCTGAATTTAAGGCCTGAAAGGTGTTAAGATCTTTTAGATCCCATTTCCATAGACCAACAGATAGCGGTTGAGAAGGATTTGCTTCTCGTGCCCATTGAAAAACATTTTTTAATAAAGCCATAGATTCATTAGCCTTATCGTTATTTCCCGGTTCATTGTAAAGGTCCCAAAGCAATACCCTTTCATCATCTCCGAAAGTATTCAGAATATCTTTAACATATGATTCCAATTCCTCTGAGTCTGCCATCTCTACTGATTCAGGATAGCCAGGATCCTGTATCCAACCGGAATTATGAGTTCCAGGCCTGGGCTCCGGTTGTTTCCCTATTTTTGGATTTGCATCCCAAACATCATCGAATATCACAAACATTGTTTTAATATTATGGGAGTCTGCAATATTAAGATATTCTTCCATTCTTGCTTTAAAACCTTCCTTATCGGCTTTATAGGCAAGGCTATGCAAATAGACTCTCATCGTATTAAATCCTATTTGTGCTGCATAACCAAGTTCACGATCTATTGTCTCGGGGTCAAAAGTATCTTTTTGCCACATTTCCAATTGGTTTATTGCCGTACTGGGATTAAAGTTAGCACCTGTTATCCAATCATGCTGATTGTACCAGTCCTGAGCCTTTTCCCGACTCCATCGCTCCAAATTTTGAGAATACCCTGTTAATGTAAAAAATGTAATAGCTAAAATTAAAATTTTTTTAATCATTATTTTGAATGTATTTATTTAAATTCTATTCTGATGGAACTTTTAAAACAGTATCTTCTGAAACGGGTACACCTAAATTTGGGGAACCATCTTGATTCCAATTAATTTTTTGCATTCTGGGGGAGCGTTTGTTAGCACATCCTTCACCAGGATTGGAATTAGCGTGATATAGGATCCAGTCTTCAGTTCCGTCCGGGGATTTAAAGAAAGAGTTATGGCCAGGAGCATATACTCCATTTTCCTCAGATTTCGTGAATATAGGTTTGGAATGCTTCTCCCAATTGGCAGGATTTAAGATATCTTCCCCAGTAAAACTTAGAAGTCCAAGGCTATAATAATCGGTCCAACAACCGTTGGCAGAAAAGACAATAAATATTTTACCACCTTTTTCAAGATATTGCGGTCCTTCATTAACACTTACGTGTGGAGGGTTTATGTCATCATCCAGATCTCCCTGTTTTTCCCAATTATAGGTAGGTTCAGCAATTAGAACCCTTTTACTTTCAATTTCTAAAGGATTTTTCATTTTCGCTATATAGATATTTTGTTGGCTATTTGTATTTCCTTCCCAACCAGACCAAATCATAAACAACTCATTTTTATAATGAAAAACATTACCGTCTATAGCCCAACGGTCTGGCCAGGCAGAAATCTTACCTTTAAACTTCCATTCCCCTTTAAACGGATCTTCTGAAATGTTTTCTAAAGCATACATCCGGTGATTATTGTTATCGCCATCATCAGCTGCAAAATACATGTACCACTTATCGTTTATTTTATGAATTTCTGGCGCCCAAATTGAATTAGAATATGCAGTGCCTGCAGGGGGCATCCAAATTTCTTTTTTTTCGGCTCCTGAAATGTTTGCTAAACTTTTGGTTTTCCACAAAACCAATTTATTCTGCTCGGTATTCGTGTAATAATAATAACCATTATCATATGTACTATAGGGATCTGGACCTGAGGATTTAAGCGGATTGGTAAAAGTATTCTCCTGACTAAACCCTATAAGTCCTACTAAAAAAAATATTATTATTTGTAATGATGTGCTCATATATTTCTTATTTTTAAAATGTAAAGGAAGCCTAATTCTAGGCTTGGAAAGTCCTGTTTAAAATTACCGGATTAAATTCATTTTATTATGTATCAACACCGAGATATTCTTCTGATGTTCTTTTGATGGTTTCCAAAAAATCCCGGTATTATATATAAATCTTCCAAGACATTAAATTGACTTTATTAAAAGTTATTTAAGCGATATCCTATTACCTGGATGGTTTTTCTATTTCCATTCCTGTTGCAACGGGTTCTCCAAAAATTGGAACGCCACTACCGTTAAAAGTAAATTCCTGAATTCTTATACTTCGATTGGAAGAACAACCTTCCCCGCTTCTAGAATTTGCATGATAGATGATCCAATTTTCTAAACCATCAGGAGATTGAAAAAAACTATTGTGGCCAGGTCCAAATGCATTATTTGCGGGACTTTTAGCAAATACAGGTTGGGAAGATTTTGTCCAATCTAAAGGGTTTAAAGGATCACCACCCTGCTTAAAGCTTAGCATTCCCAATGCATAATCATCAGTACCGCAAAAACTGGCAGAATAGGTCATAAAATAGCCATTGGGACCCTTTAATATTTGAGGGGCTTCATTCACACCAAATCCTATTTTTTCCCAGGAAAATTCAGGTTCTGCCAACAAAGCAACTTCGCCTTCTAAGGTCCAGGGATTTGTCATTTTGGAAATATAGATGTTTTGAGTTAAATCAGAATTTGTGACATCGGGACGGCCACACCAAATAAAATAGCGATTGTTATTATATTCCATCACTGTTCCATCTATAGCCCAAAAATCTGCATTAGAATTAAAAATTCTTCCTTTGTCTACCCAATTTCCATCCATGGGATCTGCACTATCATTTTCCAGCACCCACGTACGTTGGTTAATATCCTCTCCATTGCCTGCAGTATAATACACATACCATTTATCATCTAGTTTAAAAACCTCTGGTGCCCAAATGTTTCGGGAATTAGGGCTCCCATCATTAGGCCTAAAAATTACCTTAGAATTTGCAGAAGCCAATTCTGAAATCTCTTCTGTTTCCCATATTCTAATGTCATTACCTGTAGTATGGAGATAATAATAGGTATCATTTGTCTGGTACACCCAAGGATCTGCACCGTTTAACAAGGGATTGGTAAAGGTTTCGTTTACAGGGGGTTCAATAAGTTTAATTTCAGGATCATCCCCTCCGCAACCCAATAAAAGTGAGGTGCCAAACAGCAAAGAAAAAATTATTAGCCTATATTTATATTTGATAATCAATATTATTAATTTTTAAATAATTATTTTTTTTATCGTTGGCTTAATACCCCGGATTTTGAGTTAAGTTAGGATTTAAATCAATATCCCTTTGAGGAATCGGAAATAGTTCATGTTTACCCACAACAAAATTTTCAAATTCAGGATCTCTACCGGTTAGGTTTGGGCTTAAATCTCCCCATCTTTTAAGATCTGCCCAGCGCCAACCTTCACCTGCCAATTCAGTAATACGCTCATGTTTTAGTTGTTCCAAAAATTGTTCACTGGTCAATCCTGGATTTACGTCGCTCAATAGCGCCAGTCCTGCCCTGGATCTAACCCTATCAACATATTCATAAGCATCTGCTGTTCTTCCCAACCCATTCAAGCTCTCGGCATACATCAATAAAACGTCGGCATAACGAATTAATCTGTAGTTGTTTGGAGACCTAAATCCTTCCTGATCTTTCCAATGGTCATTTAACAACTTTCTAAACCAAACTCCGTTTGCGTTGGGGCCGTCACCGTATCTGGATGCAAAGCTTTGCCCATACACCTGTGATGCTTCAGGACCGGCAGGATCCATAAAATCGAAAATAAAAGAAGCCGCCACTCGTGGGTCTTGCTCACCTGAAACCGTAGTTTCTTCTAAAAATTCATCTATAAGCCATCTTCTGGCAGCACCATCATGAAAACCTATTCCGGGAGGGGCAAAGAATTGGGAGATAGAGGTTCCTGTATTGTTTACCCGGCTTTCATCTACATCGTTATCTGTACTTTCTGAAAGGTTTTCCTGAAACTGAATTTCAAAAATAGATTCTTCATTGTTTTCCCTGCTAATTATAAAGTTATCTCTATAATTGGGAGTAAGGGAATATATACTGCTACCCTCGCCTGTAACCAGCCATTCAAAAGCTTGGGCTGCAGGTCCATGTAAATTTTGTTGTAAATAGGTCTTACCTAAGAGCGCATATGCTGCACCACGTGTAGCCCGCCCAACTTCATTTTCTGAATAACCGGTGGGCAAATCTGGAATTGCGTCATTTAAATCTTGAGCAACTTGTGCATAGGCCTCTTCTGTGGTAGCATTTCTGGGGACATCCAGAGGCTCTGAAGGCTCAAGCATGAGAGGTGGTGTTCCATAATAAAGAGTAAGATTAAAATAGAACAAGGCTCTTAAAAATTTAGCCTCTGCAATAACCCGTTTTTGAAGGTCTGGATCCATATCTATTTCTGGCACATTGGCTATTACTTGATTAGCCCGGAATATCCCTACATATAAAGTTTCCCAGGTTAAAGCCGTCAATCCTAAATTATAATCGGTTTGATTAAAACTAGCCAGGTTATTTAATCCCCCATCGCCACCAGATCCAAAACCTTCGTCAGATCTTAAAATTCCGTGGTAATAAATCCATCGCGAATACAAACCAGGTGTGCGGTAAAAGGTACTGTACACTGCATTTACACCTTTTACGGCATCGTCACCATCTTGCCAAAAACTAGCAATTGTGGGAGCATTGGGATTTGCTTCATCAAAATCTCTGTCACAGGAGACAAGGGTAATAACCGCTACGATAAGAATAATAATGATATTTTTCATGGTGTTTTTTTGTTTGTGATATTAGTAAATAATCCTCGGGGCAAGCCCACGAGGCATTAAAATAATTTCAACTGATAATCTTTTTTCAACACTTTGTACTCTTTTTCTATTCCCTGCTCCTTGACATATTTGGCAATGACATTCTCGGTTCCATGCTGACCGACGGTGTTCACAAAGTAACCCTTTCCCCAAAATTCTCCACCCCAAAGCTGCTTTTTCACTTCTGGACATTGCCTAAAAACTTCCCTAGCTAAGATACTTTTTACCATCGTAACAATTTTTGTTACGCTATATGAAGGAACACTTTGAATCAAAAAATGAACATGGTTCTTGTCCGTTCCCACTTCTAGAAAACAAACTTCATATCTTTTTTCAATCTCCGAACATGTCGCGACCAAAACTCGGTCGACCGAATCAGAAATAACAACCCTTCGATATTTAGCACTGCTCACCAAATGGTAAAGAAGCACCGTTACGTTATGGCTCTTGTGTATGAATTTACTATTTTGTGACATCGAGTCACAAAATAGTAATAATAAACGAGGCAAGCCTCGGGGAATTAAACCCAATAGAGATTAAAATCCTACATTTAAACCAACGGAGACAATTCTTGAGGAAGGATAGTTTCCATTATCCACTCCAGGTTCAAGGTTTATATTGGCACCTACAACATCGGGATCCAATCCTGAATAACCTGTAAATGTTAATAAATTTTGGCCGCTTAAAAATATTCTCACAGTTGAAATTTGATTTCTACTTAGCAATTCCTGGGGCAAGTTGTATCCCAATTCTACATTTCGAATTCGTAAAAATGAGGCGTCTTCCAGCCATCTATCGGAGTTATCTCTTGCATTAGAAACTATTCCTCTATCTGCAGGAACTCCGCCCAAAGCATAGGAAACTCCTAAACGGGGGTCATTGGTATTGGTGTTGGTTGGTGTCCAGGGATTAATATCTCTTCTATAATTAGAATAACCGTAACTATCTAAATCCCTGCGAACATCATTATAAAGTTCAAATCCAAAGGCACCATATAACTGCACATTAAAAGAGAAATTTTTATATGTAGAATTAAATTGCAAACCTGTTGTAAAATCTGGCCATGGGGACCCAGCAAATTCTCTATCTCTATTGTTAATATCATCAGTACTGCCTTCGTCTACCAAATTTCTAAATCTTATATCCCCCGGCCGTGCATAAGAAGATTGCGCATTGTGTTCATTAATTTCTTGCTGATTTTGAAAAATACCATCGGTACGCAAAACAAAAAAGTCTCCAATAGAACGTCCTACCTGGGATCTGGTATTTCCAGAAGTGATGTAATCCCTTCTTAGACCAGTTTGTTCATCAATGCCCAAATTTCCCAAAGCAAGAATTTCATTTCTTATAATACTTACATTGGCGGCAATATTCCATTTAAAATCCCCGGTTAATCTTGGGCGGTAACCTAAATCTAATTCTAAACCTTTATTTTCTATAGATCCAATATTTACAATAGGATCCCCCTGTAAATTCCCCAGGTAACCTGGTAAAGGTTGTGGGACAAGTACATCGTTAGAAACTGATCTAAAAATATCAAAGGTTACATTGAATTGATTGTTAAACATAGAGGCATCAAACCCTAGATTGGTAGTAGTCTTTTCCTCCCATCGTAAATCACTGGAAGCCAATCTTGCCTGAATAGCACCTGATACTCCATCTTGATTACGACCAAAAACTGCATTGGGCCCCTGATTAAGAAATCCAATAAATTGATAAGCCGATAAATTTGCTGATCCCAAAATACCATACGATCCTCTTAATTTGAGATCGGAAATCCAGTTTATATTAAAAAAGCTTTCTTCAGATAACCTCCAGGCCAATGCCGCTGAGGGGAAATTACCTGTTCTGAATTCCGGAGAAAAACGGGAATCCTTATCAGATCTAAAAGTTAAGGTCACCAGGTATTTATCGTTATAGCTATAATTTAACCGTCCTAAATAAGAATCGATCAAATATTTCTCAAGCCTACCAGATGCTGTACGGTCTCCCGGCAAATTACTAGAAGAAGTAATAGTGTTAAAGTAATCATTTCCAGATCGCGCCAAAAATAAACCCGTCCCCGAAGTGAAATCTGTTTGAATCGTTTGTTGTGTATATCCTACCACACCATTAAACCTATGCTTATCCAACTCATAGTCAAAATTTAATGTATGCTCAAAAAGGTAGCTTAGAAATTGCGAACGTGTATCTGTTACACTACTGTTCTCCGGAGATTGGCCTTGATACCAGGATCCATCCTTTCTTAAAGCTTTAGAATTATCGAAACTTGTTTCTAAACCTGCATTAAACCTGTACTTTAATCCGTTTGCTATCCGGTAGTCCAAAAATCCGTTCCCCAAAATTTTAACGAAATTTGATTTTATAGAGGTAATATTGGCAATTGCTACCTGGTTTCTAGAAAAGCTATTTATAGTATTTGAAGAACCATATCCCCAACCTCCAGGATTATTATCGGTTATAAATTCATCACCTTGAACCGGAATTATCGGCACGCTGTTAAACATATCATACCAAGGATTTCCTTCAGCAAAACCACCCTGGAATGGAGAATTTTGTCTGGAATTTGAAATGGCAATATTTTCGCCAAATGTAAAACGCCCTTTTTCGCTCTCGGTATTTATACGTAAAGACATACGATCGAAATCCCTTGCTATCAGGGTTCCTTGATCTTTAAAATAACCTGCAGAGATTGCATAGGTATGGGAATCTGTCCCACCAGATAAAGTAGCGTTGATATCATTTACGAATCCGGTTCTAAGCAATTCATCTTCCCAATTAGTATCTACAGAACCATCGTAATTGGCAACTGCCGGTTGCAAAGGGTAACCAGCTGCATTAAAAGCATTGGTGTTGGTAATTACAAATTCTTCTGCATTCATCATATCGTACCGGTTAGGCACATTAGAAATACTATATTTTGAAGATGCCGAAAATTTTGCAGCACCTACTTTACCTTTAATGGTGGTAACAATAATTACCCCATTTGCTGCCCTTGAACCATAAATAGCTGCAGCTGAAGCATCTTTCAAAACCTGAATGCTTTCAACATCATTAGGATTAATGGTTGTATTTGGATCGGCAAACATGCCATCAATAATATACAAAGGACTTGCATTTCCAAAAAAGGTACTCAATCCCCTAATATTAACAACCGCCTGTTGGCCGGGTGCTCCACCATTTCTAACAGAAACCCCAGGCGACAATCCTTGTAGCGCTTCAGGAACAGATCTTGCTACAATATCCTTAGCATCTCCGGTATTCACGACACCTACAGAACCAGTAAGGTCCTTTTTTCTTACCGTTTGATAACCAATAACCACAACCTCATCTAGCTGACCGACATCGTCCACTAAACTAACATTGATTGTCGAACGATTATTTACTTGTAATTCCTGAGTCTTAGAACCAATAAATGAAAACACCAAAATTCCATTTGGAGAGACCGAAATAGAAAATTCTCCTTCCATATTAGTAATGGTACCGTTTTGAACTCCTTTTTCAGTAACATTAACTCCGGGCAATTGCATTCCTTGGCTATCTGTAACAACTCCCTTTATTTCCATCATAGATGCCTCTTGTGCCTGAAAATGTGATAGCCCGCCAAATATTAGCAACCCCATTACAAGAAATAATTTAATTCTGTTTTGTTTCATATTAATTCAATTTTGATGGATTAACCCTTTAATATTTATAATTAGTTTTTCTCTCGAACCTCTAAGCCAATCTGATTATAAGTGTAAATTAAACATTAATAAAATTTAACTATATTTTTTTAAAAAAAACATAAAAACCTTGTTATAACACATATAATTGATGATTTATAAATCAGGTATGTTATATTAAATTATTAATTAACATTTTAATATGAACTTTGATACCTCATTTATTTTATAAACGTAAATCTTACACTTTTTTTTTAATTGCCAAAACTTTTCCTTAAAAATTTTATAAATAATAAAGTTTTTAAAAAATTAACTTTTAAAAATTACCTTAGGAAATTTCAAAATTAAATCCAAATTCCTGAAGTTTTTGGTAATTTTTATGATCGAATTTATACAAGTAGGCACCCCTTCTGGAGTTGTATTTATCCTTTTCATCAAGCTTAGTCAAAACGTTCAATGAGAGAACCTTTTTCCTAAAATTACGGGAATCTATTTTTTTATTATAAATAGCTTCGTATAATTGTTGTAATTGTGGAATGGTGAATTTTTCAGGTAAGAGTTCAAATCCAATGGGTTTATACCGGGCTTTCCTCCTTATTCTTGACAGTGCATCTTTCACCATTGTGTTGTGATCCAGCACTAAGTCCGGCACTTCTTCTAAATCATACCAATGGGCGCCATGTATTTCCACTAGTTCTTTATCGTAATCATTTATTCGAATTAATGCATACTGCCCAATAGAAATACACCGGAACCCAGGATCTCTCTCTGCTGCACCATACGTTCTTAATTCCTCCATAAAAACATTTTCCAAACCGGTAATTTCTTTTAGCACTCTTTTTGCAGCTTCACCCACATCTTCATTTAGCTTAACAAAACTTCCAATTAAGGACCAACTCCCCAACAGTGGCTTCACTCTCCGTCTAAAAATTAATAATTTAAGATTACCCTCATCAAAACCAAATATTATGCAATCCGTGGCAACATACATCTTATCTTGTTGAACATAATAATCTTCTATTTCCGCGGCCATATTTATAGATTTGTTAATTAATATACAAAAAAACTATTTTTTTTTGTAATAAAAAATTAATGTACAAGATACGTTTATTACATTTGTTGATATATATTAATTATAAACTAAATGCCAAATAAAATAAATTCCGATAAGATTGCCAAAGACCACTTTTTTAAAACCAGTAATCCTGGAGTTTTTGTAGAGTCTCCCGGGCGTATCAATTTAATTGGAGAGCATACTGATTATAATCATGGCTTTGTGATGCCTACGGCGATCGATAAAAAGATATATTTTGAACTTAGAAAAAACGATACATCTACTGCCTGTTCTATTTATAGCAAAACCTTCAATACCCTGCTAAATTTTGATTTAAAGAAAATTGAAAAAAGCAGCTCCACCTGGGAAAATTATATTTTAGGAGTGGTGAATGAACTGCAAAAAAGGAAGAAAATAATAGAAGGTTTTGACTGTTATATTAAGAGCGAGCTGTCCATAGGTGCCGGAATCAGTTCTTCGGCAGCGCTGGAATGTGGACTGGCCTCCGGTTTGAACAAATTATTTGAACTGAATTTATCAAAAAAGGAAATAGTGAATTTATCACAGGCCGCAGAGAATAATTTCGTGGGTTCACAATGCGGTGTTATGGATCAGTACGCTTCTGTAATGAGTAAAAAAGATAATCTTATATTACTTGATTGCCATTCCCTTGAAGCTGAATTTATACCAGCAGATTTCAAATCCTGTAAGATCCTTTTGATAAATTCTAAAGTTTCCCACAGCATCGCCGAAGGCGAATATAACACAAGGCGCAAGGAAAGCGAATCCGGATTGAAATTTATACAGAGTCAAAATGATAAAGTTAAAACCCTTCGGGATGTTACTTTGGAAATGCTCGATTCGTGTAAACCGCAATTATCAAAAACACAATACAATCGGGTTTTATATGTGTTGCAGGAAAATGCAAGGGTGCTCGAGGCTGCCATTTTTATGAAATCTGGAAATCTTCAAGCTTTTGGGCAATTGATGTATCGGTCTCATTACGGACTCCGGGATCTGTATGAAGTTAGTTGTAAGGAACTCGACTTCCTTGTAAAGTTTACAGAAAACAAAGATTTCATCTATGGCTCCCGCATGATGGGGGGAGGTTTTGGAGGTTGCACGATTAATATAATAGAAGAGAGCCATATCCCTGATTTTATTGCTGAAGTGAAAATTGCCTATCATAAAGAGTTTAATATTACACCGGAAATGATCACAGTAGTTCCCGGAGGGGGAACGAATATATACCAGAACTAACAGGTTTCAAGCCAGACCTCACAGGCTTTAAAAACCTGAGGTCTCCAACAAAATATCTATTCAGAAAATGAACAACCTAAATAAAACTCCCCACAGACGCTTTAACATATTAACCGGCGAATGGATCCTGGTTTCCCCGCATAGAACCAAAAGACCATGGCAGGGAAAAACCGAAAAAACTCTTGCAGAGAACCCCAAACAGTTTGATGCGGAGTGTTATCTGTGCCCGGGAAATACCAGAAACAGCGGAGAACAAAACCCTGATTATAAAGAGCCTTATTCCTTTATCAATGATTTTCCTTCTTTACTGGCAGACACCCCGGAGGAAAGCTTTCAAAACGGACTTTTAAAAGCCGAAACCGAATCGGGTATCTGCAAGGTGGTGTGTTTTTCACCCGATCATTCACTTACGCTTCCGGTCATGGAAGTTGAGGAAATAGGGAAAGTGGTGAAGTTATGGAAACAGGAATTTGCTGAACTTGGAGGAGCCCCAAATATTAATTATGTTCAGATTTTTGAAAATAAGGGCGATATGATGGGTTGCAGCAATCCGCATCCTCACGGACAAATTTGGTCACAAAGATCCATTCCTACTGAAATTCAGAAAAAATCAAAGCATTTCAGGGAATACTGGAAGGAACGTAAAAGAAGTTTACTTGAAGATTATCTGGAGCAGGAACTGGAACTGGATGAACGCATTCTGGAAAAGAACGATCATTTTGTTGCACTTATCCCCTATTGGGCGGTTTGGCCCTATGAGGCTATGATACTTCCAAGAAAACACTATTCCCATATTGGGCTGTTAAATGAGGAAGAGGAACTGGCATTTGCCGAATTAATTAAAAAACTTACCACCAGGTATGACAATCTCTTCGAAACCTCTTTTCCATATTCCTCTGGGATACATCAACAACCAACAGATGGCAAAGATTATCCTGAATGGCATTTTCATATGAGTTTTTATCCTCCATTGTTACGCTCTGCCACGATAAAAAAGTTCATGGTGGGTTATGAAATGTTTGCCGGTCCACAGCGCGATATTACTGCCGAACAGGCAGCAGAAAATTTAAAAAGTCTCCATGAAATTCATTACAGCAAAAGATAAAAAAGGAAGGAAAGATCACTTTAAAAGACCTTGCCAAACTATTAGATGTTACTATATCTAAAAAAGCACGTCCTCCTTCACCAAATATATCTTTCCAAACCAGAACTACCCTATAGTATTCTTATTGGGCAAAGTAGATGTAGATAAAGATCACCAAAGTAACAATTCCTAATCCTACAGGCTTTACAGCTTTCCAAGGCTTGATATCCACCTGCTTGGTATAATCCTCAATATAAGCAACCGGATTTGGTTTCCATTTCCCAATGAGTATCATAATTATCACATTCATCACGAACAAAATGGCCATCACGTGTAAATAGTGAGGCAGTGCACCTTCCTCCATCACAAAGTATTTCAGCAATAAGTAAATGAGGTAAAATCCTACCCCGCTAAGAATGGCGATTTTCGCGGCTAAAGCCGGAATGCGTTTCGTCAAATATCCAACAATCACAATGGTAAGAATTGGGATACTATACGCTCCGTTAACCTCCTGGAGATACCCAAAAAGTCCCATGGGGGCATTTACGATCAAGGGAGCGATAAACATGGACAAAATGGCCAGCAGGATCCCAAACTGTTTTCCTTTTTTCACAACTGTACGTTCTGTAGCTTCCTGATTGAAATACTGCTTATAAATATCTACCCCAAAAAGGGTCACCGAACTTTGGAGCGCACTGTTGAATGAACTTAGGATAGCGCCAAATAAAACCGCGGCAAAAAATCCTATCAAAGGTGCAGGCAAAACTGCATTTACAAGTGCCGGATAAGCCTGATCTGCATTTTCAAGCTTTCCCTCGAACAGGTGCCAGGCGATAATTCCTGGGAGTACAACCATTATTGGCCCAAGAATTTTAATGAAGGCCGCCAGCATAAGCCCTTTTTGCCCTTCTTTTAGATTTTTTGCTGCCAGTGCCCGCTGAATAATAGCCTGATTGGTTCCCCAGTAAAAAAGCTGAACCAACATCATTCCGGTAAATATGGTAGTAAAAGGCACTGAAGCATCCGGTCCACCAATGGAATTGAATTTTTCAGGATTGGAATCCACAAGAACTTCGAGTCCGTTGATGATGCCCCCATCCCCTATGGCCATAAGACCAAAAACAGGGATCATAAGACCACCTATCAATAAACCTATCGCATTTACAGTATCTGAAACCGCCACCGCTTTTAATCCGCCAAAAATGGCATAGATGGAACCTATGATCCCTATTCCCCATACAGAGAGCCAGAGTGCGGTGTTTTCAGAAACCCCCAGCATCCCGGGAATCCCAAACATAGTGCTAAGGGCTAAACCTCCGGAATATAAAACAATGGGTAAAAAAATGATCATATAACCGGAAAGGAACAAGGCTGAAACCAGCGTCTTTGTCATTTTATCATACCGTCTTTCCAGAAACTGCGGGACCGTTGTGAGCCCGCCTTTTAAATACCGCGGCAACAGGAACAGTGCAGTGATTACTATAGCGATGGCAGCCAGGGTTTCCCAGGCCATCACAAGGATACCTTCGGAAAAGGCCTGCCCGTTTAAACCTACAATTTGCTCTGTTGAAAGATTGGTAAGCAACACAGAACCGGCAATTACGCCTGCAGTAAGGCTTCTTCCCCCCAGGAAATAACCATCGCTGGAATTTTCATCTGTTTTACGGGTAGACCAATAAGCAATAATCGCTACCAAAGCGGTAAATCCAATGAAAGATAAAATTCCAACCATACTTTCTACTTTTAAATTTTTGCTAAATATAAAATTTTATATCTAATAAATGTATTTTTTACATTTATAATTCTCAGTCTCTTATTCTGAATTTAAATACCGAACGATTTAAATATTTTTCCCCGGGTTCCAGAATAGACTTTGGAAAATTATCGTGATTGGGAGCATCCGGGAAATTCTGGGTCTCCATACATACAGATGGAAAAGCATCGGAGATTTCAGTTTGATACTGCCATATTCGCGGTAATTGCTTCGGAATATAAACCACTACTGAAGGCTGATTGGTTTCCACCTGCATTTCAATTCCTGTTTCCGGAGAGTACAGTGAGGCTGCGATCCTGGTATTATTATTCAGCACAAAAGTGTCATCTACTTCTAATTGTTCAATTTCTTTTACATAAGAAAAATTTTTGGGATGTTCTTCAAGCGGAAGCAATTTACCTGTCGGCATTAATTTTTCATCTACTTCCAGAATATTCCAGGCTTTAATACAAAGCTGATGATCGCTTACGCTGCCTTTTCCGCTCAAATTAAAATAGGTGTGATTGGTGAGGTTTACCGGGCTGCTTTTATTAGTTGAAGCCTTGTATTCAATAATAATTTCATTTTTAGATTTCAACGTATATTTCACTTCAATTTCAAGTCTTCCCGGATAACCCTCTTCCCCATCTTCAGAAATACAACTGAAAATAAGTGAAGGATCTGTTCCTGAATTTTCAGCTTCAAGTTTCCATATTTTATGTTGAAATCCGCGAAATCCGCCATGAAGATGCGCGCCGTTTTTCTGATAAAGCTCAAAGGTTTTACCTTTTAGCTGAAAGCTTCCGTTGGAGATCCTTCCGGCATATCTTCCCACCGATGCCCCAAAACACCTGTTTTCTTCAGCATATTTTTCAGATATATAATCTTCAGTATTTTTAGGACCCACCACTACATTTAAAGGCTTCCCGTTTTTATCTTTTATGAATAAACTGAATACCGAAGCTCCCAGGTTCAGGATCTGAAGTTGTGTTCCCTCAACATTTTTGAGGGTGTAGATCTTTAAATCTTCCGCGGAAGGATTTGAAGTTTGATTCATTAACCGGGGTATATTATAAAGTGGGACTATTTTCCATAGATTTCTTCTGAAATGAATTCCTCTGGGATACGTCTTCCAAAGAAAAGGATTTTTCAGGGGATTTTAAAATTAGTTTTAAGCACTTCTTTCTATCCTGAAGCGAAAAATACATCCAGTCAAAAAACAAAACAAGGTTACCTGAATATTTTTCAAAAAATCTTACTTTTGCAGCTATGGCATTATCAAACAACGACATTTTCAAAAAACTGCGGGTTGCGCTTAAATTGCGTGATGACGATATAGTAGAAATTTGTGCCCTGGTAGATTTCAAGGTAACAAAAAGCGAACTGGGAGCTATCTTCCGGGCAGAGGACCATCCAAAATACATGGAATGCGGAGACCAGTTCCTCAGGAATTTTCTAAATGGACTTGTGATCCATAAACGTGGGGTGATGCCGAAGAAGAGTGATGGGGAATCGAAGTAACGGAGTGACGGATTGATGAGGTGATGGAGGTGATGGAGTGACGAAGTGATGGGGTGAAGGATAGACGGAGTGACGAGGTGACGAGGTGACTTGGGGACAAAACCATGCAGAATTATACTTATAATCAATAAAAAATCCCGGAAATTCCGGGATTTTTTATTGATTATATAGGAATGCTATACTTCTTATTTAAGAGCTTCCTGAACCTTATCTGCAGCTTCCTGAAATTCGGTAGCGCTGAAAAAGTTGAATCCGCTATTGTCGATAATTTCTTTAGCGATATCGGCATTGGTTCCCTGTAAACGAACGATGATTGGCACTTTTACCGCATCCCCCATATTTTTACAGGCATCTACAATACCCTGAGCTACTCGGTCACAACGTACAATTCCACCAAAAATATTGATAAGGATTGCTTTTACCTTGTCATCCTTCAGGATAAGTCTTAATGCTTCTTCCACACGCTTTGCATCTGCAGTACCACCTACATCAAGGAAGTTTGCTGGTTCACCACCCGCCTGCTTGATAAGGTCCATAGTTGCCATTGCAAGACCGGCACCATTTACCATACAACCCACGTTTCCGTCAAGATCCACATAGTTAAGACCAACTCTTTTAGCTTCTACTTCCACAGGATTCTCTTCGCGAATATCCCTCATTTCTGCATAGTCTTTATGACGGAATAAAGCGTTGTCATCTATGGTAACCTTGGCATCAACTGCCATAATTTTATCATCACTGGTTTTTAAAACCGGATTGATTTCAAATAAAGAAGAATCAGATTTATCGAAAGCCGTGTAAAGAGCCATCACAAATTTGGTCATTTCTTTGAAAGCATTTCCGCTTAATCCAAGATTAAAAGCAATTCTTCTTGCCTGGAAAGGCATTAAACCTACCGAAGGATCAATTTCTTCGGTAAAGATCAATTCAGGAGTTTCTTCAGCAACAGTTTCTATATCCATCCCACCTTCGGTAGAATACATGATCATATTACGACCTGTACTACGGTTCAATAAAACAGACATATAATATTCTTCGGGTTCATTCGCTCCCGGGTAATAAACATCTTCAGCAATTAAAACCTGGTGTACCCTTTTCCCTTCCGCAGAAGTTTGAGGAGTTACAAGGTCCATCCCG
This sequence comes from Gillisia limnaea DSM 15749, assembly GCF_000243235.1. Lineage (GTDB taxonomy): Bacteria > Bacteroidota > Bacteroidia > Flavobacteriales > Flavobacteriaceae > Gillisia > Gillisia limnaea. Next base: position 329,418 of record NZ_JH594606.1, read on the forward strand.
ATGATTTGTCCGGTGATGTCTTCAACTTCTTTCAGATTTTTGGCTATTTTCACTCCACCACCTTTTCCACGGCCACCGGCGTGAACCTGTGCTTTAATCACATGCCAACCTGTTCCGGTTAGTGCGGTAAGTTCCTTGGCAGCATCTACTGCTTCTTTTGCGTTATGAGCAACAATACCACGCTGAATGCGTACGCCAAAGCTGCTTAAAATTTCTTTTCCTTGATACTCGTGTATGTTCATAATCTGCTTTTTCTTCAGTAATTAATACGGTTGACAAAAGTAATAAATGTAATAAGATGAACCAATCTTTTTTGAAATTATGATTTCCAGAGGGTTTGCTTCTATTTTTGATCCCAATTCATAGTCCGGTCCTCTATTTATTTTACCAAATGGAACCGGAAAAATGAATTTTAAAAGGAATTTATTGTTAAATAAAATGATTGAAATCTTAAAATTTTCAACTCAAATGTGGAGAAATTCTGCCTTAAAAGTTTGAAAGACCCCATTTTTACTGATATTTTCTCTATATCGTTTTAGTGATTTTTTCCAAAAAAATGATACTTGCTTAAGTATCTCCATTATTTTTGCATTCTCAATTACCCGGGAGCGAGCTCCAGAGGTATGAAAAAGAAAGAAAGGTTAAAATGAAGAAAGCACTTATAGCATTAGCCATTGGAGGGTTTGGGATTGGAATGACAGAATTTGTTATTATGGGGATCCTTCCCAATGTTGCAGAAGATCTAAAAATAACCATTCCACAGGCAGGGCATTTCATCTCTGCCTATGCACTTGGAGTAGTGGTAGGAGCACCTCTTATTACCGGGATAGCAGGAAGATGGCCGGCCCATAAAATCCTAATGTGGTTAATGGTATGGTTTACCATATTCAACACCCTTTCCGGCTTTGCAAATAGTTACAATACTTTAATGGCGGTTCGGTTTTTATCGGGATTGCCGCACGGTGCCTTTTTTGGTATTGGAGCTGTAGTAGCCGGAAAACTGGCTAAACCCGGAAAATCCGCTCAGGCAATCGCTATTATGTTTACCGGATTAACCCTTGCCAATGTATTGGGAGTTCCATTAGGCACTTTTTTAGGCCAGCATTTTAGCTGGGGAGTTTCATTTATGGCTGTTGGAGTAGTTGGGGTATTTGCGGTACTTGGAGTAAAATTTTGGATGCCCGTACTGCCAAAATCATCTTCCAACGGCCTGCGAAAAGATCTTAAAGTTTTAAAGCGGGGCGAATTATGGATGGTTTTCTTTCTTACAACCATTGGTACCGGAGGATTTTTCGCGTGGTACAGTTATATTGCTCCCCTAATAACCGATGTAGCCGGACATCCGGCAGGAATGGTAAGTTATGTAATGATACTGGCAGGAATTGGTATGGTTGTGGGTAATTTTATAGGTGCCAAACTTGCTGAAAAATACTCCCCCATCAATGCTGTAGTTATCACACTTATCATAATGGTTATTTTGCTGCTTAGCAATACCTTCTTTGCAGATGATAAAATCGCTGTGCTGGTATTGACCTTTTTAATAAGCACTTTTGCTTTTTGTCTTGCTACCCCAATTCAAATGGCGATGATCACCACAGCAAAAGGATCTGAAATGCTTGGCTCCTCCCTTAACCAGAGTGCCTTTAATGTTGGGAATGCTAGTGGAGCTTATTTTGCGGGCTTACCAATTGCAATGGGGTACGGTATAGGATCTGCAACGCTTGTAGGAGCTGCAATGGCCGGAACCGGAGTATTTATTGCGCTGGGAATTATTTTGATGCGGAAAAAAAGAGAAAAAGAACAAGCCGTATTAGCCTTTGAATAATAGGTGCCAAAACCCATTTATGCTCAAATTTTAATGATGATAAGGTATTGTTAGGTTTTACACAATTATACGAATTATGTTATTTTTTGACATTACTTGCAGATAATTAAAAATCTAAATTATTTTTGCCCACCAAACAATTATCCCGGAGCGAACTCACGAGGTGTGTAAATGGTAGAAACATCCGTTTTCCCGATGAAATCCCACCCGAATTGGACGGGCAGGCGTCGGGAAACTAACCCACTGCTGGGATTAAATTTAAATAAAATGAAAGATCAAAACCTAAGTGCTATAGCGAACGAATTTGGAAGTCCGGTGTATGTGTATGATGCTGAAAAAATCATGTTTCAGCATGAGCGATTAACCAATGCCTTTTCAGAAATAGCAAAGCTCCGCATCAATTATGCTGCGAAGGCACTCTCCAATATCTCCATATTAAAACTGATGAACAAAATGGGTTCCGGTCTGGATACGGTTAGTATTCAGGAGGTGAAATTAGGATTGAAAGCAGGTTTTGATCCATCAAAAATCATTTACACACCCAACGGGGTTTCCCTGGAAGAAATTGAGGAAGTCACCAAACTTGGGGCACAAATCAATATCGACAATTTATCTATCCTGGAACAATTTGGCGCCCGGCATCCCAAAGTTCCGGTGTGCATAAGGATCAATCCGCATGTAATGGCTGGTGGGAATACCAATATTTCTGTGGGGCATATCGATTCAAAATTCGGGATATCCATTCACCAGATCCCGCATTTACTTCGTATCGTGGAAAATACCGGGATGAATATTAACGGGATCCATATGCATACGGGGAGCGATATTCTGGACATTGAAGTGTTTTTATATGCATCGGAGATCCTTTTTGATACCGCCAAGCATTTCAAAGACCTAGAATTTCTGGATTTTGGAAGCGGCTTCAAAGTCCCTTATAAAGAAGGTGATATCGAGACCAATATTGAAGAACTGGGTGAGAAACTAAGCAAGAAATTCAAATCCTTTTGTGAAGAATATGGCAGGGAACTTACCCTTGCTTTCGAGCCGGGAAAATTCCTGGTAAGCGAGGCCGGGCAGTTTGTGGCAAAGGTGAATGTGATCAAACAAACCACTTCTACGGTTTTTGCCGGGATAGATTCCGGATTCAATCATTTGATAAGGCCAATGCTTTACGGATCCCGACACGAGATAAGGAATATTTCGCATCCAGAGGGAAAACAACGTTTTTACTCTGTGGTAGGTTACATTTGCGAGACCGATACTTTTGCTACCAACCGAAGGATCTCTGAGATCAAGGAAGGTGATTTTCTCGCGTTTAGCAATGCCGGAGCCTATTGTTTCACCATGGCCAGCAATTACAATTCCCGCTACCGCCCAGCCGAAGTATTATGGTATAATGAAAAAGCTCATTTGATACGGGAGCGTGAGGATTTTGAAGATCTTTTAAGGCATCAGGTGGAAATGAATTTTGACAAAGTCGAAGCTTAACAGGAAAAATTAGCTGATTTTTAAGAGGAAATATTAGTAGTATTGCGATTTATTTTTTTGCCGATAGTTTATCTCCCACAGATCTCGCCGATTCTCGCAGAAAATAATCTTTTCTAATTTTAGTGATTCTATCTTTTAGCCACGAATGCACGAATATTTTTTAGGAATTCTCTTTCCAATTCTCTATTTTCTCTGTTCTTGACTCTTTTCCGAAATAACCTGAAATTTTATCTTCTATGGGCTTTTATTTTATCGCTTTAATTCCTCCTGAAGCACTTTGTGAACGGATTTGGATATTGAAGCTGGAAATCGCAGATAAATATGGAGCCAAAAACGCACTTAAACTTCCCGCCCATATCACTCTGCAAATCCCTTTCCGAATCAACGATAAAGAGGAATCCGGCCTTCTAGAACTGCTGAAAGATTTTGCCTCAAAACAACATAATTTTGGAGTAGTTGTATCCGGATTTAGAAAATTTTCCAACCGGGTAATCTTTGCCGATGTTGAAACCAAACAGCCGGTAATTGAAGTCTTTGAAAAATTGCAGAACAAGCTTTCCATTCATCTCAATTTAAAAGATCACGAAAAAGCAACTGAAATTCATCCCCACTTTACCCTAGCATCCCGGGACCTGGGTCACCGCAACTTCCCACTCGCCTGGGCCGATTTTAAAGACCGGGAATTTCAGGATTCCTTTCAGGCAACGAGCATCTTTCTTTTAAAACACAATGGAAAAAACTGGGATATTTTTAAGGAATTTGAATTTGCGAATCCTGTGTGACTTATAGAATTTTAAGCCGAGTGGACCAATCAAAAAACTCTAAGAATAATAATATTCCTCAATTATTTTATCAGATTCCTCCTTGTCTTTAAACACATCAAATCCTGCGCCCTGAGTTCTTAATGCTCCCATCAAATTGGCATATTGAGCGGCTTTTATCCTGTCTTTGTATAAAGCTAACCCATAAGCAAGTCCGCCAGCGAAACTATCACCACAGCCCGTAGTATCCACCACATTATCCACCCAAACAGATTTTATAAATTCCTTTCGGGTTTCCCCATTTTCTTTGTGATAGGACAAACAGCCCCTGGAATCCAGGGTGATGTATAAGGTATTCACATTTTTGGAGAGTGCATATTCCGCGAAATCATCCAGATGATCTGTGTACTGATCATCATAATTATTTAGGATTTTTTCATCCTGGCACCAGCTAAACTGGGATTCCTCCAGGTTCATTTTAAGAACGTCTATGTAGGGAAGCCAGTCATTTTTATCCTTCCATAATTGCCGAACTCTAACCCCGTTTTCATCCACCCGGGAAGTAGGGCCATGAGCATCAAAAATAATGATTGCCTTAGAGTTTTCCTTGATATACTTCAATGTTTCCAGGTCTATTTCAAAATCGGTAACCGGAACAAACACAAAAGCATCTACATCCAAAAAGGGTTTTACATCCTCCGGCATAATTGGAGCCATTTTTGAAAGTTGTTTTTCCTCCCGGTTATTTTGGTCCAGAAATTTCAATTCTATAATAGTTCCCCTGTCGTGATGGGTAAATAGACCCGCTGTACTTATATTAGGATATGGTTCAAAAAGCTCTTTAATAGGTTGTTCATCCTCCTTATTGATGTGGGTAACAGGAAAAACAAGCCCATCATCCCCAAGTAACTTCGAAAGGGCAATAGTGGGGTGTGTAATACATCCGTATTTTTTAATAACCTCTCCTTTGTGGGTAATTATAGTATCTCTTGGAATGGGTCCTACGGTAGCTATTTTAATTTTACTCATAATTAATTGCTGATTTTAACCAGGTACAAAATAAAGATCGACCTGAAAGAAGAAGTGAAATAAGATGAGGAATCTTAATTTAAAAGATCTCATTTTTTTCATTCTTAAAAACTAACTTCTCAAATATAATTAAATTTGGGGTAGAAAAATGCGTAAATAAAAAAAACAGAAGCCTCAATTTACGATCTCGCTTAAAAAAGATAAAAACAACTTCTTATCTTCGTTGCTGAAGAAAATCGTTTTTCTGATTTATTTAAATTCCCTATTTTTTCCAAATGAGCACAAAATTTATAGAAAATAGTTCGTTTCAGTCTGAAAATTATTCCTTGAAGGGATTGGCTTTGGGAGAATATGAAAACTGTAATTTCAACCAATGCAGTTTTGTAAGTACCAACCTCTCTTCTTTCACATTTTCAGAATGTAAATTTGAAAACTGCGATCTTAGTATGGTTTTACTGAAAAATGCCACTTTCCGGGATGTGGGCTTTAAAAATTGCAAATTGTTAGGCGTTCGTTTTGACCAATGCAATCCATTTTTGCTATCGTTTTCTTTTGAAGAATCCATCCTTGATTTTTCTTCCTTTTACGGTCTGAAAATTAAAAACACAAAATTTATTTCCTGTAAACTGGAACAGGTGGATTTCACCGAAACCGATCTTCGGGATTCGATTTTTGACAAATGCCAGCTGAGCGGGGCAGTATTTGAAGATACCATCCTTGAAAAATCAGATTTTCGGACAGCCAGTGATTTTTCCATCGATCCGGAACTCAACAGGATCAAGAATGCAAAGTTTTCAGCAATTAATATCGCTGGACTTTTAGACCGGTATCACATCACTATTGAATAGTTTTGGTTCTTCCTTAAATATGATTCTTGTCATTTTTTGAAACCGCTTAAAATTCTAACTTCAATTCCTATATTGCGATGTGAAAGTTAATACCGCGAATTTCGCATTAACAAGTTCTTCAACTCATTTTTTTAAGTATGAAATGAGCATAGAGTGACCTGAATACGATACAAATACCAAGAAGATATGCGAATTATGACCTTTTAAGAAAATAAATAGCTACCTATGAAAAAGTCTGCTCTGGATATTTATTTATTGCTTCCCATTAAAGGTTTTATTGAAAAACAAACTTCTGTTGGTCTTCTCCTAATCTTTTCGGCTATACTGGCAATGATAATTGCAAATTCTCCGCTGGCAGACCAATATCATGGTTTCTGGAAACAATACATCCAATTTGGTTTTAACGATGCTGTGCTTAGTAAAAACCTGCTTCACTGGATTAACGATGGACTTATGTCCATTTTCTTTTTTATGGTAGGACTGGAACTAAAAAGAGAGATCATGCAGGGCGAACTTTCAACCTTACGGGGAGCGGCTTTACCTGTGGGTGCGGCAATAGGCGGTATGCTTTTCCCTGCACTCATCTATTATTTTTTTACCTCAGGATCGCCCGCTGTTTCCGGATGGGGGATCCCGATGGCCACCGACATCGCTTTTGCCCTGGGACTTTTATACCTGCTGGGCGACAAAGTTCCCCTAACGCTAAAGGTGTTTTTAACCGCACTGGCCATTGTGGATGATCTTGGAGCTGTGCTGGTAATCGCCTTGTTCTATACAGTCGATATTTCCATGGATAATCTTGCGATGGGCGGATTTTTTCTGCTCGTATTGTTCACTGCAAACTATGTAGGGATTAGAAACACGATCTTTTATGCCATTGTAGGAATTGGAGGTCTTTGGATGGCAGTTATGCTCTCCGGGGTTCACGCCACTATCGCAGCTGTAATCGCCGCTTTTGCAATCCCTTCTACAAAAAAGATCAATGCTCCCTTGTTTCTTAGAAAAGTGAAATTACTATCCTATCAAATTAAGAAGCAACTAAAGCTTCAAAGAACACGGGAAGATGAGTTTGATGATGAAGAAGACAGGGATAAAATCACCAATATGATAGAAAAATTTTCTTCCTTAACCGTAGATGCCACACCTCCATTGCAACGGCTGGAGCATGCCCTGCATCCTCTGGTAAGTTTCGTGATCCTCCCGCTGTTTGCCTTTGCCAATGCCGGAGTAACTCTTACTTCAGAGTCATTTGCCTTTTTGCAAAGCCCGGTGACTCTTGGCGTTGTTTCAGGACTTATTTTGGGGAAATTTGTTGGAGTAGTCCTTTTCACAAGACTTATGGTTTTTCTAAAAATCTCACAACTTCCTAAAGGAGTAGCCTGGAAACATGTTTACGGTGTGGGGATCCTGGCTGGAATAGGCTTTACAATGTCCTTTTTCATCACCGAGCTCGCATTTATAAATGAAGATTTCAGGATACAAGCCAAAATGGGAATTCTAGTGGCTTCATTGCTGGCAGGAATTACAGGATATTTATACCTATGGTTTATCAGCAAAAAACCAAAGAAAGTTCCTGCAAAAGGTGAACCCAAAGAAAGAACTGCCAAAAAAACGAAACCTCAAAAAACATCCTGATTATTTTTTCAGAAATACAAAAGAGAATAATTATTCTGAAGGCACAGGTATTAGAGAAATCAAAGTTGTTATATTGTAAGGTATTAATCAATTATAACCAATGAAATATACCCTTTATATCCTTGCACTTTCCTTCCAGCTGGCATTGTTCAGTCAGACAAATGAATCTCAAATTTCCACAAGGAACATGAACGATATCAACTGGATGGAATTTGGGGAGTTTGTACCCTCAAAGATCAATACCGTTTTTTTGCCCACCGGAACCCTGGAACCCCACGGAGTAATAAATAATGGTGCCGATAATGATGCTCCGCAAGCTATGGCAAAAGAACTTGCTCCTGGTTTAAACGCGATGATTGCTCCTACCCTTCCCTATGGAATGACGGGCTCTCTGGCGGCATATCCCGGCGCTTTTGAAATTTCTGAAGCTGCCTACAGGCCTTTTATAAAGGAAATTCTTGAAGGTTTAGCCAAAAACGGATTTAAAAATATTATCATTCTAAATGGTCACGGGGGCGGACAAACAGATGTCCTGCAAGCTGTTGCTGCTGAAGTGGCTAATGAAAAAAATGTGAGGACCCTGGTGATTAACTGGTGGTCTTTTGCTGCCGATGTGACCATGGAAGTTTTCAAAGAAGATGGCGGACATGCCGGATTGAATGAAACCGCATTTATTCAGGCTATCAATCCCGGTTTGGTGAATAAGAAGCGCTACAACAAAAATATGGCTACCGCATATCCAAAGGACAAAACATGGGCTGCCACTCCTTTTCCTTCCTCCATTGGGCTTTATAAGGAAAATGAAGGCTATCCCAATTTTGATCAGAAAAAAGCAGACGAATACTACAAAAAAGTAGTTGAGAAGGTTGGTGAATTAATTGAAGATACCATCGCAAAATGGGAACTGGCTTTTGGCGATTAATTTTTCAGCTCAAAAATTTGAAAAATATTTTTCATCCTTTGCCCCTGGCTTCAGCCGGTTCACTAAGTATGTAAAAGAAGGCTTTAGCCCCATTGTTTTTATCACTCCTGCTTATATGAAAAATATTTGTCATCCATTGCCGCTGGCTTCAGCCAGGGGTCCAGTAAGCATGTAAAGCAGGGCTTTAGCCCCATTGTTTTTACCACTCCTGCATATGTGAAAAATGTGGCTAAAGCCAACTTCAAATTCAAACTGTTTCCGGCAGTTAAAACTGCCGGAAATGGATGTTTTTTATGTATCTATTCTCTGGTAGTTAAAACTGACTTCATCATTCTCTTATCTTTATCTCAATTTATTTCAGTTAAAACTGTATTTACAGGAATTTAGCAATTTATTTATGCAATTGAAATGCATTAAGTAAAAAATATTTTGCCCATCGCCCATGGCTTTAGCCAGGGGTCCAGGAAGTGTGTAAAGCAGGGCTTTAGCCCCATTTTTTATTACTCCTGAATATATTGCCATCCATATTTATTCATGAAAATATCAATTTCTTCCTTGAATGATTTCTGGGTATGGTGCTTTTCCTGATTGTGAATGTAGTTCCTTGTTTGAATTAAATGACTTTCACTCAACCCAACTGCCCAATAATCATCCTGCCACATGAATTTTGGTTTTGTCAGAGAGCTCTTATTGATCCAATAAGAAGATTCACCTTTAATAAGTTGAGCTACTTTGCTGATGCTGTCTTCTTTGCCAAGAGAGACAAGGCAGTGTACATGGTTATTATATCCGTTTATAGAATCTAACCAAATCCCTTTGGATTCAGCATTCTCTTTAATGTGCTTAAATATTTCCGATCTTAGTTCCGGAGTATTCATAAAGGGAACTCTATCCTTTGTAGAAAAAACCATATGTACCCAAATCCTAACCCAACTCATATATTTAAAATTTAGTTGCTCTTGTGTAAAAAATATGGCTAAAGCCAATTTCAAATTCAAACTGTTCCGGCAGTTAAAACTGCCGGAAATAGATGTTTTTTATGTATCTATTCGCTGGTAGTTTTAACTGACTTCAATCATTCTCTTATCCTTATCTGAATTTATTTCAGTTAAAACTGTATTTAAAGGAATTTAGCAATTTATTTATGCAATTAAAATACATTAAGTAAAAAATATTTGTCATCCATTGCCGCTGGCTTTAGCCAGGGATCCAGGAAGTATGTAAAGCAGGGCTTTAGCCCCATTGTTTTTATAACTCCTGAAAATATTGCCATCCATATTTATTCAAGAAAATATCAATTTCTTTCTTGAATGATTTCCATGCATAGTAATTTTCCTGATTGTGAATGTAGTTTCTTGTTTGAACTAAATGACTTTCATTCAACCCAAATGTCCAATATATTTAAAATTTAGTTGCTCTTGTGTAAAAAATGTGGCTAAAGCCAACTTCAAATTCAAACTGTTTCGGCAGTTAAAACTGACTTCAATCATTCTTTTTCTGATTGTCCGCAATTAGTAAAAAAAAGAACAACGCCAGGCTAAACTCGTTTCAGCATCTCAATAACATCTGATAACCAACATATTATTGAGTGCAACCCTGAAACAAGTTCAGATTGACAAACACATTATGTTACATTACGCGATTAATTTTGCAGCTCAAAATTTAAAAAAAAATCTAAGAAACCCGGCACCAAATCAAACAGCTCCAATGAAAATAAATAAAGTCAGAATTACAGGAATAATTCTCTTAATAGTGGGAATTACAGCAAGATTTGCACTGGACGACACCTATAGTTTCCTTTATGGCATGTTGATTGGAGCGGGAATTGCACTGGTTGTAACCGGAAAAATAAAAAGTCCCATTTAATGATTTCCGAAAGGATTTTACATTGCCTGGCAGCAAACGGTTTCCTGAAAACTTAGCCAATTTCTGCTCAAAATCCCGGTCTAATTTCTTAAATTTCCACTTCCAAAGGGGGATTTAATTTTCCCGTTTTCAATCAAAAAAATACTTTTCTTTCATGAAGATCCTTCATACCGCCGATTGGCATATTGGTAAAAAACTACACAAACACGATCTTTCACAAGATTTTGAGCTTTTTATAACCTGGCTTTGTGAGATCATTGAATCTCATGAGGTAGAAGTTTTGCTGGTATCCGGAGATGTTTTCGATCTCGCAAATCCCTCTTCGGAAGCAAGAAACCAGTACTATCGTGCTTTGATGAAGCTCCGAAAATTGCAGTGCAAGATCATCCTTACCGGCGGAAATCACGATTCCCCGGCAATGCTTGATGCCCCCCGGGAACTGATGCGTGAACTGGACATGCACGTGATTGGAGGCTTGCCCGAAGATCTTGAAAACACTATAATCCCCGTCACAAACAAAAACGGAATTCCGGAATTGGTGATCGCTGCCCTGCCCTATCTTCGCGATGCCGATTTGCGCAGCGCTACCGACGGACATACTTATACAGACAGGATAGAGGCATTACGAAAGGGAATTCAAAACACATTTTTAAAGGCAGCAGAAATTTGCAACAACAGGTTTCCGGGGATTCCGGCTATCGCTCTGGGACATCTTTTTGCTGCAGGAATTGAAACTTCAGACAGTGAAAGGGATATCCAAATAGGAAATTTAGCGGCATTTGATGCCAATCAATTTGGGGATTATTTTCAATACATCGCGCTGGGGCATATTCATAAACCCCAGCAGGTAAAATCACAGGTACCAACGTACTACAGCGGCTCCCCTATTCCGCTTTCCTTTAGTGAACGAAAAGATGAAAAAAGGGTATTATTGCTCAAAACGGAAGAAGGCTTTATCCCGGAAAGCATTCCTGTTCCCGCTTTTCGCAAACTTTTGAAAATTACCGGCAGCCTGGAACAGCTTCAGCTAAAACTGGATACGTTGGGAAATCCCGGAGAGCTGGAGTCTTTGATAGAAGTTATTTTAACCGAAGAGCGGTACGATGCAGATAAAATATACCTTTTTGATGAGTTGATAACAGGTTTTGATAAACCGGGATTTGAGATCGTGAAACACCGAACAGATTTTAAACAACAATTAAAAGGTGCCGCCGATCTTTATAAAAATTCCCAGCAGCTGGAAGACCTAAAACCCCGGGATGTATTCCTGGAACTCATCACAAAACACGAGTACAACCCGGAATTGCAACAGGAGATCCTGAGTGCTTTTGACGAATTGTTGCAAGCAGTTGAATTGGATGAAAATACCACTTTATGAAGATCCTGAAAATAGAATTCCAAAACATCAATTCCCTTCGCGGAATCCATAAAATCGACTTCACCAAAGCTCCTTTTACAACGAGTTCGCTCTTCGCAATCACAGGGCCCACCGGAAGCGGAAAAAGTACGATCCTGGATGTGATCTCCCTGGCACTTTTTAACCAGGTGCCCAGATTAGGGAAGATCTCCAGGAAAGAAATAGAAGAAAAAGGGGCGATTCTTACCCGGAACCAAAAAGAAGCATTCGCAACGGTAACCTATGAATGCAAAAGCGGGGAATACGCTTCCACCTGGAGCATTTCCACCGCAAGAACCGGAAACCTTAGGGATTACGAGATGCAAATCGCTGAAGTTGGCAGCGGTGAACTTCTGGATCTTAAAAAATCGGATGTTCCGGCCAGCAATGAAGCACTTATAGGGTTAAATTACAATCAGTTTATCAAGTCGGTATTGCTTGCGCAAGGTGAATTTGCCCAATTTTTAAGGGCTAAAAAAGAGGAACGCGGGGAATTGCTGGAAAAGATCACGGGAACCGGAATGTACCGCCAACTGGGAATCAAGGCTTTCGAAAAATTCAGGGAAGTAAATGCAGTGATCAAGGCACAACAGGACAAAATCCTGGTGATAAAAGATGAGCTGCTGGAAAATGAAAAAAAACAAGAAATCACAAAGGAACTTCAGCAAAAAGAACAGGAAAGCAAACCCCTGGAAGTTGCCCTAAAAAGCATTAGCAAAAACATTGAATTAAAGGAAGCTATCACAATCCGGGAAAAGGAGATACGGGTATTGGAATTAAAGAAAGAAGCCGAAGAAAACAATTTTAAGCGGTTTAATGCTGAATTTGGGCCAGGGTTAAAAAACCATGAAAAACTTCAGAATTACGCTGAAGAACTCCGAAGCTGGAGCCACCAAAAAATTGAGCTTCAGCGAAAAAACGAGGAGAAAGAGATTAAAGGAGCAGGTATTGAGAAAAACCTTCAGGAGCAAAAAAATTGTCTTGAATCCACCGGAAAATTTATTGGAACTGAAATAACTTCGGATACTATTTCAGAAGAAGTGGAGCATTTCGGCAGAAAAGTAAGCGATCTTCAGCAAAAAAGAGCAGAACGATCTACGGAATATAAAACCCTTAAACTTCAGCTACAAAGAGAGCTGGAGAATGTTTCCTTCAGTTTAAATGAAAAAGATCCGGATGTAAGTCTGAAAACTTTAAATGAACTGAAAAACGCTTCAGAAAAAGCGATAAAAGAATTTCAGAAAGAATTAAAAAATATAGATCTGGAGCGATCTGAAGCAGAAAAACAGCGTTTAAATAAGGGTTTAGAAGAAGCGATCACTGCAAAGCAAGAGCATGATACGATTGACAAGACTGTAGCAGATATTGAAAAACTGGACAAGGAAACGGAACTGCTTTTGCCTAAAATAGCTGCTTTTCCCGGAGAAATAGCGATTGCCACAAACCGGATCGAACTTTTTAAAGAGCGTCGGGATAAGCTGGATCTTGAAAAACACAACCAGGTACTTAGAGCGAGTTTAGAAGAGCACCGCGCGCATTTAATTAACGGGGAAGCTTGTCCCTTATGCGGTTCCTTTGAACATCCCTTTGCCGAAGAGCTCCCAAAACAGGATTCTGACCTTCAAAAGAAAATCGTTGAAACCGCTGCAGATCTTAAAACCTGGACCGATAAATTAACTGCTGCAACCACAAGTTTTAAGCATTTTGAGGAGCGACAAAGAGAGATCAACAGCCAAAAAGCGGTATTGGAAACCGAACTGAAATCTCATGTATTTAAATTTGAAGAGGAATTCCCTCAATTTCAGCTGAAAGAAAACAGGGTTTGGGAACAACTTTTCAGGAATTACAGGACACAGCTTAAACTGTTGGAAGAGTATGAAAAAGAAAACGGCAAGTTAAAAGCGATCCAAATCGGGATGCTGATACATCTTAAATTAAATAAAGTATTAAGTGAAGGTGTGGAAACAAAGGCAGAACTGGATAAACTGTATTTGGGAACCGATATTCATAAGGATTGCGGCAAGTTTCAGCAAAAATGGTCCGCCTTAAAACAAGATCATACCGGACTTACAAATCAGTTAAAAGAACTGCAAACCCGAACTGAAGAACAAACAGAAATCTTCAGGAATCTGGAGCTGGAATTGAGTGAGCTTGTTAAAGATCAGTATTTTGTAACAATTGCCGAAGCCCGGGAAGCACTTCTACCCGAACTTGATTACAACCGGTTGCGATCACAAAGGGAAAAAATAAAAAATGATCTCGGCATTCATCTCAACTCCCTCAAATTACTTACTACACAGTTACAGGATTTTCAAAAACAGGATGTTGAAAAAACTGCTGAAGCGCTGACTTCGGAATTAAAACAATGCAATGCCCTGCTGCAAAGCATAACATCAGAATGTGAGGACCTGCGAAGAAAATTGAAAAATGACAAGGATCGCAGGGAACAGTTGGAAAAACTGGAGGCCGGCATTGCAGAGAAGGAAAAACAAAATAAGCGATGGAAGCTGCTAAATGAACTTATTGGGGATTCACAGGGAAAAAAATTCAATGATTTTGCGCAGGATTTGAGTTTGAGTCAGCTGCTGCAACATGCAAACATAAGGCTGGCCGACCTTAGCGACCGCTATAAGATCGATAAACCTACAGCGCAGGAAGATGACGGCCTGGTAGCAATCGATGAACATATGGGTGGGCAGCGGCGATCTGTAAAAACCCTTTCCGGCGGAGAAACCTTTATTTTGAGTTTATCCATGGCATTGGCACTCTCGGACCTGGCTTCACGAAACGTAGAGATCAACAGTTTATTTATAGATGAAGGATTTGGAACCCTGGATCCTGAGACCCTGGATCAAACCCTGGATACGCTTGAAAAATTACAATCTGAATCTTCCAAAACAATTGGGATAATAAGCCATGTAGATTCTTTAAAAGAACGTATCGCGACACAAATTCAGCTAAAAAGACATGGACAGGGATACAGTACCCTTGATGTATCGAGTTAATAATTACTTTGTTGGCGTATTGATTTGATACTTTATTTGGAAACCGGAAGTTTGAAAATCCTTTAACATTTTCACAAGGCCGCACCCCTTCAAGCTGTAGGGATTCTTCCTCGCCCAAAAGCTCGTTCAGAATGACAAAAAACTCACCGGTATGTCATTCTGAACGCAGTGAAGAATCCTGCGTACTCATTGGACGAATCATGTCTAAAGGATTCACTAGTCCTACCTTACCCACGCTATAGGGATTCTTCCTCGCTCTAAAAGCTCGTTCAGAATGACAAAAAAGAAAGACTCATGCAGAATAACAATAAAAGGAAGTCTCGTTTAGAATGACAAAAAAAACCCGCTATTTCATTCTTAGCTTCGCTGCGTGAGGTCTCATGACCTCGCGCCTTCTGCAATTTCGAAAGAAACCGGGAATCATCTTGAAGTCTCCTGACTTCTTATCACACTCTGGTTATAACATCATTCTTTTTTCTTATTTTTAAAAAAAAGGTTCGTTCTGGTTTTGTGACTAGAGCATCAGATTATGTTTATCCATTGCGTCAAATTATATCCACGGTAATGGTGCGATGGAAGAGTTGACTTTGGCTGATAATCCTGTTGCAGATGTTTTGAAGAGTTGGAAGATATCAAGTTATAATAGTTACTAAAAGATAATCATTTCAACCTCGGGAGAGGTTGGGAAGTGCGTATTTTCAACACGTGAGGACTGGCTCAAAGTCATGAGACTTTGCGCAGCTGGGTACTTTATTTGGAAACCGGAAGTTTGAAAATTCTTTAACATTTTCACAAGGCCGCACCCCTTCAAGCTTTAGGGATTCTTCCTCGCCCAAAAGCTCTTTCAGAATGACAAAAAAGAAAGACTCGTTCAGAATGACAAAAAAACCGGGGTATGTCGTTCTGAACGCAGTGAAGAATCCTGCGTACTCATTGGACAAATTATGTTTAAAAAACGATAAAGGTTTCACTAGTCATACCTTACCCAAGCTGTAGGGACTCTTCCTCGCCCAAAAGCTCGTTCAGAATGACAAAAAACTCCTGTATTCGTTCAAGAGAATCTTCCAAAATTCCCTGCGCTCATAATTTGATGTGATTTCAGGCCTTGACCTTGAGGCTAATGACGATCTTAACTCTTCATTTTTCAATAGGTTCAACATAGAAGAATTCAATGCATTTTCATCTTTTACAGGGATTATTAATCCGTTTTTACCTTCAGAAATAATTTCATTGCAACCATTTATATCAGTAACTATGGACGGTAAATTCATCGCTCCGGCCTGCATAACCACATTGGGAAATCCTTCTCGATAACTCGGGAAAGTGAGTACATCTGAAATTGCCAGGTAAGGACGTACATCTTGCTGGTAACCTACCGAAATAATTCCCGGATGGGTTTGCATAATATCGAGAGTTTCAGGCGTTAGAGGATCTAATTCCTGTTCAAATGGGCCCACCATGAGGAGGTTACAATCCGGATTTGACTGGTGCAATTTGCTGAAAGCCTTTATCAGTTCATTGATCCCCTTTTCTGAAACCAGTCGGCCAATAAAAACAAACACCAAATTTGCTTGTGGAATATTGAGTTCCTGCTTCAATTGCATTTTAAATTCTTCCGAATATTTTGAGGGATCAAAATAGGTGGTATCAATCCCATTTGAGCTGCCTTTGCCCAAAACTTTCAATTTTGAGGGAGAAGCAAATCCTTCCTTCAGAATAATATCATATAAACCTTTAGAATTCGGGTACACTTTTGTCGCAAGGGCATAAGTGAGTTTTTCGACGAAATTCAGGATCTTTCTCTTCGAACCTGTAGTTTCCATGAGTGGAAGGCCTGCAACTGTATGTAACCTGACGGGCACACCCGCTAATTTCGCCGCAAGCATTCCTACGATCCCCGCTTTTGGGGTATGGGTATGAACAATAAAAGGTTTCTCCTTTTTGAAATACCGATATAATTTAAAAACCGCCTTTAAATCCTTCAACGGAGTGATCTCGCGGGTCATTTCCACCAAAAAGGTATTCACCTTATTATCCCGGCCAAACTTTTCTAAACGCTCTTTCTCTGCAGAAACCGCCGTCACCTCAAAGTATTGATCCATAAAAGTCAGTTGCCCTTCCAGGAGTTTTTCAAGGGATAAAGGAATGGTGGTGATGCGGATGAGTTTGTGCATATTAGTTTTTAAGAAACAGCCACAAAAGTAAACATTATTTTTAGCCTGTTTTACAAATCCTGCATCAATAGGATCTTATCCCATTAGGCTGCCTGGGGTAAGCTTTTATTTGAATGCGATAAAGACTTGATATTCAAACCAAGTGAGAGGTTTTTCTCGTGTGCAAGGAAGTAATAAATTACAAAAAAGAGAAAATACATGATCATAGATTTTTGCCTGATGATAATCCCCAAATTTGACATCACAAAAGTCATTGCGAAAGAGGTCATTAAAAATAAGACTAAACTCATTTTCACATTAACAGGAGCATTCTTAATGAATTTCAAGAAATTCAATCTAAATATTTTAAGAAAGAGCAAAATATAGATTAAATTTTCAACTGAAACGATTACCCCTAAAATCCCTGGCGCATCAAAAAACAATGGCCTGAACCAAAAGGTAAAGATCTTTTCAGGAAGGGAATATCCAGCCATATTTACACCAGACCCTGAAGAGCCCAAAGCTTCCGAACGGTTAGATGTGAACTGAATAAAATCGGCAATTAAATTCTGGGAATTAGTTAGATTAACAACTGCCAATATTTGATCCTGAACTAAAAACAACCCGGCCAGAAGTACACCACATACGGTCAGTTTCGTTTTCCATGCGATTTTTTCCTTCCCGGTCATAAAACCAATCAAAGCGCCTACGGCTAACAAAAGGAAGATGTGCGGACGAATATAAAATACAAACAGGGAACCCAAGATTAAACCTAAGATCCTGGTTTTAGCCTTGGTGATAGAATAGGCAAACAGCATCAGCCCAAGAAATATAAGAGATCCTTTTCCCAGGGAAGCCGTCCAAAAATGCATGTTGGGCAAAAAGAGGATAAGCGTAAGTAAATCTATCCGTTTGAAAACAGTGACATTCAGGGAAATATTTTCCTTAAAAAACAAATATGCAAACACAAAACCCATAAAACCAATCCAGGTAAAGAGCAGCATCATCATCTCATAGCTAAAGCCTAAACCATTTATAAATGGATAAGAAATAAAATCTATAAAGGTGGTTTCTGTCCCAAAAAAATCAAACCATTCTTTTCCTTCTTTTTGGGGTACGCTATAATACCTGGCAGAATCAGACCGATTAAAAAGAGCGTAAATGTAATAAGCCGCTCCAAAGAACAAATGATAGAAAAACAATCTGTTCATCAGTTTTACCGAGAAAAAATCGTGTTTATTCCTGATTTGCTTAAAAATATATTGGGTAAGCAGATATAAAAACGGAATTAAAAAAATTACCTGAGCTATATCGTAAAACTGTTCGGTGTCAAAATTCATGTATTGTTGTTCTCTTTTTCAGAGCAGTTGCAATTATGCATCCAAGAGAATATAAAAATTTCGGCAATACTTCCCGTTAAACTATACTAAGCTTGCTAACAAGCCTGTATAAGGCATTCAAAGGCTTTTATTTTTTGAGGGAAGAAAAAATATCTGTTAAATAATATTGGATTTCTAAAGGAATCTACAAAAAAGTGTGGAAATTTTACATAATGTTTAAAGGAGTGACGGAGTGATGGAGTAACGGAGTGATGGAGTGATGGAGTGATGGAGTGATGGAGTGATGGAGTGATGGAGTGATGGAGTGATGGAGTGATGGAGTGATGGAGTGATGGAGTGATGGAGTGATGGAGTGATGGAGTGATGGAGTGATGGAGTGATGGAGTGATGGAGTGAGATGGAGTGATGGAGTGATGGAGTGATGGAGTGATGGAGTGATGGAGTGATGGAGTGATGGAGTGATGGAGTGATGGAGTGATGGAGTGATGGAGTGATGGAGTGATGGAGTGATGGAGTGATGGAGTGATGGAGTGATGGAGTGATGGAGTGATGGAGTGATGGAGTGATGGAGTGATGGAGTGATGGAGTGATGGAGTGATGGAGTGATGGAGTGATGGAGTGATGGAGTGATGGAGTGATGGAGTGATGGAGTGATGGAGTGATGGAGTGATGGAGTGATGGAGTGATGGAGTGATGGAGTGCCTCAATAAAAAACTGCCCTTACAGGCAGTTTTTTATTGAGGTGGATCGATCTGCAGTACCAATTTTTTAAATTTAATGACATTGTCCCACTAAGTGTATAAGTTTAAAATAACAGGGGTTGGACTTTTTTAAAGTCTGACCCTTTTTTCATAGATCGTTAGGAACTGATTTAAGATAATGCCCCAGTTCCTAATAATCTAAAAAAGTCGCTCCCGTTTAGAAGCGACTTTTTTTTTTTAGTTTGTTCGTAATCTTTAAATAATCCTACGGCTTTAAAATCCGAAACCAACAGTAAGCTTTATGCAGGTTTTTTTTGATTACCCTTAATCCGGGATAACGGTTATCGTTAAAAGTACCGAGTCTGAACATTCGCCATCCACGATGGTATATTCGGTAGTATAATCTCCCGGGCCACCATTTTCCTGATCATTAAAGCGGTTTATAAGATCCCAAATTGAAGGATCAAAAGTTCCGTTCCTAACTACTCCCGGAGCCAATAAACTCAAATATAATTTCCTTACCTCGTCCCAACTCTCAATGGCTGCAGCCTGAGATTTTGTCATTGTTATAGATTTATCAGGTCCCGCATTAACATGTGCGCAAGCTGGATTGGACTGCTCATCCGGGATAACAGTTACAGTTAAAAGAACAGAATCTGTACATTCCCCGTCTCCAATAGTATATTCGGTAGAATAATCTCCCGGGCCACCATTTTCCTGATCATTGAAGCGGTTGATAAGGTCCCAAATTGAGGGATCAAAAATTCCGTTCCTAACTACTCCCGGAGCTAATAAACTCAAATACAACTTCCTTACCTCATCCCAACTTTCTATAGCAGCGGCTTCAGAAAAAGTAATGGTCATAGAATTATCCGGCCCCGCATCAACAGGTTCACAAGGAGGTTCTGACTGACCATCAGGAACCACAGTAAAAGTTAATAGAACAGAATCGGTGCATTCGCCATCCACAATGGTATATTCAGAAGTATAATCTCCAAGTCCCTGGTCTTGAAATCTATTGATCAAATCCCAAATGGAAGGATCAAAAGTTCCATTTCTAAGTACTCCCGGCGCTAATAAACTCAAATACAACTTCCTTACCTCATCCCAGCTTTCTATTGCGGCGGCTTCAGAATAAGTAATGGTCATAGAATTATCAGGGCCGGCGCAGCCGTAATCTACTAGAGCGGCGTTGACTTCATTAATGTTTTCCCCGATAATCTGGTCTTCAATTGGGTCTACAGAACAGGCTGTAAGACACAAACCAATAAATGGTAGTAGTAATAGTTTTTTCATGTTCACGGTCTTTTTTGGGTTTCTCTCTTAAATTTACAACTTAGTTTAAGGTGAAATTGACCTTTTCGATATAGGAATTGAAAAGTCGATCAAGAGATTAGTTTTGTGGATTTTAATAATTTATTTGGAGGAAATATTAAAATTTTTTGTACGAAAATCCAGAAGTATAAACCTAGTCCGTGGTCATAAAAAAAGCCAACTCATTCAAAGTTGGCTTTTAATTATAGCATATATTACAAAGATTAAAATTAGTCAGCAACAACATTTAAGGTTAAGGTAACAGAATCTGTACAATCCCCTTCCCCAATTGTATACACAGTGGTGTATTTCCCAACCCCACCCAGGGTAGGGTGATTGAACCTATTAATCAAATCCCAAATACTTGGATCAAATGTACCAACTTTAACTCCTTTTGGAACCCCAGGATCTAGCATACCCACGTACACTTTCCTTACTTCATCCCAACTGGACAGGGCTTGGGCCGCACTAAAAGTAATCTCTCTGGACTTATCTGCTCCTGCATTAGGATGTTCATAAAGATTATATTCAAAATATGACCATTGGTTACCAGATAGGTCACCTGCCCAAAAATTATATTTCTTTTTTCCCAATTGAAAGCCGGTATGAGCTCCCACCAGAAAAGAATCTCCAAAAGAGTTTAAAGGAAATTGATAGGTGTACTCCTGTACCGCGGGATTAAAAGATCTTTGATTATCCATTTTATTGATAATAATTCCTCCATTCCTTGTGGTTGGAAAACCGGAAATGTCTGCATCTATATGAAGATTGGACTGCACAAGGTCATAATCGCCATTTGCTATAATTTTTAAGTAAATAAATTCCAGGTCATTTCTAACCTCAATTCTTCCTGCGTCTGCGTAATTGAAAGTAGTAACAGAACATCCATTAATTTCAAAAACAGCATCCATAACCACTAATTGTGCATCGATAGGATCTGTTTCAACAGGGTCAACGCTGCAAGCCCCCAGGCAAAAAGCGGACAAAACCAAGAGTAATAATTTTTTCATAAGGAGATATTTATTGTTTTTAATGGTCATATGCAATTCGCATATCTAAATCGGTGTTTGTACTGTATTCGCGTTATGCTCATTTCATAATATCATAAATTGGATTAATTATCAGGAAATTAGCTCAACAAATTTCAAAAACTAGGAAAAAATTAGGGTTTTCGATATGAGGTTAAAAAAGCCCGTTTAACAACCTTAATTAAAGGAAATGCTTAGGATTAGTCTTACCATATTTCGCTAAAAAGAACGCTTAGGAACCTTATGGGAATAAGCTTGTTTTCCAATTTACATCCAATCAAAAGTTCTATATTTGAGTGAAAAATTAATTCTGAAGATGGAATGAAGAATAAAAAACTATTTATTTACGGGGTTGGTGGTTTGGCAGATTATGCCGCATATGTTTTTAAGAATGATTCAGACTTTGAGGTGCTGGGTTCATGTATTGAAAAAACTTACCTTGAGAAGAATCCGAATGACTCAAAGGAAACAAAGATATATGAGGATATTGAGGACAAGTTACTTCAAGAAAATACTTTCCTATTTATTGCAGTAGGTAATAATATCGTTAGGGAGCGAATTTATAACATGTCTAAACACAAAGGAATCAAAATGGCTACCTATATTTCCTCAAAGGCCTCAACCTGGGAGAATCTTGTAATTGGAGAAAATTGCTTTATTGGTGAAGGATCTGTGATACAACCCTTTGTGAAAATAGGAAACAATTGTATTTTGTTTGGTGCACGCCTGGGCCATCATACTGTTATGGGAGATCACGTTCTTTTAAGCGGTCCTACTATTGGCGGAAATGTGAGAGTTGGTGATTTTTCTTTTATCGGCCTCAATTCCGTAGTTCTACAAAACCTGGAAATTGGCTCTAAAAATATCATAGGGATGGGAGTCGCTATAAAAACCTCCACAGGGGAAGGGGAAGTGTACTCCTCCCCTAACTTCACCAAAAGGAAAGTGAGTTTTGATGATATAAGTAAGAACTATTTAAACTAGATTTTCGCTCAATGACCTTTCAGGAATTTCAGGAAAAGTATCGAAAAACCAAGGTAGAGGAGTTATCTTCTTCTACTTCAAAAAACCCGGTTGTAAGCGTTTTAGTTCAAACTTACCAGCAAAAGGATTTCATAAAAGAATGTTTGGATAGTATCCTGATGCAGGAAACGAAGTTTGATTTTGAGATTCTTATAGGTGAAGATGGCTCAAAAGATGGTACCAGACAAATTTGCCTGGACTACGCTAAAAAATATCCCAATAAATTAAGATTAATTCTTCATCACCCAGAAAATAAAATAAAAGTAGACGGAGTTACAACCGGCAACTACAATGCCTTTTATAATTTCTATAATGCAAAAGGAAAATACGTAGCTTTTTGTGAAGGAGATGATTATTGGGCAGATCCTTTGAAGTTACAGAAACAGGTAGATTTTCTTGAATCAAATCCTGGGGTTGGTTTTGTATATCATTCTTTTATTACAATTGATAATAAGGGACAAAAAATTGAAAGCCCCGAGGAAATTCATCAGCCAAAATGGGATATAACCAAGGAAGAATTATTTAAAGGAAAATACCATCCTCTTTTATTGAGCATTTGCTTTAGAAATATTTTTACTGAAATTCCCAGGCAGATGGCAGAAGTTCTGAATGTTGACACCTTCTTGTTTAGCTATCTCGGAAAATTTGGAGACGCAAAATTTCAGCCTGATATTGAACCGGCTTGTTACCGACAACATCCAGGAGGGACCTGGTCTCACCGAATGAAAGAAAATAAATTTCTTTCTAAAATTATTACTTATCGAGGGTTAAGTCGGTATTATCTTCTCCACGAAAATAAGGAATTATATACCTTTTATTTTAATAGACTTCAAAGCAGTTATAAGATGTTGATTTACTATTATTTGAAAAATGGGAATCTGGTTTCCGCATCAAAAATCCTCAGCAAATTATTACTATTAAGAAAATAATATTTTGTCTGAGAACGGAAATCTCAGGAAGATAAAATTCTGGTATAAACAGTTTATCTGTTTATTTGTAAAGATGTTGAGATGTTTTGAAGCTATTTCCTGCTATCCGCTATATCTTTTTTGAAGAAAAATCAAAAAAGGATGCCGCTTCTATCAGGGCTAAAATCAAAAGCATTTATTATTTCGTCAATATCGACTTTAGGAGAAATCTCATTACCATAGCCATTTTATGTGGTCTGTAGCTTACCGACTAAACTCCTCAACAAATTAAGCGTATTACCTTTAAAAAGCTTCTCAATACAATTCCGGTTCAAAAAAATCCAAATCGTATTATTAAGTTCGACCCTGAAACATAGCGAGGATCAGGGTGCCAAACACATTATGTTACATTGTTTTTATCACTCCTGCTTATGTAAAAATATTTTCATCCATTGCCGCTTGCTTTAGTCAGAGGTTCAGTAAGTAGGTAAAGCAGGGCTTTAGCCCCATTGTTTTTACCACGCCTGCTTATGTAAAAAATATTTTCATCCATTGCCCCTGGCTTTAGCCAGGGATCCAGTAAGTATGTAAAGTAGGGCTTTAGCCCCATTGTTTTTTATCACTCCTGCTTATGTAAAAAATGTGGCTAAAGCCAATTTCAAATTCAAACTGTTTCCGGCAGTTAAAACTGCCGGAAATGGATGTATTTTTTTGTATCTATTCGCTGGTAGTTAAAACTGACTTCAATCATTCTTTTATCTTTATCTAAATTTATTTCAGTTAAAACTGTATTTAAAGGAATTCAGCAATTTATTTATGAAATTGAAATGCATTAAGTAAAAAATGTTTTTCATCCATTGCTCCTGGCTTTAGCCAGGGATCCAATAAGTAGGTAAAGCAGGGCTTTAGCCCCATTGTTTTTATCACTCCTGTATATGTAAAAAATATTTTCTTCCATTGCCCCTGGCTTTAGCCAGGGATCCAGTAAGTATGTAAAGTAGGGCTTTAGCCCCATTGTTTTTTACCACGCCTGCTTATGTGAAAAATGTGGCTAAAGCCAATTTTAAATTCAAACTGTTTCCGGCAGTTAAAACTGCCGGAAATGGATGTTTTTTTATGTATCTATTCGCCTGGTAGTTAAAACTGACTTTAATCATTCTTTTATCTTTATCTAAATTTATTTCAGTTAAAACTGTATTTAAAGGAATTCAGCAATTTATTTATGAAATTGAAATGCATTAAGTAAAAAATGTTTTTCATCCATTGCTCCTGGCTTTAGCCAGGGATCCAATAAGTAGGTAAAGCAGGGCTTTAGCCTCATTGTTTTTATCACTCCTGAATATGTAAAAAATATTTTCTTCCATTGCCCCTGGCTTTAGCCAGGGATCCAGTAAGTATGTAAAGTAGGGCTTTAGCCCCATTGTTTTTTTATCACTCCTGCTTATGTGAAAAATGTGGCTAAAGCCAATTTCAAATTCAAACTGTTTCCGGCAGTTAAAACTGGCCGAAAATGGATGTTTTTTTAATGTACTATTTCGCTGGTAGTTAAAACTGACTTCAATCATTCTTTTACTGATTGTCTGTAATTAGTAAAAATAAAGAAAAAGAGGGTAAAAGCTGAAAATTGGGCGAAATACCGGGTTTTCTTAATTCCTTTTTTCCCGGAAATGTTATTCGGGAAACAAAACACCAATTCCAAAGGGAGGGGATTCTTTCTTTGGCCCCAAAAGCCTGGTCCAAAAAGGCAAAAAAAAGGAAGAAAAGCTAGTTGATTGACAAAGAGCCTCCCAAGGTGGCAATCTGAACGCACTAAAGAATAACAAAAAAGCATCCTTGATTTGTCATCCTGAACGCAGTGAAGAATCCCGCGTACTCAATGGACGACTCAAGTTCGAAAGCCGATAAATATTTAACCCAACTCCTACCCCCCCCACTCAAAGTAGGGATTCTTCCTCGCCCAAAAGCTCGTTAGAATGACAAAAAACGCCCCTGATATGTCATTCTGAACGCAGTGAAGAATCCCGCGTACTCAATTGGCAAATCATGTCTCTAACTCCTTAGCCGAATCACATTACACTTCAAGACCTACTCAAAGTAGGGATTCTTTCTCGCCCAAAAGCTCGTCAGAATGACAAAAAAGGAGAAAAGCTAGTTGATTGACAAAGAGCCTCCCAAGGTGGCAATCTGAACGCACTAAAGAATAACAAAAAAGCATCCTTGATTTGTCATCCTGAACGCAGTGAAGAATCCCGCGTACTCAACGGACGACTCAAGTTCGAAAGCCGATAAATATTAGACTACTCCTACCCCCCCACTCAAAGTAGGGATTCTTCCTCGCCCAAAAGCTCGTCAGAATGACAAAAAACGCCCCTGATATGTCATTCTGAACGCAGTGAAGAATCCCGCGTACTCAATTGGCAAATCATGTTCGAAAGCCGATAAGAGTTTCACTACTCAAAACCTCATTCACGCCGTAGGGATTCTTCCTCGCCCAAAAGCTCGTTCAGAATGACAAAAAAGGAGAAAACCTTGTTCAGATTAACAAAAACCTCCCCGGCATAGCATTCTGAACGCAGTGAAGAATCCTGCATACTCAACCCTTAACAATCTTCTTATAAAAAGATTCGTATTCTTTACTGACCTTTTTAATCTCAAAATTTTTCCTGGCATTCTCCAAAGAACTTTCAGTTCTCTCTTTCCAATCTTTTATGGTTAGTGCTTCCTTCATTTTATCGCCTAAGTCTTTAATATTACCGGACTTAAAAAACAGCGCTCCATTCTCTACAAAACATTCCCTGTTTTCAGCAATATCTGATACGATTGAGGGAGTTTTAGAAATAATAGCTTCTATGAGGGCGCCGGGCAATCCTTCAAAATAAGAGGGGAAAACAAAATAATCTGCAAGGGCCAAAAGTTTTGCCACATCTTCCCTGTATCCCAACAGAAAAACATTTTTTTCCAAGCCAAGGCTTTTAATGAAATTTTCCAATTCCCCCCGAAAAGATCCCTCACCTGCTATAAGCAAAATCAGTTTTGGATTTTGCGCATTTAAAACCTTAAAAGCCTTCAAAAGGTCCAATTGACCTTTTCCCTTATGGAGCCTGCTCACATTTAAGAAAACTATATGATCTTCCGGATTCAATTCCTTTTTAAGCAAACTAACAGATTCGGCAGTTGGCAAATAATCTTCAAAACATCTCCCCCTGTAAATCACCTTTACTTTATTCCCGGGAATCCCTAAAGCTTTTATATTAGATTTTTTGATCGCATTAGAATTGCAAACAAAAAAATCGACCTTACCGGCAGTCTTCCTGTCCTTCAATTGAGTTGAAAAGAGTTTAATTCTTGAAAGGGGTGACAATTGTCTGTATCGATTTACTCCATAAGAGTTGCTTACAAAGCTGCCAACTAAAAAGATGTGCGGGAAGACCTGTTTTAATTTTCGGGCGACCATATCGGCCCTAAAGAGCGTGGAATGAATAATTTCGGGCTCCTCTTTATTTATAATTGGAATTATTGAATTTACAGCCTCTTTGAAACTGGTTTCTGATTCCAGTGCCTGAGAGTAAACCTTAATTCCCTCTAATTCAAGACTTGGTTTAAGTTTATCTCCTTTTTTAAGATGTATAAATATCGGGGTAACCTCCTCAAAATGCTGCGCAATTTGAACAATGCTTTTTTCTGCCCCGTAACCGCTTAAAGAATCAATGATATAAATAACTTTCATACGAGTATTTTCAAATAAATAATCCTTAATAGAGCCTTTATTTTTAGAGGATATGTTTGCCATGATTTAGTGTATAAAACTAAAGCAGACCTTCTTTTATTAATTTTTTCGAAATTATATCCAATCATATAAAGCAACTGAGAGTGTTGGCTAGGATGAGAGTTGTATTTGTCCAAATGTTTTCTATATTGATGAAAATAAGAGAATAATTTATTTCGAGCTGAGTCGCTTGTTCGAAGATTGGAATCTAAAAGATATCCAGATAAAGGTTTCTCGATTAGTCCTATTCTAAGTTTTTCAATACTACATATTCTTAGCCCTAATTCGTAATTTTCTCCAAACTTAATATATTCATCATACCCACCTACAGCATAAAATATACTTTTTCTATAGGCCACACTCCCTGCCAATAAATTCAACTTCAAATTCTTATACATGATATCTAATTGTTGAATCTTCCATAAGCTTTGCACGCCATTTATTGTTTTAAGAACTTCCCAACATATAAGGTCATATTCATTCAAATATAAATCTTGAATTTCAGAAATCAACCCAGGAAAAATATAATCATCAGAATCTAAAAACATCAAAAATTCTCCAATGGCCTTTGATGCTCCATAGTTCCTAGCGGAAGAAACGCCTTTATTTTCTTGGAAAGAATATTGAACTTTTGGATGATCAAGAAAGGTTTTAATAACCTCATAGGTATCATCATCCGAGCCATCGTCTACAATAATGAGTTCCCATGAATCAGAAGTTTGATCAATTACACTTTTTATAGCTTTTAAAATAGAACCAGATCGGTTATATGTCGGAATAATTATAGAAATTAACTTGCCTGAGGACTTCATAAATTAAATATAAGCAATTGTTACATTCTATACCTATTGCAGGGATAGACTAAATTTCTGAGCGTAATTTTTCTCCAAGCGCTTTCATATTTAATGATTTGAAACCATATTTTGCATTACAAAACTTATAATGCTGCAAGATCTTTTTTAAATCTGATAAATTCTCATCAGAATTGTTTCCAAAATTATGGGGATGCCACCACAAATGATAAACCTCATTGTTTTTCGCGGCAAAGCTCATTTCCGATTTGATCCTTTTCAATTTCAAATTGTTGAGAAATTTATTTGTAGAATAAGGACGTAATAACCTGCTCGCCTTTTGAGACAAAGGTTTTCCTTTTTCAACATCCAAATCGCTTAATTTGTATGATTTATTATTGGAACCTAAATATGCATCACCGGTCCTGAAAATCTTATTCTTTAAGGAATCATTTTGGGTGTCTTTCCAATACCAAGCTATAGGATTGGATCGCACATTTTCGATTCCCAAATAATAACAAACCTTTAAATAGTCTTCATTGAACTGATTTCTCGGAAATACCAGGGATTTAAGTTCTATCCCCATTTGTTTGGCGAGTTCAATTGATTTTTCCAGATCGGCTTTGAAGAAGGCTAAAGTCTGACCTTCTTCCAGGCAATAATAATGCGAATAGGTATGGGTTCCAACTTCCTGATGAGGAGTATTTTGAATTTGCTGAATGAGATCCTTTGCGAAACAAAAAAATTCTGTCTCCGTCGAATTTAATGCTTTACCATAAACATACGCTGAAAGATTGGTGTTTTTATAATCTGGCAAAATTTCAAGTTTATTCCCCCTCCATTCTTCCCAATTTTTATTGAACAACATTCCCACGGTAGCCCAGGTACAATGAATATCATATTCCGAAAACAAGCCTAAAATTTCAGGAATAACTTTTCGCGTATTTTTAAAGTAAGTTTCCTTTTCTTTATAATCCACCTTATCAAAAACTCCCCAAAGAAGTTCAAAATCGAGAGAAATTACTAAAAAGCCGTTTGTTGATTCGTTCATTTGTTGATTTGTTATTTCGGGATTCGGGATTCGATATTCGTTGATCCGTTTACCCCCCAGCTCCCCTCAAGGGGGAGAAGGAGATTTTTCGGTTTTCGGTTTTCGGTTTTCGGTTTTCGGTTTTCGGTTTTCGGTTTTCGGTTTTCGGTTTATTATTCTAAGTAACACAATATTACTTTTAAACAGGTTTCAATGATCACATCCTCAAACCATATCATCATTATAAAATCACTTCATCACAACGTCACAATTTTACTTCGTCACTTCATCACAGCGTCACCTCATCACAACGTCACTTCATCACTTCATCACAGCGGTACTTCTTCACAGCAACCCTCCTTCACTCTTCACTTCTTCACTCTCTCACTCCATAACTTTGTCACTTCGTCACTCCGTCACAATATTTTCACTCCTCATCTCCATATCTCTTTTCGATTTTAGTTTCTTTAGCCTAAGTATCTTATCATATTTCTTCTGTGCTAAATAATAATAAATCACAAAAAAGGCAAAATACATTACCATTGACTTCTGCCGCATAATGATTCCTAAATTGGACATCACAAAAGTCATTGCGAAAGAAGATAATAGAAAGACCACCAAACTCATTTTGACAATTACATTCGACTTGATCAAAAACTTTATAAAATCCTTTTTTAGAATTTTAAAGAATAGCAATAAGTACATTAAATTTTCCACTGATGTAATTAAACCCAGAATTCCGGGTGCATCAAAAAATAAAGGCCGGAACCAGAAAGTGAAGAATTTTAAAGGCAAGGGATAAGATGCCATGGAAACTCCGGACCCGGAAGTTCCTAAAGATGCAGATCTATCCTCCGAAAAATCTTCAAAACCTTCCACAAGATTCTCTGATCCTTCGAGACCTGCAACTCCAAGTATAGTATCTTGAACCAGAACAAGGCCCCCAATAAGTGAAATATAAATAAGTGCTTTTTTCCAAAATGAAATTTTTTCCTTTCCACTCATATATCCAAGCACCGTACCCACTGCCACAAACATAAATACATGAGGACGGATATAGTAAATAAGAATAGACCCTATAATTAATGCTATAAGTCTGGATTTAGTGTTTTTAATCGCATAAGCAAATAGCATCAATCCCAAAAAAATGGGAGCTCCTTTTCCCAAAGATGCGGTCCAGAAATGCATATTTGGAAAGAATAAAATTAAAGTAAGAAGATCGAAACGATTAAAGACGGTTATTTTAATAGGAATATTCTCCCTGAAAAAAAGATAGGCATATACGAATCCTAAGTATCCTAACCAGGCGAAAAACGCCATAATCATTTCATAATTGAAGCCTAAAAAATTGATGAAGGGATAGGAAAGGAAATCTATAAATGTGGTACCAGTACCAAAAAATTCGAACCATGATTTAGCTTCATTTTGAGGCCTGTCAAAGTAAGCCAAGGAGTCAGATGGATTAGATAATGCGTATAAGTAATAAACAACCCAAAAAAAGAAATGATAGAAAAATAGAATATTCATCAATTCCTTTGAAAAGAAGGCATGTTTTTTAAACAGGGAACTAAAAAGTCCCTGGGTGATAAGAAATAGTATTAATATTAAAAAAACGGCTCCCAGCATATTAAAATAGTTCCAGATCCCCTAAAGTGTAGGACCAATTGTTAAGCTGTAATAATTCCTGTTTTAAATTTGTGTCCAAATTTACATCTCTCAGGGTTAATACCGGGCCATATTTTCCGGAAAACCCTATTTCAAAATTAAATCCCGCAGAAGTTGTAATAAGCTGCGCCCCAAATTTTTTACTTAATTGCTTTATTGATTTATTGATTTTTCGCCGACCAGGATCGTTAGAAAAAATATGCTCTGTAATTCGAAGTTCTTTAAAATATTTTTGATCTTTCATATATCCTGCGAGATAAAAATCTTGATCTGCCTTTACCTCGTATTTTTGCAAAGGATTATTTTCATAACGCCAGGAGAGATATTCCGGAGATTTTAGAGTAAATAATTTATTTTCCTCCGCTTTTAATTTATTATATTTTGAAATCAATCCAGCTAATTGAGCATCGGAACTATTATTATTTATCTCGTATACCTCGGGGTTTTTATTTCCAAGCCAATTTACCGGATTAGCAGGAATTATCCGGATCTTTAATTTATCCACTTCTTCCCAACCCATTTTCAGATATCCCGGCAAACTTTGGGTATTAGGAGTGTTAAAAATAAGATCATCCCCATGCTCCTTAGCTATTTCTATCGCTTTCAAAGTGAGTTTTTTGAAAACCCCTTTTCCCTGGTGCTCGGGATGGGTTGCTGTATCTACCGCTCTCAATGCTGAAAACACCTGTTTTCCCAATTGCCATTTCCACCTCATCAAAGCACGAACCCCAATAATAGTGTCATTTTCCACTGCCACCAAAACCAGGGATTTTCCAAACGGGTTTTCCACATGTTTGTACCTCCACACCTCTTCCGTCTTTTTTGAGGAAGTTTCACCAAGGCTGGCTTTTAGTACTTCTATAATTTCCGGTATGTCCAGCTCTGTGGCTTCTCTAATTAACATTGTTGATTCGGGATTGGTTAATTGGTTGATTCGTTAGTTCGTTAGTTTGTTGAATTGTTGAATTGTTGATTCGTTGATTGGGGATTCGTTTACCCCCCGACCCCTAAAGGGGGAGAAGCAGATTTTTCTGTTTTCTGTTTTCTGTTTTCGTTTATTATTTCAACTAACACAATGTTACTTCATCACAACGTCACTTCATCATAGCATCACAACACCCTAAAGGGGGAGAAGGAGATTTTTCTGTTTTCTGTTTTCTGTTTTCGTTTATTATTTCACCTAACACAATGTTACTTCATCACAACGTCACTTCTTCACAGCATCACAATATTACTTCATCACAATATTACTTCATCACAGGATCACTTCTTCATGAGGTCACTCCATCACAGTGTCACTTTTTCACAGCTTCACCTCCTCACAGAATCACTTCGTCACTTAATCACTCCTTCACTCGTTCACAACATCAATCCGTCACTTCATCACAGAAAGATAGATCTCCTCCAATTCATCAACCATCCTTTTTAGACTAAATGAATTCACAGCGCGTTCACGGGCTGCTTTTTTAAAGTTGTTTAACTTAACAGGATTATCAATTAAAACCTGGCACAATTCTGAAAGTTTATTCCATTCTTCGACTTTACATGTCAAACCGTCCTGTTTATCACGAATTACTTCTTTAATCCCTCCAGCATCTGTTGAAACAATGGCACATTCCATACTCATAGCTTCAAGAAGGGCAATGGGCAATCCTTCAAAGGAGCTGCTCATCATAAAAATATCCATCGCTGAAAAATAGGGTTTCACATCGGTTTTTAAACCCGGAAAGAAAACCTTTTTTTCTAATTTTAATTTTATCAATTCCGCTTTGATCTCCTCTTCCAAAGGTCCGGCACCGACTATTATCCCATATACATTTGGATTTTTAGTTTCAATTTCCTTAAAAACCTGTAACCATTCAATAAGTCTCTTTTGAAACCTGAAGACAGCAACATTCCCAATGACTAATGCGTTTTCTGGAATGCCCAATTCCTTTTTTGTTTTAATTTCCAAATCAGGATTTCTTCTGAATGAATCTGTATTAGCACCGTTTAGCAGTGTTTTAACAGGAATTTTTGGGTTGATATTTTTCTTTATAGAATTGGTTACATCTTCGGAAACCCCCAGCGCTAAGCTCTGGGAATTAAATGTGAATTGATTGATCTTTTTTGTAGCAATATGATAGCGTTCCTGCATATTATGCTCGGTATAAACAACCGGAATTTTAGTCCTCGAAAAAACCAGTCTTCCTAAAAATCCAGCCCAGGGCAAATGACAATGGATAACATCTATTTCATTTGTTTTGCAATACTCAATAACTCCAGAATACTGTTGCAATAATTTTATATTGTTGGATGCAGAAAAACAAGTCACCTTTCCCCCTGCATTTTCGATAGTCTCTACCATTTGATCCTTCCAGGGCAGGAAATAAATATAGTGAAATTCAAATTTTTCTATATCGTGCAACTTTAAGGTTTCAGGTAGCAACATTTCAGCACCGCCACGACCAAGAGATTTTATTATATGAAGGATTTTTATTTTTTGCATTTATATGGAAATCTTGATCGGCAAATTTAAAGTATTATAAAACGACGGCAAGGATTTAAGAGGAATTTAAGAAACACGAATTTCACGGATTTTGAAAACGCGAATTTAGGAAGCTGCCCCCCGGATCCCCTATAGGGGGAGAGGATATATTGGTTTAAAAAAAATAATTCACTTCATGACACCATCATAATATCACAAAGACACCAATTAACTCCGGATGCTTCGGGACCGAATTAACCAATTAACTAATTTCCTGCATCACAACATCACTTTAACCAATCAACCCCCGATGCTTCGGTACGAAATCCAATTGTCGTAAGTTTCATTTACTCCCCCTTCGGGGGCTGGGGGGCTACAGCCTCATAAACTTCAACAAACTTCTTAGCGATCTCTTTATTCATATAATCCTTAATCACCATCTTGTGGGCAGTTTCAATTTGTTCGAAATCTGGATTTCCCAAAGTTTTTAAAACTGCGTTTACAAAATTATCCTCATCATCCTTTTCTATTAAACTTCCGGTTTGAGAGCTGACAATTTCTGAAATGCCACCAACGTTGTATGCAACTACAGGAGTTTTGCAAAACATTGCCTCTAATAATACCGCGGGAAGACCTTCTATATTACTTGGCAGAACCAAAATATCAGCTGCTGATATATAGGGTAATGGATTTCTGACGCCTTCATAAAATTTAACAGAATCTATCAGATCCAATTGGTGTACCTCCTCTTCCATTACATTGCGCAGTGGACCTTCTCCTATTAAATGCAGAAAATAATTTTGATTTAAAGTAGTTAACTTTTTAAAAATCGAAAGCAATCCTTTATGGTTTTTCTCCCGTGTAAAAGATCCAACATGAATAATATTAGATCTCCTGGGTGAAAAAGCGATGGCAGTTTCAGCTGTTTTAATTGGATCAATCCCTATTGGAACAACGACGGTTTTGTTTTTTGTAAAAGGAAATACCTTGTTTAAATCTCTTTTTGATGCGTGGGAGACTGAGATTACCCTATCTACATTGAATAGCAGAAAGGAATTTATAAATTTTGAAAAATGATTTTTAATATAATAACTGGTTGTACTGGCGTTCCTATATACAATTGGAGCTTTCCATCTATAAATCAATTTTGAAAAAACCGCATATTTTAAGGTATCTGCAGCATTAGCCTGAATTATATCCGGTTTAAATCCTTCAATAATATCGGCAAGTTTTTTCCATCCCTGTAAATCGAGATAGCGATTGGAATCTTGATTTGATAGAGTAGGTATTTCATTTTTGAAGGGAAGCAACGCGTCTCCATCATAAATACTGACAATTTCAACCTCATTTCCCAAATTCATAAGATGGCTAGAGAGTTGACAAGCAAATATTTCTGCTCCCCGGTATTGTTTTTGTTGAATGATTTGAAGGATTCTCATCTAAAACTTTTTTCCGGAATTAATTTTCGATATAACGCCTCAAATTTTTGAGCATTCTTTAGCGGATTAAATTCTTCTGCCACTAAATTATACGCATTAGTCCCCAATTCAGTTTTTAAATCTTCATTTAATATTATTTTTAATAAGGTTTGTTTAAATTCTTCCTTATCAAAATCGTCTATAATATAACCTGTTTTTCCGCTAATAATAACTTCACAAACTCCCCCCACGTTCGTTGCCACAGAAGGAACGTATTGGGTTCCTGCCTCCAAAATAACACCTGGAACCCCTTCTACTTTACTAGATAATACAAAGCAATCTGATGCCGAAAGAAGCTCCGGTATATCTTTTCTAAAACCTAAAAGGAATACGGTCCTTTCTAATTTACGCTTTGTTATCTCATTTTTAATATGCTCAAATAAAACTCCATTCCCAACGCATACTAATTTAATGGATGAATTTAAAGATTTTAACCCTTCAAAAATATCCAATAAAAATTCATGATTTTTTTCAGGACTAAAATTACCTATGTGAATAGTTATCTTATCCTCCTTTTTAAGATCTAACTGAGCCCGTATTTTTTGAGATTCAAGAGCTTTATCAACTTCTTTAATTGGGATTCCCCTTCTAATAACCGTAGTTTTTTCTCTAGGGTAGTTAAATGTCTTAATAAAATCTTGTATTGCTTCCTCGCCAACGGAGGTAACATGATCTACTTTTTTAAAGATTTGCTTGTACAATAGCTTCTTAGGTCCTTGAGAAACCCATTCACTTATCATACTTATATTTCTATAAACAATAGGTGTCTTTGGGATAAAGATAGAAGCAGCTATCATATACTTCAAAGTATCAGATCCATTGCATTGGATTATTTCCGGCTTCGTTTTTTTAATAAGTTTGACAAGCTTCTTAATAAGGCCCAGAGAAAATCTTCCATCCTTGGATCCTATTAAATCATAATGTTCAGCATTCTCCACACTTAGAACATCTTGATCATTTTTATAAAGACCAACAAAGATTATTTCATGGCCAAGTTTTATCAATTCAGCGCTCAAATTTGCGGCAAATACTTCAGCTCCTCTATATTGACGTTTGGTAACTAATTGAAGAATTCTCATGAATATTTATCATTCTTAATATCATTTTCCAAAACATTTTCAAATAAGTTAATATATTTGTCAGCCATAATTTCTAAGGAAAATTGATTTGAGTAATTCCTAATAAATTCGTTATCCCAAGTTGTGTGAAACATCTTAGAGATTCCTAGAGCCAATGAACTATCGCTTCGTTCCTGGATAGTTAGCATAGTTTTATTGTTATATAAATCATCAACTGCATCTAGGTCAGAAAACGTTACGCATGGCAGGCCATAAACAAAACCTTCAACTATAGGTAGACCGAAACCTTCTTTGATACTGACCATTATATTATAATCACTTTGTTTATAATAATCTTGAAGATCATCCTTTTTAACATATCCGCAGAATTTTACATTACCCAATTCTTCTTCATCCAATTTTTTTAAAAATTTGCCTTCTGTCCCATCTGCTCCAACAAATAAAATAACGAAATCTTTTTTTATCTGAGAATCTAATAATTTATATGATCTAATAATTTGCTCTTGATTTTTATTTTTGTCAATTCTTCCCACACAGAGCATTATTTTTTGCTCTGGATTAATACTATACTTATCTCTAATATTTAGAGCTTCGCTTGCATCATAGTAATTAATATCACTACCATTAGTAATTACTTTGAAATTATTAGAATTTGAAATTTTCAAATAACTCAAAATCGAATTCCGTACTCCTGAACTTACAACTGTTACAACATTTCCATTCTGCTCTGAATTCTTTAAAAATTCTTTTTCAATTCCAGCTTCTTTATTCGGGATTTTTTTTGAATCACTAAAAGAATTTAAACCATGCAGCGTTGTAACATATTTTAAATTATATTTTTCACATATATCGATAATTGGCTTATTAAAATAACCTACTCCATGAATATGAACTATATCATATTTATTATCTTTTATTACTCTTTCCAGATAACCACAAGAAATATAATAGTAAATTACATATAGAGCTTTCTTAAACCTCAGCTTATCTACATAAATAATTTGTAATGCTTTGAAAATTAAAGATAATGTTGAATATTTAAAAATTTCTAACCAAGTGAGTTTTAAAAAATTTACATCACAATAAAGTTGTCCTTTATTAAAATTGAATTTTGTTAAAAGATCCACTTGGCATCCTTTTTTAGCTATCGACTTACTTATATCCCAGGTCATATAGCCATAACCACTTTTCCTACGAATAAATTCAGGTAATTCCTTAATGGTGACATAAGTAGGCAGTTCAAGAATCTTCATATTCAAAATTACTAAATAAATTAAAATTTATGAGTAGTAGTATTGCTCGTCCGTATTGAGAGCAATTTAAATTTCAGCACGTAAATTAACCTCTAATCCTAATAATATTAGTAGAGCTTCACTATAATCAGATTTTCTTTTAAGATGATCGGAAAATATTTTTTTTGGTGACAACCAAGGAACGACATTTCTATTAGAAAGAGATACACAAGCTTCTTCCACTGCATTCTTTAAGCTCAAATTTTGCCGTATAGCTTCAGGATAATATAAATAATTAATTCCTAATGGAGGAACATGGTAATTCCGCAACAATCGTGATAATTCAAGTCTCGACTTAATTTTTGCTTTTGCTAACAAATGAGCAATCCTGTTATTATTATATAATTTTAATCCTAGATTATTTTTACAAGGAATATCCAAATCATAATTTTTGTTCAGAATTATTTTCTTAAATAAGAAACTATTTTTTCTATATTCTTTAGGAATTCCAAGCATAAAAGAAACCCAATCGGGATGAATTAAAGGGGTTATTAAATTCATGTTATTTGGAAATAAAATAGGCTTAGTACTCGCTGGGATTCTATTATATAATGTGATAAGTTCATAGTCTGTAAGACCGCTTTTATATGACGCTAACGGAGGGGTTATCAGTGATTTAGCAGGATCATAATTTTTATGAGATAATCTCATATTTTTAGATTTATTTTCATTCCTACAAAAATGTTCGATATTCTTTCCATCTACCCCTTTATGAGAATATGAACCGGCTATGAAATCACCAATGAAACCAGACCAAATATTAGAATTATTTTTGAATTCTAATACTTTTCTATTAATAAAAATATCTGGTACAGACGTCCAACTTCCACCGTTTTGAGCAGATTTGACTAAATTATCAATGGAGTAATCTAAGGTTACACAATTAATTCTATCAATAGAAACGCCAGTTTTTTTAGCTTATTTTTTTGGGATTTCATAATCGGATGTATAAGGTGAACCAAAAGTAACAAGCTGAATATTGGATGTATCAACTCTTTTTAATAAAGAAGATAAAATTACCCTGCTATCAAGTCCTCCACTTATTGGAATTACATGATTTGCATTAGCACATTTTGATAATTCTTCATCAAAAACGAAATCAAGTATATCACCCCCTTTCTTAATTAGAGAACTTTCAGATAATTTATTTAGAATTGAATTGATGGAATTTGGTAATTGCAGAATACTTTTAATCGAACCTAATTCCGGAATGTATCCAAAATATAAATAATCGTTTAAATGTGAATTGGTAATACTTAACATTATAAAATAATCTTTTAAAAATTTTAAACACTTAATTTATTATACAAAATAAAAACAGAGTTGCTGAGTATATCTGACCATAAGGAGTAATATATACTGCTAAAAAAAATAATTTTTCAATATTAGTTTACCTTGGTTATAGTAAAATAGAATTGGTTTAAAAAAACCTATAATATAGGGAATTAAGTTAGCTCGAAATTTCTATATTTTTATAATTAGAATGCAGTTTTGTTCGTGCCTTAGGAGTAATGAAGGGGCAGGAATTTATTAATTTTGGAATGTCAAGATTAATTGGTTTAAAGGTTGCCTTAGCAATAATTTGATCTAAATTGGTATTTATGTTAATATGCTGACAACTATAATCATCAACATTTATGGATTCATAGTAATCTTCAAATTTAAATCCAGCTCCTAAAACTTTATTGGAAAAAGAAATCCATTGGGTAGGTATACCATAGGCGTCTGACACAATTAGGCCATGAAGAGAACTAGATAATATAATATCACAGTCTAAAATTTCATCGATGAAATTTTTCCAATCCAAACCGCACATAATATCAATAACGGTTAAATCCTTATTTTGTTTCTGAACCTTTTGAATCCAGTCATGGTTTTTATCAGCATAATGAGGAATAAGTCCAACTTTAAATTTTTTTGGTTTTTTATCAGGGAAATACATATAAGGTAATAGTAGAGCCGGATCTCCCAATGCTATTCCCAAAGTGTCATAACCTTCCTTCTCAAGTATTTTAAGAGTCAATGGTCCTCTAACCGCTAAAATCTCCAGTTTATCACTCTTTAAGGTAGAGTTTTCAGCTATAAATCCCGCACCCCAAATTACAGAGGGTTTCTTTACCCATTGCAAAATACTTCCGATAACAATGTATATTTTATCACCCTTTTTAACATTCAAAAAGTCAGCATGTATTATTTTCTTTTCAGATAAAAATTCAATTAAAATAGTATTCAATGCGTCTCCAAAATTTTTAGACCATCCACCTCCACCGGCCAATATATAGCCCCCATTTATTGAATTATACTTGTACTTTTCTAATACAGATACTGGAAAAGTTATTATTTTGTTTTTGATTTTTCTAAATCGAAACTTCAAACTTTTAGCTATATTCATAGAACCTTATTGTTAAACTCATTAATCAAATTATTTGCTCTTTGTTTCCAGGTATAATTTTTTAAGAAATCATGGTATGCATTAGATGAAATCTTATCACTTAGTATTTCGTTATTCATTAAAACATTAATAGCATCCTCCCATTCAGAAATTTTATCAGGATCACACAAAATAGCATTTTCACCATTTATTAATATTTCCTTCAAAATTGGAATGTCTGAAGTTATTAATGCTCTTTGTGAAGACATGTATTCGAAAATCTTTAGTGGTGACATCCAGAGTGCAATGTTATTAGATGATTTCTCATCCTTTACATGAACAGAAGATTGATAAGGAGCTATAAGAACGTCAAAGGACTTAATATATTGTGGGGTTTTGGCGTGCGGAATAAAACCATGAAAATGAATATTTTTTTGTCCTTCATTTATTTCTCTCTTCCAATGTAAAATATCCTTTTCTTTTCCTCCTACTATATGGAAGTCAACATTTGGCATTCTGGAAGATAATGGAATGATAATTTCCATACCTTTTCCCTTATACAGACTGCCAACATATCCTACATTAAAATCTCCAATTAGGTTCGTTACTGGTTTAACCTCATGAGGAAATTCATCAGCTCCATCAGGTGCTACGATAATTTTTTCCTCACTAATATCATGTGAATCAATCAAATACCTTTTTAGTGCATGGGAGATTACAACCCACTTTTGAACTTTATTTAATTTAAGTATTATTAGAAATATTTTCTTCAAAAATTTACTTTTAGAATCAAATGGTTCGTGAATTTCAAAAAAAAATTTTTATTCAATAAAGATAACCAGAGAGCAGGATATATCGCTCTTGTATAATAAAAATCAAATTTATTTTTGATTAGAAATGGCAATAGAATATTATATACTCTCCCGGAACCTTTAAATTTATTTTTAGGAAAAATATTAATATTAAATTTATTTTTTACATCATAAAACTCATTTAAGCTCTGCATATTACAAATAGAAGCATTTGTATTTTTAGCTAATAAAGTAACGTCATGATTGTAACTAGCAAAAGCATTGCACATTTTCATTACATGTATGCTATTGGCAGATCTTGACGGTAGAGTAGAATCTGAAATATAAAGTATTTTCATAAAAAATATATACTATAAAACTTTAGTTCTTGATATTAAGAAACTTTAAAAGCTTATACTTAAATGTAAAATATAATGGTAATTTATTTAATAAAACATTTTTGAAATATGTCTTTTTATCTGGAGTGTTATAGTAATATTTAGTTTTAGTTCCACCCCTTAATATATAATAACCAAATTTACGGGAATTATCTTTTTCTAAGGGAGCTAAATTTGATTCAATAAGATTCGGTATTTCATCTATTGAGTTAGGCACGTACGCAACATCACTGTAGTAATAAAAACATTTCCCTAATAAAATAACTGGTTTCCCCCAATATGAGGCTTCCAGTCCAGCTGTACTCCCAAAACTAATTACTGTATCAGCAACATTCATCAGTTCATAAGTATCAACATCGTCTTCTGGTTTGATTAGAATAATAGACTCATATTTACCTTCTAGTTCGTATAACGGAATCAAAAAGTCTTTTATTAAACCTTTTAGATTTGGATGCATTCTAATAATTAACTGATAGTTATTTTTAGTTTCAAAATACTTCACTAGATATAAAATACCTTCCAATTGATCTCTAAAAAAGGGATTATCAAATTGTTTACCCACCGCAGCAAACTCATCATCAGAACTATTATATAAAACAAAAGTCTTTTTATTAGGATCATATAATTTTGGCAATTTGCCTTGAGTTTGATCCAAAGTGTAAGCTTTATCTGATACAACAATTCCCTCTTTTCTTTTTATAAAGAATTCATCGGAAACCCTTCGCTTTTCTTTAATATCGTTATTATTATCCCACTCATTATCAATTAACTTTTTTTTATTTAAAATGTCATGAGGTAAGAAATTTCCAAATATTTCTGCATAACCTCCAGATCTAAAATTTTCGAATACTTCCACTTCAATATTTTCAGCTCTACCAGCTGCTAAAGCTGCACGATAATATTCCCACCTACCATTTAAAACAAATATTTTATCAATACTATTTGTATTAATAAATCTTCGAATAGAAAGATAATTTAATATTGAATTATAAGCAAGTTCTTTTAATAATTTTTGATCCTCCTTTGATTTAAATTCCCTTTCTCTCGTCTTAGAAATATAAGAAGATGAAACCGCTTCACCTACACTAAAATTTTCAAATAAAATTTCTTTATCCAAATAACTTAAACTATCAATAAATTTCTGCGCCGTCACATGATCTTCTTCAGTAATTATTTGTGACAGGGATTTTCGATTATAATTACCATCAATCAAATTTAGACCCTTGTTTTCACGAAATTTACATATTTCACACATGTATTTCAACTTAAAAGGATTAAATCCACATGAATCAAATGAACCGTAGCAGTCAATAAAAGATACTGAATTTCCAGCATCGATGTTTTTTTGTAAAACTTCCAGATTGAGACCCAAAAAGTGTGATGATTGATGAAAACTTGAGAATATTAAAACATTCATAATAAAAAAATTTGAGCAGAAAATTGATTAATATTAAAATATTTTAATTTTAAAGAAAAATTTTGAGATACTTATTTACAATTTATGTTATCCCAAAAACCCCTTTTAATGATTTTTAAATTATTGAGAGCAAAATCCCTGGAGTAAATTGAAGAAAATTGAATTCTAATAATGTTCTTTACATTTAGAAATATTTAACCTCCATAATGTTTCCGCTTTTTTAATATTTAAAACATATATTAAAACTCTTGCAATTTGATCATTCTGACGAAAGTTGGAGAGGTTTTTAAAAGTTCTTCAAAAGTTCCAAAAGCTTCAATTTTACCATTTTTGAGTAAAATAATTTTATCCGCATTTTTTATAGTTGATAACCTATGGGCTATCATTAAAATGGTATATCTGCCTTTTAATAAATCAATATTAGATTGTATTGCTGCTTCTGTTTCACCGTCTAAAGCTGACGTGGCTTCATCCATAAACAAAAAATCTACATCCTTATATAGTTCTCTGGCTATCGAAAGTCTTTGTTTTTGCCCTCCACTAATATTAATTCCATTATTTCCGAGATACTCATCTTCTTTATCATCAAGAGAATTAACAAATTCTGATAGAGATGCTTTTCTAATTGCTTCATGAAATTTTTGAAGGTTATCAGAGGACTTTTCAGACCAAAAAGTAACGTTATTGAAAATGGTATCATTAAAAATGGGTGCTTCCTGGGCTATATATCCAATTCTTTTACGATACGAATTAATATCCAATTCCGATATATCAATGCCATCAATTAATAATTGACCATTTGATGGAATTAATAAACCAGAAAGTATATTCATCAAAGTAGATTTTCCCGATCCACTTTCTCCAATTATTGCAATTGTTTCATTTTTACTAATATTCAAATCTATACCATCAATTACGGTGGTGTTATTATATTTAAAATAAATATTTTCAAGGGAAATTTTATTTTCAAAAGTCTCGAATTTTACAATGCCATTTTTTTCTTTATTATTTCTTAACTCACTTGTGAATTCTGTCATATTTTCCATCGAACCAGAAACGCTTAAAAATTTATTCCAATTTTCTTGCATGGCCATAAGAAAAGTTAGTGCACGA
Organism: Gillisia limnaea DSM 15749; assembly: GCF_000243235.1. Classification (GTDB taxonomy): domain Bacteria; phylum Bacteroidota; class Bacteroidia; order Flavobacteriales; family Flavobacteriaceae; genus Gillisia; species Gillisia limnaea. The sequence goes on from NZ_JH594606.1 coordinate 372,318, forward strand.
TAAAGAAAGATCAAACTTAAAATTATCAAACCTATATCTGCATTATAATAGTTCACCTGAAATAATATAGCAATTACAACAACAAGTATTGTTAAAGGTTCTCTTAAAGCCATAAGTGTTGCATCAACTACACCTAAATTGCGTTGAATTTCTTCTAACTGGTTGATATTATTTTTTAATTTATTACCATAAAAATAATTTAAACCTGAAGCTTTTAGATACTTAAAATTTGCTACATGTTGTATCAACAAACTTTGAAAATTATGAGCTCTATTTGTATATTTTCTAGAAAGCATTTTGGTTTTACGAAATAACCATTTAAAAATAAAATTGGTCAGGACGCCACCAACTGCAACGATAAGTGCAAATTCAGTATTGGAAGCAAACGCAAAACTAACATAAACCAAAACTAATACCCCGTACTCAATAGATTTAAAATAACTTCCGTAGGCCATGGCAACCCTGTTAACCTCTGCACTAAAGGTGTTTTGAATTTTTCCGGCATCAGATTTAACAAACTCACTAAAACTATAAGAATTTAATAATTGAATATTAGTTAATCTAATTTCCCTAATAAAAAGTTGCTGGTACTTCACCCTCATGATTCCTTCTATAAAAGTTATTACACCTTTCAAACAAAAAAAAGATAAAATAATCAACAAAGCAGTAGTAATAGTTAAAGAAATACCGATTTTTTCCAAAAATTCCGGAAGAAAACTGAGATTTCCCATCTCGCTACTTTCACTGACATTCTGCGATGAGCTTGACAATTTTAACAATGGAATAAACATCGCAAGACCAAATCCATCCAGAACACCCTTTATAAAACTTAGAGAAAAGGATACAAATATTCTGTAACGTAAATATCTATAGAAGTAAAGAAAATAATTAAAGTAATTTTTTAATATCTTTTTCATTAATGAATTTGATGAATATACCGTAATAAAAATATGCGCGCCAAAGGTAGATTTACTAAAATAACCAGAAGCTTTTTTTCTTAGTTTAACAAAAAATTAATGGATTAGATAAACTAAATTATTTGCCATTTAGCAAATAGAATTAAAATTTAAGAGTTCATTGATTTCATTATGGACTCGGCTATAATCCAATCCAACTTAGAATCTATATCATGAGATGAATATTCATCCATTACATATTTCACTATTTTAGTAAATTGACTTATTGGTTTTGACTTTAAAGACTCAGTATTTAAAACATAGATAGCACCGTTTAATTCCCAAACTTTTGGACAATCTTGTCTTCTTTCAAAATTTGCTTTTTTCGAATTCTCTAAATACCCTTGTTCATTTTCTTCACGCAAAACGTAATAGGGATTGGCAGCGGTCTCTTTAACAGATACTACCATATCCATTGAATCGTTATACAGATTAAGTGCTTCGGTGATATTTTTAGCATTTCTAAATGGAGAGGTAGGCTGAAGTAAAACCATCGTCTTTGGTTTTTTGCCATAACTATCTTCAAAAAAATTTAATGCATGAAGAAGTACTTCATAGGATCCTGCTTCATCTGTAGCAAGCTCCGGAGGCCTTTTAAAAGGAACTCTTAATCCTAAATTTTCTACTGTATTTTTAATTTCAATACTATCTGTACTTACCAGGATTTGATCATCTTCAAAAATTTCCCTTGCCGCCTCTATAGTATATTGAATTAAAGGTTTTCCCCCAAGTTCTTTAATATTCTTTCCGGGAACACCTTTAGATCCTCCCCTTGCGGGTATTACAACTATCATTAATTTAAATGTTTTACAAATTCCTGAGCCTGCTTATAATCAGTTGGACTGCCTATATCAATCCAAAAACCAACTATTGGATTATGAACCAATTTCCCCCCTTCCTTTACAAGTTTATCCATTAAATCTGTTATGTCGTAAAATTTATTTTTTGGAATCATACCAATAAGAGGCTTTGAAAGAATATAAATTCCTGCATTCGAATGGTAAACGTAGGAAGGCTTTTCTTTGAAATTAACTACTTGATGATCGTTGGTCTCAAAGACTGCGAATGGCACATCCACTTTATACTCGGTAGAAGCAACTGTCATATCCGCCCCTGTTTTAATTAGTTCCAGATACATATCCTCAAAATCCACATTCGTAAATAGATCACTATTCATTAATAAAACATGTTCAGATTTAAATTCTTTAACTAAAGCCAATGCTCCGGCAGTACCTAAAAATTCTTTTTCCCAGATATATTCAATACTAATACCTTTACTGCTACCATCTCCAAAATACTTCTCAATTTGCTCACCTAAATATTTTACTGATATATATATTTTTTTTATTCCAAAAGCTATTAGCCTATCTATATTATGCTCAATTATTGGCTTATCACCTAATGGTAGCATTGGCTTAGGAACTGTATCAGTTAATGGACTCAAGCGTTTACCTCGCCCCCCTGCCATAATCATACATTCCATAGGTAATTGAGATTTGGTTTTCTCTAAATCTATTATCCTAATTAATGTATTTTTTGAATCTAGAATTGGTAAAATCTTAATATCCTTTTTTCTATATGATCTTAAATCCAGGAATTCTTTAATATCTCTTTCGTATACAAAATTTCTATAACAAACATCTCCAACCTGTTTGGTAACATCTGCATTCTGAGCTAATGATCTTCTTATATCACCATCCGTTAATGATCCCAAAACTGAACCATCGTTATTTGTTACAAATAATATAAGACGGCTAACATCACGAATTTCATTTAATTTGCGAAGGGCATCAAGGATGGTTTTGTCTTTATGGATTTGTATATCTTGAGTTTTCATAATTTAAAATTGAATATCGTGAAAGGCTTTTTTCAAGTCATTATCCGTTTGAAGTCGGAGAACACTCATGATTTTCTCTGCAGTATTTCCAGATCCATAAAGCTGTTTCTGATTCTTGATTTTTTCCAAATAGGATGGATCTGTTGCTTTAGCAAAAGCTTGGGATAAATCACTACTATTTGGTTCCGTTTGAATAACACTCTCAGATAAAATCCTGCCTTTCTGTCTGTCACCAATATTGATTGTTGGTATATTAAAAGAGGGGACTTCACATATACCGCTCGAGGAATTCCCTAAAATCAAATCCATATATTTTAAAGCAGATAGATAACGCAATTGGCCTAAAGATTTAAAAGCAATAGATCTTTTCTTATTTTTATTAACAAACTCTTCAATCATTTGGTTAATCACCCTTCCATTCTTATCTGAATTAGCATGAGTAAAAATAAAATGAGTATCATGCAACGAATTTAAAAAATCGAGGATAGCTTGGAATTGTCCTCTTGCTGATTGATTTTCTAAAGTGACGGGATGGAAAGTAATAAGAATGTTATTCTTACCTAACTGAAAATCTATAGATTTTTCAAACTCTTCTTTGTTAAGCAATTCTAAATTATTAATAGAATCAAGTCCAATTCCACCTACGTTAAATACCCTGTCTGGATGCTCCCCTAACTGAATTATTCTCTTTTTATATACTTCTGTAGAAGCAAAATGAAGAAAGCTCATTTTTGTTATTGCATGTCTGATACTTTCATCATAAGCACCTTCAGTAGTTTCACCTCCATGTATATGGGCGATTGGTATATTTGCTACCATAGCTGTTGTCGCAGCAGCCAACATTTCGGTACGATCTCCTAAAATGATAACTAAATCCGGAGATAATTCATTTAAAGCATCCGCAAATCCAATCATTGCCAAACCAATAGATTTGGTTATTCCCACAGCTGAATCTGATGAAAGTAGGCATTCTACTTTTTTATCAATTTTATAACCCTTTTTTTCTATTTCATCCACGGTATATCCAAATTCAGGAGAAAGATGCATCGCCGTTACAATAAGTTGTAATTGCATTTCCTTATCACTCTGAATTTTATCAATTAATGGACTCAATAATCCAAATTCAGCCCTTGTACCAGTAATTATAGCTATTTTTCTCAAATTTCCTCTATTATATCCTCTTCCATATATTCCTTATCCGCTACTTTCCCAATAACTTCATCCCATTTCATTGGGCTTATACCAATTCCCGGGCGTTTAATAGTTAGGTTTTCTTCTGAAAACACTTCACCTTTCTTAATGTTTTGAGAAGCAATAATACTTTTACGGGCAATAGATTTGTTTTTTGCTTCTGATGGAGAAGGCTCTTTTATTCCGGAACCTGAAATCGCCATTTCTATATTCCTAATAGAAGTTACCATTGCCTTTAATTCTTCCGGCTCTAAAGAAGCTTTGTGATCCGGTCCGGGCAAATTCCTGTCTAAAGTAAAATGTTTTTCAATCACTTTCGCTCCCAAAGCCACCGCGGCAATTGGAACTTCAATCCCCAAAGTATGGTCTGAATAACCAATTTTTGTATTTAGCTGTTTTTGAATGTCGAACATCGCTTTTAAATTGACATCTTCCATTGGGGTAGGATACTCCGTATTGCAGTGCAAAATTGTAATGTTTTCTTGTTTTGTGCCATTTTCTAATAACACCTTAAAAGCGGCTTTTATTTCATCCATATTGGCCATTCCTGTAGAGAGAATTATTTCAGGAAAAAGTTTCGAAATAGTACGCAAGTAAGGCAAATTAGTAATTTCTCCAGAAGGAATTTTAGCTAATTTTAGTCCTAAGGATTTTAAAAAAGCAAGACTTTCCAAATCAAAACCGGTAGAAAGGAAGTTAATGTTTTTCGTTTTACAATAATTCATAAGATCTATATGATTATCTTCAGAAAGCTCTAACTTCTGAATCATTTCATACTGAGAATCTTCATTTCCCGTATTAATATTTTGATATTGCGCTTTTTGAGCGGACTTAGTAACAATTTTATTAGTTTTAAATGTCTGAAATTTTACGTAATCTGCTCCAGACTCAGCAGCGGCGTCAATAAGCAATTTAGCCTTATTAATATCTCCATTATGATTTACGCCTGCTTCAGCAATTATCAATACTCTATCACTTTTCATTCAGCTAAATTTAAATTAATTTCATTTCACGTGCTGGTGTTCCAATATAGGTTCCTTTTTTAACCAAATCCTTGACCACAACAGCACCAGCACCGACAACAATTTTTCGTTTTATGCTCACACCTGAGATAATATTTGATCCCAATGCACAAAGTACCTCATCCTCTATAATTACATTACCTCCAATAGTCACTCCAGCGGAAATTAAAACGTGATCGCCTATTAAAGTTTCATGATCAATAATTGCCCCAGTAGCTATAATATTATTAACGCCAATTTTAACATCTGTATTAATATTGACGCCAGAAAAAATCACACAACCTTCTCCCAAAGTTGCAGATTTTGATATTATAGAGTTTGGATGAATTAATATGGGCACTTGAAAACCCAATTTCTTTGCTTTATCAAAAAATTTTTTTCTGTTATTATTATTTTTGAAGCCTCCTATCCCAATACCGACATTTTTAACACCCTTCTTAATGTAATCTCTAAGTACGGAATCATCGCCCAATACGGGATATCCACGATAAGTCTGATCTTTGAATAAAGATATGTCAGTAATACCGATTATGTTGTATTTACCAAAAGCCTCTATAATTTCAATAATTACTTTAGCATGACCGCCACTACCTAAAATTATTATATCCTCTTTTATTTTCATTTTTAATTTAAAATATTAGTATTAAGGACACTACTTGGAATATTTACTATTCTATCCACCAAAAATCTGGCATTTACCTGTTCATCTTTGAAACAATCCTGATACATTGGCAATTTATACATCAATTCCCAGATAGGACGAGTCATCACCTTTGCCTCATTGGTTTCTTTTAAAAAAAGATCTCTGGCATTCCTGCTTTCAAGCTCAACACACATCAACCAGTAATTAGCATTTGTTTGCGGCAATTCTGTCCTGAATTTAGCATCTGCTCCTTTGAAAAATTCTTCATATTTTTTTGCCAACTCCCTCTTTTTTTCAAGAAACCAGTTAAGTTTTTCAAGCTGTGCACAAGCCAGGGCTGCGTTAAGATTTGGCATTCTATAATTATATCCCAACTCATCGTGAACATACTCATATGCATGAGGTTGTTTAGCCGTTGTAGTCAAATATTTTGCCTTAATACCTAAAGCAGGATTGTTTGTAACAATTGCTCCTCCTCCTCCACTGGTTACAATTTTATTTCCGTTAAAAGAAAAAACACCTACTTCTCCAAAACTTCCAGTAGGTTGTCCTTTATATTCACTTCCTAAAGATTCCGCAGCATCTTCCACCACCGGAATTTCCCAATTATTGCAAATTTTGACCAATTCATCAATATTTACAGGAAAACCAAAGGTATGCATAGGCAAACAAGCCGCTATTTTATTACCGGTTTTTTTATTATAACATCCGTCTTCCCGACGTTCTCCATATTCTTCCAGAAAATTTTGAACAGCATTGGGAGATAGTCCCATTGTATCTAAATCAACATCCAGAAAAACCGGTTTGCCTCCATTATAAGCAATTGCATTGGCTGTAGCCACAAAAGTAAGCGCCTGGGTTAAAACTTCATCTCCAATGTTAACTCCAACCAAACGCAATGCAACCTGAATTCCGGAAGTTCCGTTAACAACCGCTATCGCTTTTTTGGTCTGGCTAATCTCCTGCATCATCTCTTCAAACTTATCCACATAAGCGCCTACTGAAGAAACAAAGGTAGAATCTATGGTATCCAGAAGATATTTTTTTTCATTCCCCACAAAACGCGGTTCGTGAAGTGGAATAAAATCATCCATTGAAGAATAGATGTCTCGAATGAATTTGATAGTATTTGAGTTCTTCTTGTTATCCAAGCTATTCAATTTATTTGTTTATTTGTTTATTTGTTTATTTGTTTATTTGTTTAATTGTTATTTGGTGACGGGATTGAGACTACTTTTTCTAAGTGAATTTAATTTATTCGCGATTTTAGATATCTCTATTCTAAATGATTCTTCTTCAGTAATATATCCTAATTCAAAACTTATAATAATTTGACTTAATACTTCCATCAAACTACTAAATGCCAAATGGTAAAAATGAGCCTGATCTTTTGGTGACATTCTCGAAGAACCTTCAGCTATATTTGAAGTTACAGATATGATTGCCCTTCTCAACTGACTAACTAGACCATACTTTTCTTCATTAGGAAAATCCTTTGTTACTTTATATATCTGATGCGTTAAACCCTTCGCATCCTGCCACACTTCTAATTTTTCGAAACTAAATTTTTTCATATTAATCAGTTAAACAATTCATCACATAAACACATAAACATAAATCTTACATCTTAGCATCTAAGTATTTCCCAGTCTCTTTATGACCGAAATCAGGGATCATTTTATGAAATAAATCTACAATTTCGTCTTTGGTCCAACTTTTGGAATTTCTGAATCCGGTAATTGTCTCTTCAAATAATTGAAGCTTTTCGTTTTCAAATTTCAATTCATTTTTAATAATCCCTAAATTTTGAAACCTGTCCAAATCCAAAATTTCCTTATCTGTAAAGAACTCTTCAAAATCTTTTTCTCCGGTGGTATCACTTCCGGTAAATAAACAAGGCCACTTTTTTTGATCTGGCAATGTTTTTACAAGTTCACGTGCTTCCTCCTCATTTTCGCAAAGATAAGGTTCATATCCCAACTGCTCCAGATATTTAACAGCAATATCCGCAAATGAGATAAGATGTAATTTTTCGCTTAGTTTTGGGAAAAACACATCCCTGTTCTCTCCAAAAATACAAGACATTAGGCATAACTCACCCGATTCCTGAGGCGTGACAAAATAACGCTTCACATCATTTGGTGCGACAATAGGTTGTTTTTTCTGAATTCGTTGGTTAAACCCATGCAATAGTGAACCATCTGAAAAGGCAACGTTGGCAAAACGGGCAGTAGATATTTTGATATCCTTACTTCTGCGCATTAAAAACATCTCCATAATACGCTTGGAAGCTCCCATCATATTAACCGGGTTCGCAGCCTTATCTGTAGAAACGCAAAAATATTTTTTGGTGCCATTTTCGATAGATTGAAGCAAGGTTTTATCGGTATTGAAAACATTGACATCGATCATACGCATTAATGTAAAAGGATCTTTTTCACTACGCACGTGTTTTAAAGCGGAAAGATTTAGAACATAATCATATTTTCCATCAGCTTTTATAAAAGCTTCATATTCAAGGGAACCAATATCAAGAGCGAAAGTTCTAAAATCTCCGTCAATATATCCATAAGAACTGCGTACATCCCTCACCAACTCGACCATATTGTTTTCACTAATATCTACGACATGAAGTTTCTGTGGATTTCTTTTAAAAATTTCTTTTGTTACTGCCTGCCCTATTGAGCCGGCACCTCCTAGAACTAAAAATGAAGAAGTTGAAATAATTTTTGATAATTCATCTTGATTTGAATCGATATCAGTTTTAAATAATTGATTATCTCTACCGATTAGTTTCAATATATTCATTTATATATTTTTATTTTTGCGATAATATTGCTTATACCAGTCTATGAATTCACCCACTCCTTTAGTAACCGAGGTATTTGGACTATAATTATAATCTTTCTTTAGAGATTCTACATCTGCCCAGGTCCTTGTAACATCTCCGGGTTGCATTGGTAGCATTTCCTTTTTAGTAGTTACTCCAATTTTCCTTTCTATCTCTGTAATAAAATCCATTAATTTTACCGGATTACTATTTCCTATATTATAAAGTGCATATTTATCATCTGTACTTAGAGTTCCCTTATCTATAATCTTAAAAACTCCCTCTATAATGTCATCTATATAGGTGAAATCTCTTTCTAAATTCCCATTATTAAAAACCTTTATAGGCCTTTCGTTCATAATTGCATCTGTAAACAAAAACATCGCCATATCCGGACGTCCCCAAGGTCCATATACTGTGAAGAATCTTAAACCTGTAGTCTTAAATCCATAGAGATGACTATAGGTGTAGGCCATTAATTCATTGCTTTTTTTAGTGGCAGCATATAAACTAATTGGTTGGTCTACATTATCCTCTACAGAAAAAGGAATCTTATCATTTTGACCATAGACACTTGAGCTACTTGCAAATATTAGGTGGTTTATATTATTATGTCTGCAACATTCTAATAAATTTAAAAAGCCAACAATATTACTATCAATGTATGATTCCGGATTATCAATACTATATCTTACACCTGCCTGTGCGGCCAAATTACACACTTTACTAAAATTATAATCTTTAAACAGGTTTGGAAGTTGTTCCCTATCTTGTAAGTTTAATCTAATAAATTTAAAATTATCAAATTTAGTGCTGGATGAAAGATTATTGTATTCCTCCGCATCCGTTCTTTTAACACCTAACTCTTTTAATCTATCATATTTTAGATTTATATCGTAATAATCATTTATGTTATCCAACCCAATTACCGAATAACCTTGATCCAATAGGCATTTTGATAGATGAAAACCTATAAAACCAGCTGCTCCCGTTACTAAAATATAATCCATATAGTTTTTTCTTTAACTCCCTATAACAAATACTACAAAACCGATTTCTTTTAGTTCTGCTTTGTTTAATAATCTTCTGCCATTAAATAAAAATAAAGATTTAAAAATATTTTGATAATTTGCTTGCCAATCAATGTTTACAAATTCATCCCATCCAGTTATAATTCCAATCGCGTGAGAATCATTACAGGTAACTTGTGCTGTATTTACCACCATTAACCCATTCACGAATTTCCTCGCTACTATGAGTTCCCAAAAATTAAAGATCTGCATATAACTTTTCATTTATCACCTTAGGATCATACACCCCTATTTCCGCTTGCAAAATTATAATCTAAATAGCCAAAAGAGCTGGGAATGTCCCTAACCAGCTCTGCCATATTGTTTTCAGCCATATCTCCTATTTTAGTTTCCTGGAATTTCTTTATAAAAATTTCCTTGGTTATAGCTTGACCTATCTAGCCTGCGCAGTCCTTGCCATATTTTATTATTATAATGTTATTATAAAAAGCTAAACTAAATTTAAGACGGATTCTATAAATTTAATTTTTTCCTTAGCAGTACATTCTTTCTTACTCTTTTATAGTAGAGACGCGAAAGCTTATAAAATAATTTAAACATTTGATTAAAAGAAATAAATCCCATACTTTTTGCTCTATATATATCATTAATATATTGCTTAAATATTAGATTTAAATTAAGTTTTAAAATATTATTAGGAGCAGATATACTGGATTCATGAATGCGATATTGTATAACCTTTGTGCTGCTAAACCAGAGCTTTCCAATTAGAAGAGCTCTTAGAACACTGGTAGAATCTTCTGTTGGACAATTATTATTTAAAGGCCTGAAAATCTCAAACAATTCTCGTCTATATATACGAGAACAACCGCTACTTTTAATCTTTTTACCCCTTATGAAATCCTCAAGATTTCCATAGGATGTTTTTCGCTCAGAAGATGATCTTTTAATTTCTACTCCCGCATTATCTATTTGTTGAACCTCAAAATCAGCAATGAAAGTATCCTTCTTATCTTTTATAAAATTATATGACACCTCTGTGCGATTTGAAAATGATATATCATCACCAGCTGCTATCACAATAAAATCACCTTTTGCTTTATTAAATATGACATTATTAAAATGCGTAACTAATCCCTGATTATGTTGATTGAAGTTAACTTTCACTAAATGTTCTCCTTTGTAATTGCGAACAACTTTTGTAATAATTTCAACAGTTCTATCTGTAGAACAATCATCTGAAATTATTATTTCAAGAGGGGAATAGGTCTGCAAAAAAGCCCCCATGATGGCCTCTTCAATGTATTCCTCTTGATTATATGATAATAAACAAAAAGAGATTAATGGATTACTGCTCATGTTTTATATTTAAATCAGTCAAAACATTAAAATTCTCAATATAGTATATCTTAAGATTTTTATTGACCAAAATTTAATTTCTTAATAATTTTTGCCGGAACACCTCCGATAATCACATTCGAAGGAAATACCCCTGCAACTACTGCACCAGTTGCAACAATGCTATTCTCTCCAATATTTGAATTCTTTAAAATAGTCACATTATTTCCAATCCAAACATTTTTACCGACTATTACACTCCCTATTTCCCCAACCTTGTTCCTTCTACAAGGGTCGATTCCGTGTGCTTCAAAATCCATAATTACAACGTTCTGACCAATCCGGGTTTGATCACCAATTTCAATATAATTCGCAGCGCATAAAAAAATATTATTATTAGTAGCTATCTTATTTCCAATTTTAATTTTAGACTTGCGATAACGTGCTTGTAATTCAATACTGCCCCCCTATTAAATCCACCAATTTTATATCCAAAAGAACAATTATTTCCAATTTCTACTATTCCCTTTCCTTGGCATAATGTGATTTGTTCAAACTTGGGAAGAGATCTGTAAATAATACGATGTCGTAAAAGATTAAGTTTATTAGGAAATTAAAAAAATTTCTCAAATAAAAAATAAACCAATTTTTAACCTTTGTCAATAAACGATATATATATTTTAATAATCTAATCATTAAACTGATTTATTATTTTCACAACTAATTGCATTTCCTCATTAGTTAACATAGGGCTTAAAGGTAAACTCAATACCTCATCATGAATTTGCTCGGTAATTCGAAAAGATAAATTATTAAGTTCCTTGTATGCTTTTTGTTTATGTGGTGGAATTGGATAATGAATTAGAGACTGGATCTTATTATTTATAAGGTATTCTTGCAGTTCAGCTCGCTTTCTAGTTCTAATAACGAATAAATGCCATACATGTCCTTCTTCATTCAACACTTCAGGCAATATGATTGATGAATTTTTAATGTTTTCTAAATAATAATTAGCAACTTTTCTTCTAGCTTCTATGTCATTTTGAATGTATTTTAATTTTACATTTAAAAATGCTGCCTGTATTTCATCTAATCGGGAATTTAAGCCCTGATAAATATTCTCATACTTTTTATGAGAACCATAGTTACGCAATGCCTCAATGGTTTTTGCTAATTCCTTATCATTTGTGGTTACCGCGCCGGCATCACCCAAAGCACCTAAATTTTTACCTGGATAAAAACTATGACCGGCAGCATCTCCTATACTTCCTGAAACTTTCCCATTCCATAAAGCTCCATGGGATTGAGCAGCATCTTCAATTAATTTTAAGTTGTGCTTTTTGCAAATATCCAACATTTCCTGATCTAGTGAAATTTGACCATATAAATGGACCGTTAGTATTGCTTTTGTTTTTGAAGTAATTGCTTCCTCAATTTTTGTAGAATCTAAATTATAGGCATGAATATTTGGCTCAACAAAAACCGGAATTAAACCATTGTCAGAAATTGCTAATACTGATGCTATATAGGTATTTGCAGGAACGATTACCTCATCCCCTTTTTGCATAATACCCATTTCTATATATGCTTTAAAAATTAGGCGCAAGGCATCCAATCCATTAGCCACTCCCAAGCAATGCTCTACTTTGCAAAAAGCAGCATAGTTTTGTTCAAAACTTTCTAACTCCTTACCCATTAAATACCAACCTGAATCAATAACCCTGTTTGCGGCTTCTTTTAACTCCTGCTCATACTGAGCGTTAATTTTTTGTAGGTCTAAAAATTTAATCATTTGATTCCACCAATTCGTTATTATTCCATCTATACCTTTTATTAGATCTCTTATGAATTAAATCTAAATCTAAAATTTCTCCTTCCCTTGTAACAAAGCCTATGATTTTCGCCGGATTACCAACCCATAATTCATTTTTACCAACAGGTTTAGTTATAACTGCACCTGCACCAACCAGAGCAAATTCACCTATTTGATTCCCGGCAATGATGGTAGCATTTGCACCAATAGATGCGCCTTTTTGAATTATTGTTTTTTCAAATGCTTTAGGATATTGCTTAGATCTTGGCACAATATCATTTGTAAAAGTAACATTTGGCCCAATAAAAACATTATCCTGCAGTCTTAATCCATCCCAAATTTGGACACCGCTTTTTACCGTTACATTATTACCAATCTCCACATCATTTTCAATAAAAACATGGGAATTTATATTGCAATTATTCCCAATTTCCGCATCAGGCAAAACAACTACAAATTGCCAAATTGTCGTTCCATGCCCAATTTTTTCTGATTGTACATCTGATGATTTATGACAAAAGTATTTCATTTTTTAAATTTTAGAAATTGCTCATATTCTCTTATATAATCTTTTTCATCATATAAATGTGATGCTAAAACCAAACTTATAGAGCCAGAAGAAAAATTATCCAGTTCACGCCACAATCCCGGAACAATATGGAGTGCAAGATTAGGACTGTTTAAAGTAACTATTTTTCTGTTTTCACCATCATCTAGCATTATATTAAAACTACCACTGGCTGCAATTACATATTGTTCCAATTCATAATGTGCATGCCCTCCCCTTGCTTCCCCTCCTGGTATATCGTATAAATAATATATTCTTTTAACATCAAATGGAATGTTTTTTCCATTTTCAACCACTGTAATATTCCCTGCTTTATTATGAACTTTAGAAACATCAATTATAGAACAATCAAAAACTGTATTATTTTTTAGCTTCATTTCTAATTATTTTGAATTCATCAAAATCTCTAATATAATCGTTGGCCTCGTATGGTATTGATGACACAATTAGAGCTAAAGAATTTGTAGAAAAATTTTCTATACTTCTCCAAAGTAAATTAGGAACGTAAAGTCCATAATATGATCTATTCAAACTGAATTTCATTTCATTTTCACCATCATTTAAAACAACATCAAAACTGCCTGAGAGGGCTATAATGAATTCATTCGACTTTTTAAAAGCATGGCTTCCTCTCATTTCACCTCCTGGCACATCGTAAATCCAATAGGTTCTTTTTATATCAAAAGGAATTTGATTGCTGTTTTCAAAAAAGCTTAAATTACCACGAGGATCCAAAATTTTTGGAAGTTGAATAATTTTTACCCTTTCCATTTATTGTGTTATTACTTTTTTAATATAGGCTCCGTAACCACTTTTTCCGTACCTAACTGAGGCTTTTGTAGCTTGTTCTTTGCTAATAAACCCATGGAGGTATGCTATTTCTTCTATACACGCAATTTTTTTATCTGTTCGCTTTTCAATGACACGCACAAATTCTGAAGCATCATCCATAGAATCTACTGTTCCTGTATCTAACCAAGCCATTCCACGAGTCATAATGCCAACTTCCAGCTCTTCCAAATCAAGGTACATTTGATTCAATGTGGTAATTTCTTTTTCTCCTCTTTCAGATGGTTTTACTTCTTTTGCAAATTCCACAACCCTGTTGTCATAAAAATACAAACCTGGAACCGCGAAGGATGATTTTGGCTTTTTGGGTTTTTCTTCAACACTAATGGCTTTATTATTTATATCAAATTCCACAACTCCATAACGTTCCGGATCGCTCACCGGATAAGCAAAAATAGAAGCTCCTTTAATATCTGTTTTACTCCTCAATAAAGTTCCAAAACCACTACCATAAAATATATTATCGCCTAATACAAGAGCCACTTTATCATTTCCAATAAAATCCTCTCCAATTATAAAAGCTTCCGCCAATCCATTTGGTTCTGGTTGAACTGCATACTCAAATTTACAACCCACTTGAGAGCCATCGCCCAATAATTTCATAAAAGCTTCCTGATCATGTGGTGTGGTAATAATTAATATTTCACGAATACCCGCCAACATTAAAACCGATAAAGGGTAATATATCATCGGTTTGTCATAAACAGGTAATAATTGCTTACTTACTGCAATAGTTAATGGATATAATCTAGTTCCTGATCCTCCTGCTAAAATAATTCCTTTCATAAAATATTGTTAAGTTGTCAAATTGTAAAGTTGTAATGTTGCAAAGTTGTCGGTTTGTTAAATTGTGAAGGGGTTTAATCCGCCTTTAAAGTTTTATATAACGCATTCAACTGATTTGTAATATGTTCTGCTTTTTTTCTTGAATCAAGATATTTATCTTCTTTAATAAATTCTAAATCTGAACTTAGAATAAGAAGATTTATTACTTCCCATGCCGAACTATAGGCAATATTTATAAACCTTGCTTTTTCAGTTCGATAATTTCTTAAAAAGCCTTCTGCAATATTTGCTCTAATACTTACTTCTTATTTGACTTATTAATCCGAATTTTTCTGCATTTGGAAATGACTCTGTTTTTAAATAAATATCTTTTACAAAAATACGAGCATTCTTCCAGACCTCTAACTTTTCAAAATAAAATTCATACATGATTCTACTTCATTAAATCTTTAAACAAGTTCACTGCATCCTCTTTTTACAACTTCAAAGTTTTACATCTTCACAGTTTTACAATTTCACAGCTTTGCTTTTAATAATGATTTTTATAATTAGTATAAATTCGGATTAATTCGCTGCATATTGTTTTGTATAATATTCCTGATACTTTCCACTAGTCACACTTTTCAACCAAACCTCATTCTCCAAATACCAATCTATTGTCTTTGCTAATCCTTCTTCAAAAGTAACAGATGGTTTCCATCCTAATTCTTTATTTATTTTGGATGCATCTATTGCATACCTTTTATCGTGACCTGGTCTGTCCTTAATGTATGTAATCAATTTTTCAGACGTACCTTTATCCCGATCTAATTTCTCATCCATTATTTTACATAGCAATTTCACTAAGTCTATATTCTGCCATTCATTAAAACCGCCAATATTATAGGTGCTTTTTGTTTTTCCTTGATGAAATGCCAAGTCTATTGCAACAGCGTGATCGACGACATATAACCAGTCTCTCGTGTACTTTCCATCTCCGTAGACCGGTAAATTTTTATTCTCGATTATATTGTTAATAAAGAGCGGAATTAATTTTTCAGGAAATTGATTCGGACCATAATTATTAGAACAATTAGTAATAATATATGGCAAATTATAAGTTTCTCCATAGGCTCTCACAAAGTGATCGGAACTGGCTTTTGAAGCGGAATAAGGAGAATTTGGATCATAAGCCGTATTTTCGGTAAAAAGCCCGGTATCCCCCAGAGTTCCGTAAACTTCATCGGTACTGATATGATAAAACAGTTTGTCATCAAAATTATCTTTCCATGACTCCTTTGCTGCATTAAGCAAATTCATAGTTCCTATTACATTGGTTTTTACAAATGCCAAAGGATCTGTAATTGAACGGTCCACGTGAGATTCTGCAGCTAAATGAATGACTTTATCAAACTTATATTTTTCAAACAAATTATTAATTTCGAATGCATCATTAATATCAACCTTAAGAAAAGTATAATTTGGTTTTTCTTCTATATCTAAAAGGTTTTCCATGTTACCGGCATATGTCAATGCATCTAAATTGTATAACTCATATTCAGGATATTTGTTGACAAATAACCGTACAACATGAGACCCAATAAATCCTGCTCCTCCGGTGATTAAAATTCTCATAATTAATTATATATTATCTAATTACCTATAGCATAAAATTCGAAACCAATTTTTTCCTTTGTACTTCTATCCAATAATCTTCTACCATCAAACAAAAATGCCGGCTTTAACATATCATCGTAAACTGCTTGCCAGTCAAGGTCTTTAAATTCATCCCATTCGGTTAAAATTGTAACCGCGTGAGCATCTTTACAGGCATCATGTGCTGTATTTACCACCTTTACCCTTTCACGAATTTCCTCACTGCTATGAGTTCCTAAATATTCTAGATCTGAAAATATTTGCTCAGAGGTTACCTTAGGATCGTAAATTACGATCTCTGCCTGCTCATTCAGTAAATAATCTGAAACATATATTGCAGCAGATTCTCTTGTATCGTTAGTATCCTTTTTAAAAGCCCAACCTAAAATGGCTATTTTCTTGCCTGAAACTGTATTATACAAGGTTTTCACCATATTTGATGCAAACCTTCTTTTTTGATGATCATTCATGATTATTACCTGTTCCCAATAGTCGGCAACCTCATTTAATCCAAATGATTTGGAGATATAAACAAGGTTCAAAATATCCTTTTGAAAACAAGAACCTCCAAAACCTACTGAAGATTGAAGAAATTTGGGTCCAATTCTGGAATCCATTCCCACAGCCTTGGCAACTTCATTAACATCGGCTCCTGTTTTTTCACAAAGCTCACTCATAGCATTAATGCTTGAAATACGCTGGGCTAAAAATGCATTGGCAGTAAGCTTTGATAATTCTGAAGACCAGACATTGGTGGTTAAGATATTTTCGTTAGGAACCCAATGAGCATACACATCTACCAAAGCCTGCATAGCATCCAGGCCTTCTTCTGTGTCAATATCGCCTCCAATCAAAATCCTGTCGGGATTTTGGAGATCCTGAACCGCTGTTCCTTCTGCTAAAAATTCCGGATTTGACAAAATTTGGTAATTCACACCATTACCGGTATTGTCTAATATATTTTTCAAAGCCTCGGCGGTACGCACCGGCAATGTAGATTTTTCAACTACTATTTTGTCATTTTTCGAGACCCTGGCTATTTGCCTTGCACAAAGTTCGATAAATTTCAAGTCGGCAGCCATCCCTTTTCCAATTCCGTAGGTTTTGGTGGGGGTATTTACCGAGATAAAGATCATTTCAGCTTTATCAATAGCCCCGTCAACATCGGTTGAAAAGAATAAATTCCTTCCGCGGGCTTCTTTAACTATGTCAGATAATCCCGGTTCGTAAATAGGAATATTCTCTACATCCTCATCATTCCAGGCAGCAATGCGTTCTGCATTTATATCAACTACCGTTACATTAATTTCAGGACACTTTTGTGCTATTACAGCCATTGTTGGACCACCAACATATCCAGCACCAATACAACATATGTTTTTTATTTTCATCTAATCGTTAGTTCGTGAATTCGTGAGTTCGTGAGTTCGTTAGTTTGTGAATTCGTTAATTCGCGGTTTCGTTAATTCGCAGTTTCGTTAGTTCGTGAATTCGTTAGTTCGTTCGTTAGTTCGTTAGTTCGTAAATGAATTATACTTTTGCAAATTTACTCATTTGACTTTCTTAAATACCTTATATAGCCATTAATTACCTGCATACATCGGGTCGTTTGATTTCTTATTTCCTTCAAAGTTTCATCTGAAATATACTCCCAGGATTTTGCTTCAATCCCATGATCCAGAATTTCAGCTACTGAACCACGTGCATTTACCAAAAATTTTATATTATCCTTATAATGATATCTTCCCCACCCCTCAGCTATATTAGCTGTCGCCGACCTTGATGCTCTTAATATTTGACTGTATAATTCGAACCGCTCTGATTTAGGAAGTTTCATAAGAACATTCTCTTTCAGGAAAATCTTTAATTCATTGCATCTTTGCCAACACTCCAAGCTCTCAAAACTATGAGCCATAATTTATTCGTTAGTTCGGTAAACCGTTAGTTCGTTAGTTCGTTCACTCGTTAGTCCGAATCATTATTTTACGACCAAATTATGAATCCCTTTTCTAATTAAAAATTTTACGAATCTCGGATTAACCAATCCGCAATTAATAAATCCCGACTCACAAATCCCGCATCTCGAATTAACGGATCACGATTCCCGAATAACGATTCTACTTCACAACATCACTTCGTCACAACATTACTATATCACAGCGTTACTTCGTAATTTCATCACAACGTCACAGCGTCACTTCGTTACTTCTTCACAGTCATAGTGCTACTCCGGCTTAATTTTCACTATTTTATCACCTCTTATAATGACAAGTTTACTATTTTTCGCTTTTTTGAATTCTATAAGTCTTTCATAAACTTTTTCAAGTCCGATTAAAATCTTATCCTTTAATTCGATTTGTTTATCCTTGGTTGTCATAATTATTTTTTAATTCAGTAAATGGTTAATCGTTGATTCGTTAGTTCGTTAACTCATTAATTGGTTCATTCGTTAGTCCGAATCCTTATTTTACGACAAAATTATGAATCCCTTTCCTAAATATAAATTTTACGAATCTCGAATTAACGAATCTCGAATTAACTATTCCCGGTGTAACGATTCCCGAATCACGATTTCCGAATTAACTATTCCCCAATCACTATTTACCAATCCCTAATTAACCAATCCCCAATCACGAACTCACCAATCCCGAATTAACGAATCCCGGATTAAAGTTTTTTATCGCATTTATCACCAAGCACTCCCTTAACATCATACACAACTGTACTTCCGTTTTTGAATTTATCTAAATCCAGTTGTAAAAATTCTTTATGCGAAACCGCAAGGACCACTGCATCAAAGGTTTCGGTTGGTAATGTCTTCGTTGTAGTCAATCCATATTCGTGTTTTACTTCATTTGGATTAGCTAAAGGATCATAAATTGTCACATTGGTTCCATACTCTTTAAGATTCTTGATCACATCAACAACCTTCGTATTTCTGACATCGGGACAGTTTTCCTTAAAAGTAATTCCAAGAACCAGAATATTTGCTCCTTTAACTTTAATGTCATTTTGCAACATTAGCTTCACAACCTCGCTGGAAACATATTGTCCCATAGAGTCATTCATTCTTCTTCCGGCAAGGATAATTTCAGGATGATATCCCAATTCCTGTGCTTTTTGGGCAAGGTAATAAGGATCTACTCCGATACAATGTCCGCCAACAAGACCCGGCTTGAAAGGTAAAAAGTTCCATTTTGTACCCGCTGCTTCCAAAACATCCTGAGTGTCGATATCCATCATATTGAAGATCTTGGCCAGTTCATTTACGAAGGCGATATTGATATCCCGCTGGGAATTTTCAATAACCTTGGCAGCTTCTGCTACTTTTATAGTTGGTGCCAAATGGGTGCCGGCAGTAATCACCTGGGCATATAATTCGTCGACCTTCTTTCCAATCTCCGGAGTTGAGCCGGCAGTTACTTTAAGTATTTTTTCAACAGTATGCTCCTTATCACCCGGATTAATCCTCTCAGGTGAATAACCGGCGAAGAAATCTACATTGAATTTGAGTCCGCTAACTTTTTCAAGCACAGGAACACACTCATCCTCAGTTACACCCGGATATACGGTAGATTCATAGATCACTATATCCCCTTTCTTAAGAACTTTCCCTACCGTTTCACTACTCTTATATAATGGAGTAAGATCTGGTCGATTATTTTTATCTACCGGTGTTGGAACAGTTATAATGTAATAATTACAATCTTTTATATCATCCAGATTAGTAGTGCAGTAGAGTCCGTTTTCATTAGAAGGATTTTGGACTAATGAAGCTTTTAAAAGATCATCTTCCACCTCAAGAGTACTGTCATGACCCTTCTTTAGTTCATCGACTCTACCCTGATTAATGTCAAATCCTATTACGGGGTATTTGGTTGCAAAAAGTCTTGCCAGCGGAAGACCAACGTAGCCTAATCCTATTACGGCGATTTTAATATTGTTCATTTCTTAATTGGTTTATTTTTTTAGTACCGAGTGACCATGTGATGGTGTAACGTAGTCTCTTTTCAGCTTTTTTTTTCATCACTTCGGCACTGTATTACATTTTTACTTCGTTTTTTATCACAGCGCCACTTCTTCACAGCGTCACTTCATCACAACATCACTTCTTCACTTCTTCACCGCGTTACTTCACCACAACATCACAGCGTCACTTCGTTACTTCACCACAACATCACTTCTTCACCGCGTCACTTCTTTACTTCTTTACAACTTCACTTCTTCACTTCTTCACTGCTCTACTTCATAACAACGTCACAGCGTCACTGCTTCACTTCAAATTTTTCCAATACCAATTGACAGCCTCTTTTAATCCGGCTCTAATATCAAATTGAGGATTGTAGCCTAATTTTTCTTTCGCTTTTTCTACCGAAGCCAAGGAATGCGGAATATCACCAGCCCTATTTGGTCCGTGTTTGATTTCAATTTTCGCTATTTCAGGATCGTATTTGGATAAATATTCTTTCAGCAAAGTAGTAAGTTCCAATAAATTTGTTCGGTCACCCACTGCGGTATTGTACACCTCATTTACAGCTTCTTCATTTTCAGAAGTAAGCGCCAGAAGATTCATTTGAATTACGTTGTCTATATACGTGAAATCGCGGGAATAGGTGCCGTCTCCGTTGATCAAAGGAGATTCGTGGTTCATCAACTGTATAACAAATTTTGGAATTACGGCTGCATAAGCTCCGTCCGGATCTTGTTTTCTGCCAAAAACATTGAAATATCTAAGTCCGATAGTGTCCAGATCGTAGGCAGATTTGAAAATATCGGCGTATAGTTCGTTTACATATTTTGTTATTGCATAAGGAGAAAGTGGTTTTCCTATCACATCTTCCACCTTTGGCAGATTTTCTGAATCTCCGTAGGTAGATGAACTGGCTGCATATACGAAGCGTTTTACTTTAGCATCCCGTGCTGCAACCAACATATTTAAAAACCCTGAAACATTCACCTCATTGGTGGTAATTGGATCCTTTAACGAACGCGGAACCGAACCTAATGCGGCTTCATGAAAAATATAATCAACTCCTTTAGCTGCTCTATGGCAGGTTTCAAGATTTCGGATATCTCCTTCTATTAAGGTGAAATTGGAATGTTCAATAATTGCGGAAAGATTTTCTCTTTTTCCGGTGGCGAAGTTATCCAGGCAAACCACACTTGCATCGAGTTCTATAAGCTTTTCACAAAGATTAGAACCTATAAAGCCGGCGCCACCTGTAACCAATATTTTTTTAGAACTTAATTTTGAAAATTGTTCCTTTTGCATAAATCATTTTTAGAATCAGTCGGCAAAGATAAGATTTCTATTTTAAGCTTGAAGTTTGATCATCTTAAAGAAATGTGAAAAAGTTGAGAGTATTTGAAAAGTATGAAATTGGCTGGGAACTAATGGGTTAATTAAATATGATAAAACACAATTAGAATTCTTTAACATATCAGTTCTTTATCTCTTAAGCTGTTAACTTGGAAATATGAACATTATTTTTTTTAACAATTTCATCAAAATTTAAAGTGTTAACTATTGCTCAATAGTGTTGCCAGTTTTACTGTTTTTACTGTAGAATAAATATTTTTTATCGAACGCATTTTTCCCATAAAAGCAATTTTCAGACCCTTACGCATAATAATATTTTTAACAAAAAAGGAAGACATTCCTAAGAGATACAAATTAAAATTCATGAAATTCTATTCGACATTTTCCTAATATAAATTATTAATAGAATCATTTAACATCTTTCCAAATTTAAAAGCGCCTTTCTTATTAAGATGATCTTCATCATAGAAATCCTCTGCTTTAATTAAGTCAGAATTCATAAAATTCCAATATTGTATATTTTGTTTTCCTGAAATCCTATCAAAATCTGATTTGTTCAAATTCACAAAATTGGCATTTAAATATTTATTATACTCTACAAATGTTGGCGTAGTAAATAAAATAGGAACAATATCCCTATTGATCAATATTTGGATTAAACCATTTAAATCTTCCTCAATCTCAAGTTTTTCTTTTGATGTCTCAACTACCCGATTAAATTTTTTAGCACTCCTTTGAAATTTGTTTTCATTGAACGCATCAACATCTTTACCCTCAAAGCCAATAAAACCGTTTTTAATTGTGTCTTTTAGATTTACCCCTTTTTGTACAGGAAAATCAACGACTATGTTTGATGTGCTTAGTTGGTAGATTATTTCCGTTTTGAATAAGGAAAGTATTATTTTAGGAGTATAACCAAATAGTGTGTGGGAAAAATCTTCAAATAAATAATTTTTATTTTTATAATTGACTCCTGTATCATAATATGCCCAAACATCCCGAATACCCTGACTTGAAAAATACAGGGAATGAAAATCAGCACTAATTAATACGTATTTTAAATTTTTGTATTCATCCAAATGAGAGAGTAAAATTCTTTTATCAAAATAAATGCTTTGGTTTACATTTGCGAGATTATATGCGTATTTATCAAATGCATTGGGATCAACCCCAAAATTCGCGTGGGAATTGCCTAAAATTATTATTTCAATTTTTTCCTTATCCTGTATTGCTCCTTGAATTTTTTCTTTATACAAGGAATTTTTATTCCTTAAAAACCCATCCGTCATTATAACCATTATGATTGGTAGAACCATAAAAACAAAGAGTCGTTTTATAAATAACACCATATTTTAAAATTGAAAATAAATAAATTGTTGATCCACATTTTCACTCGCAAACCAATAAATTAATATAAGTAAAGAATAATAAAATAAATATCTAAATGGCCTAAATTTAATCTTTACTTTTTCAATTGCAAATTCTCTTTTCCTTCCCAACCACTCTATAGTTATAAAAATCAATAATAATGGAAATAAAACTTTTAAAAAATTAACGCCTTGATATAAGGGAATACTAAATAAAGAACTCGAAAATATTTCTCTAAGATAATTCAAAGCATGCTCAATATTATCTGCTCTAAAAAAAATCCAGGCAATCACTGTCAAACTAAAGGTTAAAGACATCTGGCCAATTTCTTTTTTACTTGGAAAATACGAATCACCAGCAACAACTTCCATGTTCTGCCTATTTCTTTTTGTGAGCAGTAATGGCAAAAAGTAGATGGCATTCAAAGCTCCCCAAATGACAAATGTCCAGTTGGCACCATGCCAAAACCCGCTTACTATAAATATAATAAATGTGTTCCTTACTTTCATCCAGGTTCCTCCCCGGCTTCCTCCTAAAGGAATATAAAGATAATCCCTAAACCAAGTAGAAAGTGAAATATGCCAGCGCCTCCAAAATTCTGCAATATCCCTGGAGAAATATGGAAACGCGAAATTTTGCATTAATTTAAAACCGAAAAGGCGTGAGGTACCTATCGCAATGTCAGAATATCCGGAGAAATCCCCATAAATTTGGAAAGTAAAAAACACGGCTCCTAAAACTAAGGTGCTACCGGAATAGTCTGCGGAATTATTGAAAATAAGATTGGCATAAGTAGCACAATTATCTGCAATAACAATTTTTTTAAATAAACCCCAAAGGATTTGCCTCAGGCCATCTACCGCATCATTATATTCAAATTGTCTTTTGGATAACATTTGTGGTAAAAGGTTAGTTGCCCTTTCAATAGGTCCTGCAACCAATTGTGGAAAGAAACTTACAAATGCTGCAAAGGATATAAAATCTTTGGTTGGTTCCAGTCGCTTTTTATATACATCTATCGTATAACTTAGGGTTTGAAAAGTATAAAAACTGATCCCGACCGGAAGAATAATATTTAACGAATTTGCATTAATTGCAGACCCGAAAAATGTAAACGCCGATTTGAAATTATCTATGAAAAAATTATAATATTTAAAGAAGCCTAAAAATCCCAGGTTTACCAGTATGCTTATCCAAAGCAGTATTTTTCGCCTGTTTAAATTATGTTCCTTACCCAAACTTACCCCAATCCCATAATCAACCAGAGTACTAAAAAGTATCAACGCCAAAAACCGCCAATCCCACCAGCCGTAAAAAACATAGCTTGCTAGCGCGATAAGAATATTCTGATGCTTGAGGTTTTTGTTGACAACAAACCAATAGAGCACAAATACTATCGGTAAAAAGATTGCGAAATCTATGGAGTTAAAAAGCATGGAACTTCAAATTGGGGTTAGAAAATTTTATTTTAAAATTTTCTAATTAAAAATGGGCAAATATATAACAAATGGAAAGGCCAAATTAAAATTAGATTAAAAAATTAAAAGTATGTATTTATGAATAAAACCAAAGGCCTATCCAATTCCTTTCTCCACAGTATTTAATAAATAGTCGCCATACTCATTATTCTTAAATTGTTTGGCTATTGCACCAAGTTGTCCTTTTGAAATATAGCCTTTTCTCCAGGCTATCTCCTCTAAACAAGCAATTTTCAGCCCTTGCCTTTTTTCTATAGTTTGTATGAAGTTTGAAGCTTCCAACCTAGAATCATGGGTTCCGGTATCCAGCCAGGCATAACCACGCCCTAATTACTCCACGTTTAATAGGCTTTCCTGTAAATAGTATTGATTTACAGCGGTAATTTCCAGTTCTCCCCTTTCACTCGGGGTGATTTGTTTAGCAACTTCAATAACTGAATTCGGATAAAAATAAAGCCCCGTGACCGCGAAATTGCTCATTGGCTTTTTCGGTTTTTCCTCAATACTAAGAACTTTCCCTTCTTCATCAAAATCCACCACTCCATACCTTCCGGGATCCTGCACATAATATCCAAAAACGGTTGCCAGTTTTTCCTTTTCGGTTTTTTCTACGGCTCGATTTAGCAAATTACCAAAACCCTGTCCGTAAAATATATTGTCTCCCAAAATGAGGCAAACATCCTCTTCTCCAATAAAATCTTCGCCCAAAATAAAAGCCTGTGCCAATCCATCGGGTGAAGGTTGGGCTTTATAGGAAAACTTCATTCCTAATCTTTTTCCATCTCCCAGCAACTTTTTAAAATTCGGTAAATCTTCAGGCGTCGAGATTATCAAAATTTCCCTAATCCCCGCAAGCATCAAAACCGATAAAGGATAGTAGATCATCGGCTTGTCGTAAATTGCCAGGAGTTGCTTGGAGACTCCTTTAGTTATTGGATAAAGTCTGGTGCCGGAGCCTCCGGCGAGTATCATTCCTTTCATAAAACACAGATTTCACGGATTAAAAATTGATTACACGGATTGTTGGGTCATTATTTAGTATTTATAAAGCGTTTCCAGGTTAAACTAGATTGACCAAAATTAATTAATAAACCTAATTGGTAATTTGTGGATTTTAGATAATTTATGGTTTGAGCTTCGGTATCCTTATGTAAAAATGAAGCTGCTTTAATTTCAATCACTATTTTATCAAAACAGATAAAGTCAGCAATAAAATATTTTTTCAAAGGTGCATCTTTATAATAGACCTGCAATTTCTTCTTGCTCTCAAAAATAACCTTCTGCATTTCAAATTCATTTTCTAATGCTTCATGATAAACAGATTCCAAAAACCCGGCACCTAAATTCTTGTGCACTGTCATACAAGCACCAATAACTTTATATGTCTCATCCCCGAATAATAGTTTGTCCATTTCTGTGTAATCCTTTGTAATCCGTGCAATCTTTTAATTATTATTACCAAAGCTTCTTCATAAACAGCCTCCAAGAATCCTGGACCCAAGGTTCTATGCACTTTCATGCAAGCTCCTATTATTTTATAACTTTCTTTTTTAAATACTATTACCACCCAGAATCCATTCGTTCAATTCGTTTTAATTCGTGTTAATTCGATTTCCTCCTAAGCAATTCCCATTTCAGAAAACTCACTCTTTAATTCTCAAATAGTATATTATAGGTTCCATTTTGACCCTTTTAAATCCATCCCTTATAAGCGAAAACTCCACAGATAACAAATCTTTGGATCTATCGCCAGGATAAGAATCTACTATAAAAATAGCAGTTCGCTGTTTTCCGTTTATCACTTTTACTATTTTTGGGTAATAAACCAATTCATCAACGGGCTGAAAAAAGGAATTTATATTCATGTTGGTTGCAGGGTACAAGTAATGGAAAATATGACTTTTATCTCCATAGAAATAAACCTGAACATTATTTTTTTTCAGCTCATTTACCTCCATATCAATTTTTTCCAGGTAAGCAGCTCTGGTCTTTGTGGTACTTATAGGGGTGAGCAAACTAATATTAACCGGAGTATTTAATGCAGGAATGCTTTTATCCTCATATGTACCAGATAATTTTTCAATTAGGGCAAATGGCAACAAAATAACCAAAATCACCACCCAATATGGCTGCGGTTTAAAATTATGAAAACTCAAAATAAATGGAAGCAGCAAAAATAAAGATGCAGCTTTCAGCAGACCTGTATTGGAACCAAAAGGGTTTATAAAAAGAAATAATATATAAAGATATAGCGCCAGATTTGGAAAGTTTAACCAATCTTTTCTGTTTTCAATCATAGAAACTATTACCATTGATAAAGCAAGGGAAGTGAGAAACAAGGAATAATTTTGGGAATATTTAGTACGAATCACAAAAAGTCCAATCAGGATTATAAATATCAAACCGGCCCCAGCATACAGCATATATTTTGGCATCTTATCTTCTGCTTTTTTAAATATAAAATGGCCTGCTAATATTAAGGATACGATTAGCAACATTTTTAAACCATGCAGGAAATAATTATAAAATAGCATTTTCAAGTCGTGCGAAGAAGAATTTGCCGAGGCTGCAAAAAACTCTTCCAAATTCGCATAATAGATTGAAAAGCCGAATAAAATAAAAAATATGGTAAGAAGCATAAACATTACCGGAAGGTTCACCGAGTAATTTCCCTTTTGCAACTTGCCACTAAATACCATGACTAAAAACACAATTGGAACAACAAGGATATTTGGAAGTCGAATTAAAACTGCTAAAGAACATATAAATGATAGAAGCAGCAATAAATAAAGATTTGCTTTTTGAAGGTACAATACTGAAAGAGAAAATATCAATGATAATATAAAAATACTAATACTGTCATATCCCAAAATATTTACATTGAAAGGAGTAAATAAAAATAAACCACAAGCTATGTAAAATAGAACTTCAACCCTTGGCTTGTGTAATTTAATTAATAAAAAAGGCATTAATAATGAGAAGAATAACATCAAAGAATTAAAGAATCTCAGATAAATAACTTCCGGTCCCACAAGACTTATTACGCCTTTTATTATTATTGAGCTAAGGAAAAAAGGATACAGATAAATTCCATCTGCAGGATTAAGAGCCTGATTAAGATGATAAAAACTGTCAGTAAAATCCAGACCAAAAAAAATAGAGGAAAAAAAATAAAATACCGAAACCGTCAGAAAAACATTGACAATTATAACAATATGTTTTCTTTCAGGGTTGAAAAGGAATGTATTCAAATTTAAATTTTATATTGATGCTACTTAATATTTAGATTACGCGGATTTAGACGAATTACGCGGATTTACTTGATATCACAGCGTTGATAATTTTTGAAATAAGATTAATATGTTTTAACTCTAAGCCCTTATATAGAGGTAAGCATAGAATTCTTCCGGATATCTCTTCTGAAATTTTCATTTTAGTATAACTCACATATTCGAGGGTATTTAGCGATGGATAAAAATATCTTCTTGGGAAGATCTGCTCCTTATTTAAAGCTTTCTCAACCTTTAATAGTTGCTTTTCATCTTCAAAGATAATTGGATAATAGCTATAATTCCATGCGGTGTCTTCCCGGATTACGATCTTCCTTAACTTTTCAAAATTCAAAAGTTGATCATATATTTCAACAATTTCTTTTCGGCATTGTATTAAGCTTTCAACATAAGGCAAAACTGCCAAGCCCATTGCAGCCTGTAATTCGCTCATTTTAGCATTGATCCCCAGACCGTGAAAATTTAATGGCCCATCATGCCCAAAATTATGACTGTAAAATAATGTTTTATATAGATCCTCATCTTTACAAAACATCGCGCCACCTTCCCCGGTGTGAAAAAGTTTTGTCGCGTGAAAACTACAGGTGCTTATATCTCCAAAGCCGAACAACGTTTTTCCTTTATAGTTCACACCAAATGAATGGGCAGCATCATAGATCACCTTTAAACTGTGCTTCCTGGCGATCCTTTCAATTTCTTCTACATTACAGGGGTTTCCGAATACATGGGTAGCCAGGATTGTAGTTGTTTTATCAGTGATGGCAGCTTCAATTTTAGTTTCATCAATGGTTAGAAATTCGGGGTGTATGTCAACAAATACGGGAGTGCAATTTTCCCAAACTATAGTTGAAGTTGTTGCTACATAACTAAAAGGCGTGGTTATAACTTCCCCCTTCCCAGCTAAAACCTTCAAAGCTATTTGCAATGGCAGGGTCCCATTGGCAGTGAGAATCACATTTGGAACATTGAGGGTTTCTTTTATGCCCGCCTGTAATTCAAATAGGAGTTTCCCACCATTGGTTAACTGGTTACTATCCCAAATTTGCTGAATTAGCTGATAATATTCTTCTATTGGAGGTAAAAATGTTTTGGTAACTGGGATCATTTTTTAAAAATAAGTTTAGAAAGTTCAAAAAAGCTTCCGAATTTAAACAAAAAAGCCGTGAACAGATAAACGGAAGTGCCTACTACTCCACCTATAAGAATTCTTATTATATCCATATTTAATTTCAAACCAAAGTAGTCTAATAAAAAAACAATTCCTCCTGCAAAAACGGCCAACAAAATTATTGGAAAAACATCTTTTAGCTGTTGCAAAGCGCTATAGTTAATAAATTTCCCGGTATAATGAGCGTTGATAAAAAAGGCAAAGATGGAAATAAATACCTGACCATATAATAAGGCTATAATACCAAACGGGATCGTAATGAGAAGGGTAATAACTATGATTATTTTCTTAATTACCTCCAATTTCAAAAACAGGTCACTTCTCCCTTTTACATTCAGGATACTTAAATTATAAGAGTGAATAGGAAACAGGATCCCTGTAATACAAAGTATTTGAAAGTAGGGAACCGCCGGCAACCACTTTTCTGTAAATAAAAATCGAAAGCTAGGCTCGGCAAGCACTGCCATAAAGATTAAAATTGGAGTAATTACAAAAACGACCATTTGCATAAGTTGCTTATATACTCTTCTTAAACGCACATCATCATTTTGAATTGAAACAAACAAGGGGAAAGTCACCTTATTTAAGGCATTGGAAATATTAGTTACGGGGAGTTGATTCATAGTTTGGGCACGGGTATAAAATCCAACCTGGGCTGCGGAAAAATATCTACCGATAACTATTAAAAAAATATTGTTAAAGATCCTGTCCAATAACTCGGATAGGGTTAATTTATAACCATAATTAAAATGAGCTTTAAATTTTTGAAAATTAAAATTTAAACCGGGTGTCCAGCCGGAATATATCCAAAGCTGCACTGTACTAATGATTGATGTAACAATGCTGCTCCACACAAGACTCCATACTCCATAACCGGTCATAGCCATCACCACTCCAACGATTCCACCAATAATGGCGGCGGGAATTGCAATTATTGTCTGGGTTTTAAAATCCATGATTTTTGTCAGTCTCGCCAATTGAACAGCGGCAAATGCCGAAATTATGAAAGTAACACAGTAAACTCTCAAAATCCCTGTAAGTATAGGCTGGGAATAAAAATCGGCAACGAGAGGAGCTAAAAGAAATACACCCAAATACACTATAATACCAGCTGCCAAATTAAAATAAAAAACGGTGGAATAATCCTGGGCATCAAGATCTTCGCCCCTTATAAGGGATTTGGTTAGCCCTCCGTGCAGCAAGGTGTTCCCTACTGCAACAAACACAGCAATCATTCCAATTAACCCAAATTCCTCCGGCATTAAAATCCTTGCCAGGATCAGGGAAACAAGAAACCCGATAAGCTGGTTTCCAAACTGCTGGGTATAGGTCCATACCAAACTTATTGCAGTTTGTTTTTTTAAAGACATTTATAAAATTGTTCCATAATTGTTGAGTTAAACTGCATTTCCGGTAAGATCATCGGTTAATCCATTAACAAAAGTATCAATTTCAAATTAGCCTGTCTACTTTAAGATATAATTTATGGTTTCTTAATATTGAAAAAGGCCTATTTACGTAAAATGCTTTTTTTGAATTTTTTTGAATCGCTATAAGTATATTTGTTTTTACAACCCAAAAACACTTTCAAGCGATTGCGAAGTTATCGTTGAAAAATAAAATTCACAGAAAGTTTAAATGCTCTAAAATGAAAACTTTGAAAATATGGTTTACTGATTTTTATCCTGGATTTGAACCTAAAGATAATTTGATTACCCAACTTTTATTTAAATCATATAATATTGAATTCGATAAAAACAAGCCCGATTATCTAATTTACTCTTGCCATGGACACGAATTTTTGAATTATAATTGTGTGCGAATATTTTATACCGGTGAGAATTTAAAACCGGATTTTAACCTATGTGATTATGCCATTGGCTTTGATTACATCCATTTTAATAACAGATATCTGAGATTTCCGAATTTCGCGTTTTATGAAAGCCAATTTCAGCAATTAATAATTTCGAAAAACCCTGGTTCATTAGATCTTTCAGCCAAAAAACATTTCTGTAATTTTATTTATGCAAATTCAAACGCTGACCCAACAAGGGACAATTTTTTTTATCTTTTAAATAAATATAAAAAGGTTGCATCTCCAGGCAAGCATTTAAATAATATTTCAATGGATGTAGGAGAAAGATATGCGAAAGATTGGATGTTTACTAAAATAGAATTTCAATCCAGTTGTAAATTCTCCATTGCTTTTGAAAATACCTCATCGCCGGGATACACTACCGAAAAACTACTGCACGCTTTTATTACAGGGACTATTCCCATTTACTGGGGTAATCCTGAAGTAATGAAAGACTTTAATCCAAAGGCATTTATTAATTGCCATGATTTTGAAAGCTTTGAAGATGTTGTTAGCAAGGTAAAAGAAATTGATAATGACGATGAAATGTTCTTGTCGATGTTAAATGAACCGCCTTTTCGAAATAATATTATTCCTGAAAATTTAAAAAAAGAGCCATTATTAGTATTTTTAAAAAATATTTTTGATCAAAAAAGAGAAGATGCTTTCCAAAGATCTTTCTATGGAACTTCTGCTAAATATGAAAATGATATGAAAGAAATGATATTATTTAGGAAGAAGTATAGAAGTATGATCCAATTTCTAGGTTTGCTAAAAAAAACCTTAAAAATTATGAAAAGAAATAGATAATGAGGGAATACTGATTACGCCGATTAAATCGGATTGCACAGATTCATTCTGTCCATTTATTGTTAAGTTGTAAAATTGTTAAGGTGTTAATTTGGCAAATTGTTAAGTTGTTAAGTTGTTAAGTTGTTAAGTTGTAAAAGTGTAAAAATGTTTAGTGTGACTTTAAAGTTTTATATAATGCATTCAACTGATTTGTAATATGTTCTGCTTTTTTTCTTAAATCAAGATATTTATCTTCTTTCATGAATTCTAAATCTAAACTTAGAATAAGAAGATTTATTACTTCCCATGCCGAACTATAGGCAATATTTATAAACCTTGCTTTTTCAGTAATTGTTTTTCTTGAGAAACCTTCTGCAATATTTGCTGTAATACTTACAGTTGCCCTTCTTATTTGACTTGTTAATCCGAATTTCTCTGAATTTGGAAATGACTCTGTTGTTAAATAAATATCTTTTACAAAATGACGAGCATTCTTCCAGACCTCTAACTTTTCAAAATAAAATTCATACATGATTCGACTTTATTAAATCTTTAAACAAGTTCACTCCATTCTCTTTTTACAACTTCACAGCTTTACAGCTTTACAGCTTCACAGCCTACAACTTCACAGTTTTACATCTTCACAGCTTCACAATTTTACAGCTTTACTTTTTATATTGATCATCATAATACTCCTGATATTTCCCGGAAGTAACACTTTTCAACCAAAGCTCATTCTCTAAATACCAGTCGATCGTTTTTTCAAGTCCTTCTTCAAAAGTTACCGAGGGTTTCCAGCCGAGTTCTTTGTGAATTTTTGTGGCATCTATGGCGTAACGCTTATCATGGCCGGGACGGTCTTTGATATAAGTGATCAATTTTGTGGAACTGCTTTTTTCCCTGCCGAGTTTTTTATCCATGAGTTCACAGAGAAGTTTTATGAGATCTAAATTTTGCCACTCATTAAAACCGCCAATATTATAAGTCTGCTTATTTTTTCCTTTGTGAAAAGCCAAATCGATAGCGGTTGCATGATCTATTACATATAACCAATCCCTGGTGTATTTTCCGTCTCCATAAACCGGTAAAGGCTTATTTTGAATTATATTATGAATAAAAAGAGGGATCAGTTTTTCCGGGAATTGATTTGGACCGTAATTATTTGAACAATTTGAAATAAAATAAGGCAAGTCGTAGGTTTCTCCGTAAGCCCTCACAAAATGATCGGAACTGGCTTTTGAAGCGGAATAAGGTGAGTTGGGCGCATACGCGGTGGTTTCGGTGAAAAGACCGGTTTCACCAAGTGTACCATATACTTCATCTGTGCTGATATGATAGAAAAGCTTATCCTCCAAATTGTCCCTCCATAACTCCTTTGCTGCATTTAGCAAATTCACTGTCCCTATTAAATTTGTTTTTACAAATGCCAAAGGATCTGTAATGGAACGATCTACGTGAGATTCCGCGGCTAAATGAATGACATTATCGAAATTATATTTTTCAAACAAATTATTAATTTCGGATGCATTATTAATATCAGCCTTTATAAAATGATAGTTTGGTTTTTCTTCAATGTCAGTCAGATTTTCCAAATTTCCGGCATAGGTTAATGCATCGAGATTGAAAATCTGATAATTTGGATATTTGTTCACAAATAACCGAACCACGTGAGAGCCTATAAAACCTGCTCCTCCGGTGATTAAAATATTTTTAGTTGTCTTTTCTTTCATTATTATTTTGTTGTTTTTTTAGCATTTCTTCTTCCAAAAAATCAATTTCCACCCTTTAGGGAGGGGAAAAGGAATTGACTTTTTTCTCAAAACTCCCTTCTTGGCGTACGCTCAGAGTGACAGGGTGTCGAAAAAAATTCTAAGTTTGATCCTTCTAAATTCCCACCCTTTAGGGAGGGGAAAAGGAATTGATTTTTTCTTCAAAACTTCCTTCCTTCGCGTACGCCAGGGATGACAGGGTATCGAAAAAAAAATCTAAGCTCCATTCTTCCAAAAAAATCAATTTCCACCCTTTAGAGAGGGGAAAGAAATTGATTTTTCTTCAAAACTCTCCGTTAAAAATTAATCTGCTTCCGCAAAAATACCAATTTCAAATTTCTTAAATTTATCTTTCTTAAACTAGTCCCGGTTATGTTCGAAAAGATCACATCTACAAAATACCCTCCTGCAAAGCCCACTTTAATTTGGGATGGCACCTGCGGGTTTTGTAAATGGTGGAAAATTCGATGGGAAACCAAAACCAAGGACAGGATACATTTTGTTCCCTATCAGGATGTGGCTAAGGATTTTCCGGATATTCCTATAAAGGAATTCAAAAAAGCCAGCCGCCTCATTGAACCCGACGGGAAAATATATACAGGACCAGATTCGGCATATAGGAGCCTTTATTATGCGGGTACTAAAAAGTGGCATCTTTGGTATGAAAAATACCCTTGGTTTGAATCGCTCTCCAATCTGGCTTACAATCATGTCGCTAAAAACAGGAGTGTCTATTTTAAATTGACAAAATTGCTTTTCGGAAAAGATCCGCATCAACCCAAATTATATTGGTTTTATTACATTTTAATACTTTTAACCATCATCCTATTGGTATGAATTTCCTGAGATCAAACTGGTTTTATATAATTGCCGCGGCGATCACCATTTTAGGCCTAATCACCGGTTGGTATTTAATAAAAAAAGTTCAAAGTTCGAAAAGTTCAAAGTTGTGAAGTTGTGAAGTTGTGAAGTTGTTAAGCTGTAAAAATAAAAATAATTCACAAGGAGTATAAAAGCAGAAATCACAGATGGGAAATTTCTGGTATAAATTGCGTTAATTCATCACTTCATCACTTCATAATTTAGAAGTTAGTTTAAAGTTCAATCTCACAAGGAGTACAGAAATAAGAGTATGGAGTAAAAAAGGACATTCGTGCATTGGTGGCTGGAAAAAAAAGATTCAAAATTCAAGGTTTAAGATTTAAGAAAAACAGGGAATAAAGAATAGACAAGAGAGAATAGGGAATATTCGTGAATTCGTGGCTTAAAGTTAGTGAAGTGGAAAAAATACTAATTCAATAAGTTCAATTCAAGAATCTGGAATATCCCGCGTTAAACTTATACTAAACCGATAATTTATCTTGCTCATCAAGGGCAATGAATGTAAATTGTTAGGAAATAAAATTCAACATAAAATGAAAGACTACGGAACGCTTTCACAAGCGATAAATAAACTTAAATTAGAGGAAGGTTATGAACACGATTTTAACCTCCTGGATGAAAAAATTGAACTCAAATCTCAAAAGGAACATTATAACACCGAGGAGTTTGATGTTGATAAAGTCCTGAGATTTGAAGGAATGAGCAATCCGGATGATAATGCAATTTTATACGCAATTACCACACATAATGGAAAAAAAGGCGTTTTGGTAGATGGTTACGGAATCTCTGGTGGGCAGGTTTCTAAGGCTATGCTTAACAAACTAGACCTTACAGCAAAACGTCCTCTGGATAATTAGGAGTTAAACTTGTATTAAAACCATTGAAAACATTGGTTTAACCAATGAACTATATTAATTTTGAGTAGAAAATTAAAAATCAATAAATAAAAACTATGAGTTATCTAGGCTTAGACGAAAAAAAGACCAGCAAAACTGTAAAAGAATTGAATACCCTGTTGGCAGATTATCATTTATACTATCAAAAACTAAGAAATTTTCATTGGAATGTAATCGGTAAGAACTTTTTCGATCTTCATGAGAAATTTGAAGAATTATATGATGATGCAAAATTAAAAGTTGATGATATCGCTGAACGTATTCTAACCTTACGTTTTCAGCCTACCAGCAACTTAAGCGATTATTTGAAAGCTTCTAATATAAAAGAATCAAAATCGGATATTTCCGATTCTAAAATGATCGAGATCTTATTAGATGATCATGGAACCCTTCTTAAACAAATGCGTAAAGTGACTGAGGTTGCGGAGAAAGGCGGAGATGAAGGTACTATAGACCTTATTGGGGCTTATATAAGAGAACTGGAAAAAACCAGCTGGATGTTGGATGCATGGAAAATGAAAACAAGTGAAAGTCTTAAACCCGTTTAGGACACCGTTGTAAATGGACGAAAAATTTAATATTCAAAAATCTATTGGGGGAATTTGGGATAAAATGGACGGCTGGCTCGATTCCATCATTCTGAATCTCCCCAATTTTGTTTTAGCAATTGTTGTATTTATCATTTTTTTGATAATTGCTAAATATGTTTCCAGATTGATCAATCGGCTTTTGCTGAGAAAAGGCTCTCAGGATTCTATCCGGCAAATCACTACTAAGGTGGCAAGAATCGTGGTAATAGCCATTGGTTTTTTTGTTGCTTTAGGCCTTCTTAATTTAGATAAAGTACTAACTTCTGTTCTGGCGGGTGCCGGAGTACTAGGTCTGGCTATTGGTCTTGCCCTCCAGGGGACGCTTACCAATACCTTTTCCGGAGTGATCCTTAGTTTTATAGATGAACTGCAAATTGGAGATTGGGTAGAAACCAATGGCTTTGCAGGAGAAGTCATGACCATAAGTCTAAGGAATATCATGATTAAGGAATCAGACAATAACTACGTCATAATCCCGAACTCTAAAATAATAGATTCCCCTTTTAAAAATTTTACCAGAACCCCACGGTCCAGGGTTATGTTGAATTGTGGAGTGGCCTATAGCAGCGACCTTGAAATGGTTCAAAATTTGACAAAAGAAACCATCGACGGGATTTTCCAACAACGTGGGAATGAAGAAGTCGAATTCATGTATACCGGCTTTGGAGATAGCTCTATTGATTTTGTGGTTAGATTTTGGACAGATGTAACAAAAAACAAGGACATCCTTGTCGCTAAGAATACCGCTATAATAGCTATTAAAAAAGCATTCGATCAAAACAATATTACTATCCCATTCCCTATAAGAACTATCGATTTCACAAATAAGCTATCCATCAATAAGCCGAAAGGAGATTTGTAACTATTTATGCAAATGTACCCGGAAAATTCAGGATGACGTTTCAGGGAAATGTGAGAACCACGAATGCGCTCTCACCAAGTCATGCTGAACTAGGTTCAGCATCGAACATGATTAGAAAACAACAACATGATAGATCCTGAAAAAAACTACCATTGACGTGTTTTGCAACAAGCTGTTATTTAGAAAATTAAGATGAATTAAAATTTAATTTATCAGCCTTAAACCGTCGTTTTCCTTCGTTAGGTAATTTTTATTATCTCTGGTCTCGGGATGAAAACGCATGTCAGTCTGAGCCTGTCGAAGACTTTTGAGTACTCTAAATTTTCTTCAATTAAAAGGCTACTTTTTTTCTTCTGTTCCATCCTTTCAATTTTTTTCAAACTTGATTGCCTGAGAAGCATCTATGAAATGTTCAAACAATTTTATAACAACTGGTCCCCTTTTATAGGCATAAGCACTTCGACAGGCTCAGTGTGACAGGCGTAAATCGATAAATGCACTTCAACAGACTACCATTCGGCATCAATTAAATTGAGCACTAATATCGCTTACAATATTTTCCAAAACCATACTCAGGCACAGCTATGAGAACACTATACTTATATAGGTTAACTCGTGTTTCTTTACATTTACCATTAAATTCTAAATCCTACGCTAGGTAACTTTTTTATCACGGGTCTCAGGGTGACGATCCAGCGAAATGTGAGAACCAGGAATGCGCTCTCAACATGTCATGCTGAACTTGGTTCAGCATCGAACATGATTAGAACACAACACCATGATAGACCCTGAAACCCGACCGGTACGGGCAGGCATCGGGTAACCTGCCCGTTAATCCCTCAATCAGAATCTAGAAACTAAATCCAAACCCAAAGGAGAACCGAAGTCCTTCTTCACTTCCAAACAGACTAAATTTGCCGGTAATAGCCTCTGCACTATTTACCCAGATCCCTCCACCATAACTATCATGCCATACGCTGCTATCTTCTCCCTGAGCCCAAACCCTTCCTATATCATATCCTCCAAATACACCAATTTGGAATGGAAGAAATGAGGTTTTAAATTGATCGAAACTATATCTAAGATCTCCTCCTGCAGCAAATGCACTTTTCCCCGAAAATCTTTGTAACCTGTATCCTCTTAAACCCGTATTCCCACCCAAAATTGCAGCCTGATAAAACTCATAATCATCTCCTGCATTGAGCTGAGCCTGGACTCTTGAATTTAAAACCAGCTTTCTGTTTTGACTTAACGCATTATAAAATTCGAGATAAGGTTTAAAGTAACCGTATTTGCGGGAAGTTTCTTCCGCATTCATTTTTCCACCCAGGATCATTTCAAACTTCATCCCCCGGCTGGGATTAAGGTTATTGTCATAACTCTCATAACGATAGGTACCTTCCAATCCTGCAAAATATTTTCGTTCGAAAAAATCAGGATCTTCAGGGTCGAATTCCTCTGTAATGAACCGGTCTTCGGTCCTGTCAACCTCAACCGCTTCAAAGGAAGCCATATATCCAAAATAACTTCCGAAAGGTGATTTTCTTACAAACCCAATTTCCCCGCCTATTTTGCTTATTCTCGTCCTGTTGTAGTCAAAATCGAGTACATCATCAAAATTCTGACTTTCATTTCCAAATCCAAAGAAGTTATTGGCGAAATTTGGACTGGTGAAATGCGCTCCAACAGCCAGGTTGAAATTACCAAGAATAAGTGCGAATTCCCCATTGTAGTTTAAATCAAATCCTTGGGTGGCGAAGTAATATCCTGCAGCAAATGAATGTTTAGATGTAAACGGATTCCGCTTAAACCCATTTGTAATAAACGAACTTTGAATCCCCAATTTAAATCCGTCATCGGGATTATATCCAAATCCGGGAGTAAGCGATCCCGAATTAAAAGTCTTTTTATCCTTATCGAAAGTGTTTTGCTCATAATTATCTCTAAATCTTAACCTGGCATTCCCTTTTGATTCTACTGTATTGGGTCTTGTTTCATGATCATATAGTTTAACTTTTCGGCCGCTATTATCGGCTACCCTGAAAATATCATTATTATGACCACCTATTACTCTCAAAAAGATTAGTTCTCCGGAAGGATTTCCCGTTATCTCAAATTCGTCATCATCATCCAGACCGTATACCCAAATCTCTTTGGTTTCCTCTCTTTTATACGTTTTATCACTTACCACATCTGCCTTTTCACCATCTTTTATCCTGGAAACCACAATTCTTGTTTCTCCATTCTCCAGGCGCTCTATTTCAATAAGGTCATCTTTATCTGTTCCGGTTACAATCGCCAGA
Organism: Gillisia limnaea DSM 15749; assembly: GCF_000243235.1. GTDB lineage: Bacteria > Bacteroidota > Bacteroidia > Flavobacteriales > Flavobacteriaceae > Gillisia > Gillisia limnaea. Next base: position 411,390 of record NZ_JH594606.1, read on the forward strand.
GTGGCCATATGATCGTAATAGCGCTTTGTGATGTCCAATAGGTTTTCTCTTCTAGCCTTCAAATTTTTAATAATCGAGGTAGTCGTTTCCCCTTGTGTCTCTTTTGGCAACTTTGAAAAAGCCTCCTCAATAATTTCATCTGTAATATTCTTCTGAATAAACGTTGCCTGCTCCATCCAGGTTTCTTTCCCTACATTTTGTGTCAATTCTCTATCCAGACCTATTGCCGCAATGTTAAACCATTTTACATCCTTGATGTCCTCGCCATAGACCCCGAATTGTTTTGAAAATCCTGCCAGTGCTCTAAGCGTTCCAAAAAAAGCTCCATCATAATTTGAAAAAACCTGATCCCTATCCCTGGGGATTGGCTCAAAGGTCCTGTTTCCTTCCTCATCTTCAATTTCTGCCCATCTCCACTGGTCCTGGTGCCGGTCCCAGTCTCCAATAAGCATATCAAAGATCCGTGCCCTAACATAGGCCGGTTCATTAAGACTGTATTTTTCATCGCGCCGCAAGCGCTCAAACATTCCCGAAGTACTCACAATATCGTGATTTGGTTTCCCAAAGCTTTCATTGCCCTTCCAGTTTTCTTCCGGCCGCTCCTCAATCATGTACACATCTCCGCCATGGGCAACATTATATTTCCCCAGTCCCTTTTGCTTTGGCAAATAATAAACTTCGGGATTGGTATGATAAACATCTATTGCAGAGGCCAGTGTTGGAATTGCCAGGAAGGCATAGGGATGGGAAGCTGTGTAAAGATCCTTCAAAAAATCCTCTGCTATGGTATTTTCAAATTGTTCCTCTACTGCCTTATCCTTAAAGGCGACCGCCTGAATATACTGCAGCGCGCTCTTTTTTATCCTTCGAAAGTTATATTCCCGGTCCAGACTATCCTTCACCCTTAAGGAAATTGTTTGATGACCACCGCCCATTCTCATTGGTTCTAAACCTCCATACAACGTGTTTAGATCTGCAACCTTAAATTCTACCGGAGTACCATAAAGTTCCCTATACCGCTCTCCCCATAAGGTTTTGAATACTTCATTCTTGTCGGTTTCATCTTCAGCATAAATCGAGGAGGTTATTGTTTCAGAAAAACTATCAGGCAAATTTGAAACATCAAATTCTTCTGGTGTCGGATGAACTTCCTTTTGATATAAAAGCTTAGCCCGGTTACTTTCATTTCCGTAGAAACTCACCCAGGACGAACCGTCTTTAAAAACATCATAAACCGCAAATCCCTGCCCGGGATGTGCAAAAAGACCATCATCGCTTAAACTCACATACGTAGCTTTTGAACCCGATCCGGAAACAATCTGTTTGATATTATCATTGGTTATATACTGTAAGGCATGTTCATGACCGGAAATAAAGAGGAGCCTATCAGAATCTTTTCCAAGGGTTTCCAGTCGTTTCACCAATGATTTATAGCGTTCATTTTGTGCATCCTGAATGGAAACTCCACCTGAAGTTCTAATTAAAGAGACTAAAGACCCCAATATTGGCACCGGAATCTTTTTTTGCGAAGGATATAGATGCTGATTGAAATTATATTGTCCACCATGAACTCCATTGGTGTACAAGGGGTGATGCAAGGCGATGATAATTGTTTTATCCTGACTCTTTTTTAATTCCGATTCCACTTCAAGAAGCATCGCTTCCCTGGTTTTAATCTCGGAACACCCTTTATTTACCAGCGGATGATTATCCCAATTTGTTAAATACCATTGAGAATCGATCACAATGAGTTGAATATCTTCACTAATTTCTATGATCTCAAGACCACAACCAGTTTTTGGAGACCATATCAATTGATCGCCCAATTTTTCCTCCAGGTAATCTTCCTGTCTTTCCAAACCAGGAATTCCCTTATTATACCAATCGTGATTTCCGGGAATAACGATTACATTTCCATCATATTTTTCGATGGCGTCCAGCTGTGCATCCAAGCGGTACTCTGCATCTTCCCTATCTTTGGTGCCTTTTTCAGGCATTCCGTCGGGATAGATATTATCACCAAGAAAAATGGTATAATTTTCTTTTACCTGTACGGAATCCATATAATCTTTTAAGGCCAAAAGACCTTCAGAAGTACCTCCCGGAAGAGAATACCCCCCGTCACCAATGAGATAGAATGATTTTTCAATTTTTTTGTCTTTAGGATAACCGAAGTTTTTTTTTGGTTCCCCATCCCGATATAGAGTTTGGGAGGTGGAACAACCGGCAAGAATGATTATGGCAAAAATGGTTAAAAAAATGTTGTATTTTCTCATAGGATACTGAAAGCTGTTTTTTTTTGTAATTTGGCCGGATCAAAATTCCGATATTATATGACTGATTTAATAGACAAAGTAGATAGTTTCGTTTTGGAATTATTTAAAGCAAAATTACCTAATACCTATATCTTTCATAACTACAATCACACTCAAAGAGTGGTCAAAAGTAGTAAAGAATTAATCGAGAATTCTCAATTAAATGTTAAAGAAGAACAGGTTGTATTGCTTGCTGCGTGGCTTCATGACACCGGATATACTGTGAAATTTGAAGGTCATGAAGAGGAGAGCGAAAAAATTGCAAGGCAATTTCTAAAGGAAAACAATGTAGATCCGGAAACCATTGAAGCGGTTTCCCAATGCATTTTAGCAACTAAATTTGATAGAACACCAACAACAGCATTAGAAAAAATAATAAAAGATGCAGATTGTTCGCATCTGGCTAAAGAGTATTTCCAGGAAACAAGCGAATTTTTAAGGCAGGAACTTCAATTGCTTAATATTCACAATTTTTCTGCTGAAGAATGGTTGAATGAAAACATTAATTTATTTACTGAAAAACATCGGTATTATACAGATTATGCCTCGAAAACCTGGAAACCATTAAAAGACACTAATCTTTCCGATCTTTTGGAAAAGAAAAATAAGACAGTTCAAAAATTAAAAAAAGAAGAAACTAAAGCAAAATTAAAAGCCGAATATAAAAATAATAACCCGGAGCGAAGTCTGCAGAGTTTATACAGGATTACGCTTCGAAACCATATGAAATTAAGCGATATTGCAGATACCAAAGCAAACATTCTCCTGTCTGTAAATGCGATTATAATATCGTTGGCCCTGGCCAATATGATCCCTAAGTTGAATGCAACAACGAATGAGCATTTATTGTATCCAACGCTTATATTAATACTATTTAGCGTGGCTTCTATCATCCTATCCATAATGTCTACCAGGCCAAATGTTACCAGTGGGGAGTTTACAAAAGAACAGGTGGAAAACAGGGAAATAAATTTACTCTTTTTCGGAAATTTCCATAAAATGCCTTTTGAGCAGTTTAAATGGGGAATAAAGGAAATTAGCCAAGATAAAGATTATGTGTATGAATCCTTAATGCTGGATCTTCATTCCCTGGGGAAAGTTTTACATCGTAAATACTTACTGCTTAGACTTACCTATACTGTTTTTATGATAGGCATTATAGTATCTGTATTGGCATTTGTGGTTGCTTTTTATTACCTCAAATAATCCACAAGACCATCATAACTAATAGCTTCCTGGGCGTCATCTGCTTCGGGGCGGTATAAAATATTGGCTCGTATGGCACGAAGACCAATTACCCCCTGAACATCTTCAAGCTCCAGGATCTCCACCTCCTGCCCAAGGTATTTCCTTGTTTGAAGGTATTTTATGTATCTCAAATATTCTTTTTGATCACTGCTTTGAGAGTATACTATGGAAATTTTTCCTTTTTGGGTTATCCGTTCTTCTGTGTCTTTAATAAAGGCTTTATCGATTCTTTTCTTGATGATTTCGTACCGGGCATTATAGGTTCCGTCTACATCAAATTTTTTCTCATCCATGCGGTATCTAATTGATAAAGTGCTGTTAAACACAAGTATCAAAGAAGCTGCATCCATTTTTATTGGGGTGTTTTTTTGTAACTGGTAAAACCTGTTTTCCATTTCACACATAGTGGCAAGTTGCCATAACCTTAAATTATACAAATACACCTTATTAAAGGGCTTTTTAAAAGTTAAGGAGTCGCCAATATAGATGTTATGATCTACTCCATCGGTTTTATAGCGTTCAAAATAATGGGGGTAAATCTTTTGGGCATCTATTTGCTTTTTATCTATATAACGAGCCATAGTCCTGTTAATACGTTGCACGGTTTCATCGTAATGCTTCCTATGCTCGTAAACCAGGCCGGTTTCGGGATTCAGTTTAGCCTGATATTGCATCACCAGGTCTTCCAAACCTTTAGACTGTAAAACCAAATGATCCATAATAGGATTTACCTCCCGCTGTAAAAGATCAAAAACCTTCTGTTCACTTGAAGCATTCAAACCTTCTGCCAATTCCGCCCTAAATTCAGCAATTCTGAATCTAACCTGGTCATAAATTGGCAATTTTTCAATTTTGTATGCTTCATTTATAATATTTTCCAATAATTCCAACTGGCACTGAAGGTCTTTTTCAATCGAAGAATTTCGGGCATCTGAAGAAGCAATAATATCGATTTGTCCATATAAGGGATAGACATTTTTAAACGTTATATCCTTAAAAGAAGCCAACCCGTCCTGGTCCTGATCCTTGATAAACTGTTTGGCCTCATTTTCAAAAATCCATAGAACACTGGGATGAATTGAAGTACATTCACTTTGAATTACAGCTTTTACCCGGTTTTCAAATTCGGTTCGGTTTCGTTTTACCGCTGTTACTATATAAGGAAGTATGTCTTCCAGCTTGATTGCATTTATGCTGTTTAATTCATTTTTCCTGGGAGATACCAGCTCCAAAACCCCTAACAATTCCTGCCCTTCTGCAATTGGTGCCAGGATACAACTTTTAATATCGTTTTCTTTTAAGTTTTGAGCCAGCAAATTGTTATTCGACTTTTTAGCATATTCCTCAGCATTGGCGATGGTGAAATATCCTTGTTCTTTAACCAGCTGATTATAGGATTTTTTACAAATAAGCTTTTCACAATCGGCTGAAGCTTCTTTATAAAGCATAAAACTTTGGGCATCCTGATTATTCATTCTCTCAAAGGTCCTCTCCAGTTTATTAAAAACTGTAAAACCTACCCTAAGATCGGGGATTTTAAAAATAGACTGAAAGATTTCCTGAAATCTAAAAAGTTCAGCCCGACTGGAAGTCTCTTGATGCAGGAGGGTAGTTTTTAGATCGGAAATAGCGTCGTCCACAGTTACATCGGTAAGATTGATGATGGTAAACCCTTTAAATATCCAGCTTTTTGGTGGGAATTTTTCTTTCCATAAACTCACGTCTTCTATATTCTGAATGAGAACATCTACATCTTTTTCAGAGATCTCCTTTGCTCCTTCCCCAGGATCGATGTCTATAAAATCGGCATTTAGAGCTACTCTATAGTGCTTTAAAATCCCGTTTTCGTCCGGGATATCGTAATAAAGCGGTCTGGAAAAATCAATATTATAGCCATAATGGTGATTAAGAACAAGAATGCATCCATAGATATAATACATATCCTCATTGAGGTTGCGCATTTCAAACTGATAATTATCACCCGCATTGTCAAGGATATTTCTAAAGCGCTTAGAGGAATTAAAAATCACATTTTGAAACGGCAGGGAGGCGGCTTTAATTTCGTTGTTGCTTAAAATATTAGGAAACAAATCATCAAGCAAAATGCGAATTGCATCTTTATTCTTACTTAAATCCTCAGGATTATCGATACCCTCCACCAGCTTTGGAAATGAGGAGATATAATCCAACACATTTTCGATATAATTCTTTGCTATACTGCTCTGTTCACTTTTCAGCTGAAGTTGATATTGCTCAACAACTTTATGGAAACTTATTTTAATATCTAATGGGAAATCCTCTAATTGATTCTTCATAAACTTTTAATATGAGATAAAATTACTCTTTCTTCCAGAGCCTTATTTCCTTTCACTTGAAATTAACATTTTTTTATATACTTCCTATAGCTATCTATATGGAGTTGTGTATTTTTGCTGAATAAATTAAAAACAACAACTAAATATAAATTTCACCAAATGAAACAGTTCTTAACAGCAATTATTATCCTTAGCATTTTGGGATGTCAGGAAGATCAAAAGGGATACTCCGTTTCCGGGGAACTAAAAAATGTTGAAGATGGCAAAATGGTTTATGTTTCAGAATTAGATCAAAATATGCAACCTTCAAAAATTGATTCGGTTCAAATTAAAAATGGGGCATTCACATTGGATATGGCAGAAGTTGAACATCCAAATCTTAGTTTTCTTTCTGTTGAAGGATATAATGGAAATGTGATCTTTATTTCTGAAAATGAACCTATAAATTTTGAAATTTACAAAGACAGCCTTCCTACTTCGAAAGTAGATGGAGGAAAGGAAAATGAAGTTTTTTACACGTATCTGGATCATTTAAAAGACCTGAATAAAAGGGTTATGGAAATCCGGACCGGAATGCGTGAGGTGATGACCACTACAAGAGATTCTGCCGCAATGGCTGGATTTCAGCAACAAGAGGAAGAATTGCGTACCACCGATATGAATTTCAAGAAAAATTTTGTTGAAGAACACCCGGATAGATTTGCATCTGTTCTTGTGCTTACGGATATGATGAATATGGGAGCTTCTGCAAATGAGGTAAAAGAACTCTATGGAACCTTATCTGAAAATGCAACTAAGAGCTCATTAGCGAAATCTTTGGAAGATAACCTTAGCAAACGGAGTGCAACAGATATAGGAAGTAAAGCACCGGAATTTTCTGCGCCAAATCCGGAGGGAGAACAAATTTCTTTAAAGGATTCAATGGGAAAAGTTACACTTATAGATTTTTGGGCTGCCTGGTGTAAGCCTTGTAGGGTGGAAAACCCGAATATTGTTAAGGTCTATAACAAATACCACGATATGGGCTTTAATATTATTGGAGTTTCTTTGGACCGCGAAGGTCAAAAAGACAAATGGATACAGGCAATAAAAGATGACAATTTAACCTGGGCGCAGGTTTCAAACTTAAAATTCTGGCAGGAACCTGTTGCACAACTTTATGGAGTACAGGCGATTCCCGCTCAATTCATTATTGACGAAAACGGAATTATTGTAGCCAAAAACCTTAGAGGGGATGCTCTGGATGCAAAAGTGAAAGAATTGCTGGAGAAATAACCTATAAAACAAATCCAAAAAAAAAGACCCAAATCGTTTCTAAATCTAGAAGCGATTTGGGTCTTTTTCATTTAATGATCAGTAAAATAATGATCCCTAGTATACCAAAGAAGTTTTTTTAGATTACTATTTCAGTTCAAACCCAATAGTAACTTTAGCGCTAACTTCCATTTCTCCGGGAGCAAGTGTTTGCTGATCTCCGCCATCTGAACTGGCTTTCATCATCTCCACTCCCCTGTACATTGGCGGAAAATAATTAACCTCATTCTCATTGATGGAAATCGCTTTTCCAATGCTTTGATTTAATGGAGCGGTATATTCCACAGCCTTTCTTTGAGCATCCAGTACTGCTTTTTTCCTGGCTTCGCTCTTATGCTTTTCAATTTCCGAAGATTTGAACTGTATGCCATCGATCCTGTTAAGACCTGCATTTAGTAAACCACTCATTATTTTCTCATACTTTTTAAGATCTTCCAATTCTATTGAAATAGACTGATTGGCTGCATAACTATATGTTTTCTCGTTATAATTATAGTTTTTGTTCAGATTAACGTAATCTGTCTGAATATTTTTCGCAGGAATTCCCTCCGATTTTAAATATTTTATAACCTTATCTACCACCACATCATTCTTCCTTTTCACTTCCACAGCATCATCTCCTTCATGCTCTATTCTGGATTTTATGGTAACCTGGTCCGGTACCACTTTAACTATTCCCTCTCCGGTTACCATCACCATAGGAACCTGATTCACCTGCTGCGCCTGTAATCCCAAAGAGCTAATAACGGCCACGAATAAAATAAGTACTGTTTTCATATTTGTTGTTTTTGTTTGTATATTTCAAGGGTACTCAAGTTTTGATTGCCCAATTTTAGGGTATTAATCAAAGCTTGAACCAAAGTGTTAACAAATTAAATTTTTCCGGCCTTTTGAAGTATAAAAAGGATTAAAATAGGGACTGCCAGTAGGATTACCATTAATAAATGTTGCTGAAAAACCCAGGGAGCTAATAGTATTGTTATAACGTAACCACCTACAGCTCCTCCAAAATGAGCATCGTGGCCTATATTATCCTGCCTTCGTTTCATTCCGTAAATAGTATATAAAAGATATCCAATTCCAAATACATAGGCGGGAATAGGAATAATGAAAAATAAGCCAAGCATCATATCCGGTCTTAGCAGTATTGCAGAATACAAAACCCCCATTACTGCACCGCTGGCGCCTACCGCATTGTAATTCTCCTCATCCTTATGGAAGAAATAACTCAGCAAATTACCCAGAATCAAACTCGCGAGATATACCAATAAAAATCCAAGGGAACCCATATCATTTAAAACAACATTTGCAAAGAAATACAGGGTAAGCATATTTACAAAAAGATGGGAAGAATCAACGTGCAAAAATCCGGATGTTAAAATTTGATATTTAGCTCCTCTTTTTATTTCTCCCGAGTTGAATTTATATTTTTCAAAGAAAAGTGTATCCTTAAAACCCTTAAATGAAATCAACACATTTAATCCGATAATAATTATAGTAATCAAACCCAAATCCCCCATAGATAGCTTTCTGTTTAGTGCCAAATATACCATATATTTGCTGAAATGTTTTGTGGATGCAAGGATTAGTTTTTTGGTTGGTTTACCCTTTTTTATGGCTTATTTCACGTTTGCCATTCCCCCTTTTCTACATGGTTTCCGACCTTGTTTTTTTCCTGGTTTATCACATTCTTGGGTATCGAAAAAAAATTGTAATCGAAAACCTGGAACTTGTTTTTCCCGAAAAGTCTTCAGAAGAAATAAAAATAATTACGCGAAAATTTTACATACATATGTGTGATATGTTTTTGGAAATGGTAAAAAGCATCTCCATTTCCAATAACCAGCTTAAACAACGTTTTACATTTACCAACCTGGAAGAAATTGAACGCATTCGCAAAATGAATAAAAGCATAATTGTAATGTGCGGGCATTATGCAAGTTATGAATGGGCTAACTCCATACAATTATACGGTATTGATTATAAAGCATTTGGAATATACAAGAAAATTAAAAACAAGCACTTTGATAAATTAGCAAAAGATATTCGCGCGAGGTTTAGTGCTGAACTTATTTCCAGCAGTGAGACTATTGGCAAAATTATACGCAATCAAAGGGAACGAATACCCGGAATATATTTTATGGTATCAGATCAATCCCCAAAACTGAGCCATTCTAAATTCTGGACAGAATTTATGGGCAGTACTGTTCCTGTTTTTATGGGGGCAGAAAAGCTGGCCACTAAACTGGATATAGCGGTGGTTTATATACAGGTAGAGAAGCTAAAACGAGGATATTATCAGGCTACTTTTATCAGGCTTTCCGATCATCCAAAGGAGGAACCTGCTTTTAAAATTACCGGAGACTATTTGACCGAATTGGAAAAACAAATAAGAAAAGCCCCTGAATATTACCTTTGGACACATAAAAGATGGAAACACCGAAATGCTTCCATCCCAAAAGATGCCGTGATATTTAAACGGGATTAAGCAACAATTTCTTCAATCTCACGTATCATTTTTTGAGCGAGCTTATCTGCTTCCTCCTGGCTTTTTGCCTCGGTATAAATTCTTATTATAGGTTCTGTATTGGATTTTCTAAGGTGCACCCAGTTTTCAGAAAAATCTATTTTCACTCCGTCAATTGTGGTGATCTCTTCTGAATTATGATTTTCCTGAACCTTTCTTAAAATCTCATCTACGTCCAGATCTGGAGTTAATTCTATCTTGTTTTTGCTCATAAAATATTGTGGATACGATTCCTTTATTTCGGAAACCAACATTTTCTTTTCTGCCAGGTATGTCAAAAATAAAGCTACTCCTACCAAACTGTCACGACCGTAATGAGATTCTGGATAAATAATCCCTCCGTTTCCTTCTCCCCCAATAATTGCATTGGTATCCTTCATTAACTGAACAACATTCACTTCCCCCACAGCACTGGCCTGATATTTCTGACCATGGCTTAAGCTAAGGTCCCTTAAAGCACGTGAGGAGGACAAATTGCTAACCGTTGATCCCGGTGTTTTAGAAAGCACATAATCTGCGCAGGCAACCAAGGTATATTCTTCGCCAAACATCTGGCCTTTTTCATCTATAAGAGCGAGGCGATCCACATCTGGGTCTACCACGATCCCCAGGTCTGCATTTTCCTTAACAACTAGTTTTGAGATCTCTCCCAAATGCTCTTTTAGAGGTTCGGGATTATGGGGGAAATGACCGTTTGGCTCACAATATAATTCCACAACCTCAACCCCCATTTTCTTCAGCAATGCAGGGATGGCAATCCCTCCGGTAGAATTTACGGCATCCACTACAACTTTAAACCCGGCTTTGGATACAGCTTCGGCATCAACAAGCTTTAGGTTTAAAACTTCTTCAATGTGCCTGTCTATATAATCTTCAATTACGCCAATTTTCCCAAGATCATCAACTTCAGCAAATAAAAATTCTTCATTTTCAGCATTTATAAGGATCTTTTCACCTTCGGCTCCATTTAAAAACTCTCCTTTATGATTCAGCAATTTCAATGCATTCCATTGTTTGGGATTATGGCTGGCGGTAAGTATGATCCCTCCATTGGCCTTTTCCATAGAGACTGCGATCTCAACAGTTGGGGTAGTTGAAAGTCCAACATCAACAATATCAATTCCCATCCCTACAAGGGTATTCATTACCAGATTTTGAACCATTGCTCCGCTTATTCTTGCATCTCTACCAAGAACCACTTTAAGTTTTTTACCCGGGTTTTCATTTTTTAACCAGGTTCCGTACGCTGCTGCAAATTTTACGGTATCCAAGGGTGTTAAATTATCTCCCGGTTTGCCTCCTATGGTTCCTCTTATTCCTGAAATTGATTTTATTAAACTCATCCTTTAAAAATTTGTTGATTGGTTGATTTGTTAATTTAATAATTTGTAAAATCGTAAAATCGTTAATTGGTTAATTTGAAAGATCGAAACATTGGAATTTGGGATTTGGGATTTTCGGCCCAGGGAATCATGTTCCTATCCATTTCCCCTAGTCTCTTCTTCATTCTTTCATATGAATTTTAACCCTAAACGTTAAACGTTAAAGCCTAAACGTTAAACTGAACTTTGGATGTTGAACTTTAAATTTTCCTCGCCTCCAAAAAGACAAATATACAAGCCTCTACCACCTATGCCCAAAACTTAACAGAAATTAAACAGGAAAACACATAAATTAGTATCTTGTCCAAATGAATTACCTGGCACATATTTATCTTTCCGGAGAGGACGAGCATTTGAAGATTGGGAATTTTATTGCAGACTCTGTAAAGGGCAGGAAGTTTATTGGCTTCCCGGAAAAAGTTAAAAATGGAATTATTCTGCACCGGGCAATGGATACTTTTACAGATTCTCATCCGGTAGTAAAAAAAAGTGTACACAGGTTATTTCCTGTTTACAGTCATTATAGTGCAGTAATTGTGGATATTTTATATGATCATTTCCTGGCCGCCAACTGGAGTAAATACTCAAAAGTACCCCTGGAAAAATATGTTGCTGAATTTTATGAACTATTAAATGATAATTTTGAAATTCTACCAAAGAAAGTAAAGGATTTCCTTCCTTATATGATCCGTGATAACTGGCTACTTAATTATGCTACTATTGAAGGGATTGGGATAATTCTTTTTCAAATGGATCAACGCACAAAAAACAGATCTAAGATGCAGCTTGCCACCACCGAATTAAAACTATATTATTCCGAATTTGAAGAAGAATTCAGGTCTTTTTTTACTGATTTGGAAAATTTTTGTAACGAACAAATCACTAAACTTGAATCCTAACAGAGTACAATTCACTACGAAATGAGCATAACGGGAATACGATATTAACACCGATAAAGCTATGCGAATTAATCCCGAGCTATCGGGAGACCATTAAAAAACAATAAACAGCTACCTATGAAAAAAATTATTTTATTCCTTGCTATCAGTCTGCTTTATTCCTGTAAAACTCCCCCACCAACGGTTGTAGCAAAAGCTCCTGAGGTTGGACTTATTACAGATAAGGCCATGGTTGTTTCTGCACGTGCAGAAGCTTCAAAAATTGCAGCCGACATTATGAAACAAGGCGGAAATGCGTTTGATGCGATGGTTGCTACAGAAATGGCACTCGCCGTAAGCTATCCATTTGCCGGCAGCCTTGGCGGTGGTGGTTTTATGGTTTTTAGAAAAGCTAATGGAGAAATAGGAAGCCTTGATTTCAGGGAAAAAGCCCCACTTGCATCTTCTAAAAATATGTATCTGGATGAAAATGGAGATCCGGTACCTGAAAAAAGTCAGTTAGGTTCGCTTGCTATAGGAGTACCTGGTACTGTAGCCGGAATATTTTCGGTTCATGAAAAACTGGGTTCTTTACCTATTTCTAAAATCCTTACTCCGGTAATTGAACTGGCAAAAAGAGGATATGTAGTTACCGAAGGTCAGGCCGAAGGTTTAAATAATTACAAGTCAGAATTTAAGAAGGTTAACCACGAAGAGATCCTTTATACTAGAAGTTATTCCGCAGGAGATACCATAAAAAATCCAGCTCTGGCAAGAACTTTAGAAAAATTAATGATCAATGGAAGAGATGAATATTACGGCGGTAGCACTGGTGAAACCCTTGTTAAATTCATTCAGGAAAATGGCGGGATCGTCACCCTGGAAGACCTTCTAAACTATGAAACGGTTTGGAGAGAACCTGTAACTTTTAATTATAAAGACTTAAGAATAATTTCTATGGCACCTCCTTCCAGTGGTGGAATTGCATTAGCGCAAATTATGAAAATGATCAATCCATATCCTATTGATGAATATGGTCATAATAACTTAAAATACATTCAAATACTCACAGAGGCTGAACGACGCGCTTATGCCGATAGGAGTTTTTATTTAGGCGACCCAGATTTTTATGAAGTACCTGTAGAAACGCTAACCAGTGAAGCCTATTTAAAAGACCGGATGAGCAGTTTTAGTTTTCAGGAAGCCACCGCCTCCTCCAGCTTAAAGCATGGTCAAATTCCAGGGTATGAAAGTGAGGAAACCACCCACTACTCTATCGTAGACCAATTTGGAAATGCCATCGCTGTTACTTCAACTTTAAATGGCGCTTATGGCTCTAAGCTTTATGTTGAGGAATTAGGTTTCTTTCTGAATAATGAAATGGATGACTTCAGCGCAAAACCGGGAGTTCCAAATATGTTCGGGTTGATAGGAGCGGAAGCTAATTCTATTGAACCAGGAAAAAGAATGTTGAGTTCTATGACGCCAACAATTGTTGAAAAAAACGGCGAATTTTGGATGACAGTAGGAACACCAGGAGGTTCCACAATTATAACCTCCGTACTACAAACCATTCTTAATGTGGCAGAATTTGATATGGGGATGCAGGAGGCTGTAAATGCTCCCCGCTTTCATCATCAATGGTTACCGGATGAGATTTGGTTTGAGCCAAATGCCTTTGATAAAACATTGCTGGAAAAACTAAAAATGAAAGGCTATAATGTTCAGGAAGGTAATTCCAGAATCATTGGAAAAGTAGATGCTATTCTTAGACTACCTAACGGCAAACTCGAAGGTGGAGCCGATAAACGCGGGGATGATACGGCCATTGGATTTTAGATTGAACATAAATAAAATGGATCTGGATCGTCATATTCAATAAAATAAAATCCAAAAACATTGGCCTGATCCCTTGTAAAACATAAAACTTCTATTGGTAAATAATGTTCTAAACCTTCTCTAATGTTTATTTCTAACGGTAAGGAATTAGATACAAGGGTATTTAATTGTATGGGATTATCTTCATTCCCTTTTCTTGGTGCCATCATTATAATTTGTGAATCTTTTCCACTATTATTTAACACTGCAAAATATTCCAGGGTATAAGTACCTACTGGTAACATTAACTTTTTATCTTCAACTGTATTCCAGGTATCCAAAATAGCGTCATTGTTTGTATCATAACCATTTGGGCTCATTTCAAATTCATGAAATCCAGATTTACTATTACCATAAAAACAATTTCCTTGACTATCCTTTAATGCAATTCTCACCATTTTTAAAGATTTAGAGCAATCCATTTGTTTATAAGCGATTACTGTCCCCACACTTCGGGAATTTACTACAGGAACAGTTCCAAACGAAAGCATTCCAACACCATTTGGATTTTCTGAAATAATAGTTGAATCATCATTTTTACTGCAGCTTGAAATTAAGAACAGAACTGCAAGAACAAACGAGTGTGAAATTTTAAGAGTTTTCATAGGTGTTTTTTATGGTTTTTTAATTCTCTCCCGAAGCTAACGGGAGCAATTCGCATAAATTAATCGTTAATTGTTACATATTCGCGTTATGCTCATTTCATACTATTTTGATTTAAATAATTTGAAAAAATCCGAAAATGAATCAATCTCACTTCTGAAATTTCACAAATAGAATTAAGTAATTATAAAGGGGCCTTAAGGGGATATTTTTTTACAGATTGAGGGAGATGGAAATTATCTGTAAGAGAAACTAAAATTAATGAAAAAGGATTGGTTTAAATAGGGGAAAAAACCCCTATTTTTTTTACTATAAATTTCAATTTTGGACGGCAGTGAGAATTCCCGGAGGTTCAACTACTAGCACATCCTTTATGCAAACAATTTTAAATGCGGAAGAATTTAAGATGAGGATGCCGGAAGCGGTAAATGCTCCACGATTACATCATTAATGGTTACCGGATGAAATTTGGTTTGAACCAAATGCGTTTGATTAAGGATTGCTTTAAAACCTACAGGAAAAAGGCTAATAATGTTCAGTAAGGAACTCAAAGATAATTGGAAAGGTGGAAGCAATTTTAAAATTACCGAATTGCAAACTGGAAGGCGGAGTAGATAAACGCGTTGTTGCGTCTTAGTTCATTTTTTATATTTCTGTAAGTCAAAATAATAGCATGAATTAAAACATAATTATGTTAAAGTTTTGTACCGGGATTTAGTTAAAAATCTCCTAAAGAAAAGTGGGGAAATATTCCACACATAAATGGGCATTCTACAAAAAATCACACGTATAGCCATGTGTCGCTTAGAATCAGTTTAATACCTTTTGAACACAAAGTTAATAATTAAGGCTTCTATATATTTTTTCAATTAGATGCTAAAAAAAAAGGTCTGGTAAAACCAGACCTTTTTATAAAAATTACGTTAAAAACTATCTATAGTACCAAATACCATTCACAAGTTTTACAGCCCGCATACCGTATGGGCCGTTGTAATACCAGTTATCGTAATAACGAAGAACGGTCAAACCGGCAATGGTATAATATTCCCCATTTATATAGGTAGGTTCTGTAGGAGACGTTGTAGATGGATACATTGATTTTATACCCTGCAAATCACCATTTGAAAGGGAAGTTCTCTGAACTGAATAACTACTACCATTCGCTCTGGTGATAGTTGGTTGCCCATTATTCGAAAATGAATAAGGACCGTACATCATGATAGAACCAAAATCCAAAGAGGAGGTATACTCTTTCCCATCAAATCCGCTTTGTGCATAGGTTTTAAAGTTATGCTCAGTTCCACTTTGAATGTTATCCCATTGGATCGCTATATGACTGTCTCTGTCAATTCTGCTCTGTTCATGCCATAAACCAACAGCATGACCTATCTCGTGAATTGTACTTCCTGTGGTACATCCGGAGGCCAGGCTAATGTTTTGCCTTCCTCCTACCATTCCTATATAGGAAGAACAACCAGAACCAGTAGTGAAATGAATGTAGTTGGATTGACTGGTCCTTTTTACAAATTTAAGGGAAGTATTTGATTCCCAATGACTTATGGCGTCGGAAACTCTTTTTTGATCGGGAAGATTTGAGTCAATCGCATAATAAACGGTATTATCAGGCCATCTGGCAGATGTTCTTCCAACACTCTTTTGCTGTGAAGGGGTTTCACCTTCTTCATAAACCAGTTTGACCTCACTTGAGGTTACCATATCTTCAGAGAAAATAATGTCTCCCTCGTAGATCAAATCTCCATCTATTTGTTCGACAGTGATTTTTTGACCTGCAAAATATACATCTTTAAGTTTTCCTGATTCTGTGGGGTAAGCCACTTCAACATTGGCTAATAGGGAAGTTGTTTCTGAAATTTGAGTAGTCTGCTCTTCTGTAAACTCCTGGTCGGTAATTTCGTCTTTTGTACAGGACAGAATAGCTAGGGCCGGTAATAAATACAATAAATGAGTCTTTCTCATAACTTGGGGTAAAGTTTTTAATGAACAAATTTTATTTAGTGTCCATAGGTTAATAATTTCTTAATGATCAGGGTTGTTTCAAACTTCATTCCATTATAATCATGCAAAGCGCTTTACAATTTCAATTATCCCTCTTCCAATAAATTTTTGTAGGAAAAACTTATTAGAAACTGAATAACTGGAAAAAAATCCAAACATTTTATACAAATTCGGGGGGAGAAATCTGTACAGAACTTTAACTTAAGTTTAGCTAAACTACATAAAAAATGTTAACGTCCAATTTTTTTTGTAAGAAATTTATTTCAGGTTATGGCAAATTATCCATTTTGGATCGCTTAAAGGTAAAATTAGACGATAAAAAACACTGCTCACTTTCTAATTTCCTCTACCAAAAAATGAATGAAAATTCATTTTATTACTGCTAAAAATTTTTAATTGTAACAGTATATAATTTTATTATGAAACTTTTTATTTAAAAATTATCTGAATCTGTTTTGGCGAATACGGTTGAAAATTTCCATAAAATTTCCAAGTGGAGGATATGTTAAATTTATCCCTGTAGAATGATTTTTTTGGAAACAAATGTGTTATTTTTTTGGGTCAATTCAAATTAAGATGTAATTCTCCTTTATGACAAAGGAAAATCTACTACATCCTTTCATCCGGCTTTTTGGGTCAAGCCACTGAAGTAATTAATTAACAGCAAACAATAGCAGAACCGACTCAGGAATTCAAGCTATATACTCACCAATTAACGAAATGGAAGAATGATTTTCAGACAATGCAGGTAAGATATTTCGTATCGGTCAATCAATCGACAGCTTCAGAAGTATGAAAAATAGCAGTATAACCTACCACTAAATAGGCGAACTCAAGGTAGAGGAGGATTGGTTAAAACAAAGGCGCTATTATTTCCAATGTATTACGTGGAGCATTTCGAAAGGGATAGGTACACGATAAACATATGCAGACAATGCGAGCTGCTGAAAAATCACGCAGCACTTATTGATTATACCCACTTCAAACCTACAGAGAAGAGGCTTTAATTTGATGCAAATCTTAGACGAGATTTACTTGTAAGATCCTATTCTTGACAGGCGCATGATCAAAGAATAATGCAATGGAATAAAATTAGAGTTACGAAATTTCCTTCCAAAGTTTAAGAAACCTCTGCATTAATACCTTTACAAAACCTTCATTCTACACCTAACCATTTTGTCCATTACATCAAATCTATAAAAATAAAAAAGCTGCCCAAATTAATTGGACAGCCTTGTCTATTAACACCGGGTTTAACCGGTTGTCAATGAGACTAACTTCGCGATTTGGTCATCCCCCCGGTTGACCAACCGCTCGGTTATTCTTATTACTATTGGCAAATATTTGCTGAAAATTCTACAGATAGAGGATAATCTAATCCATCTGGAAAGGTATTCAGGTCAATTTCATACGTGATACTAAAATCATTTTCGCCTATATTTTCTACACAAATTTGAGTATTTACAAAAGCTGGCAAAGAAATTTCAGCATCTGTCGCAACCCATCCTTCGAATAAATCTACGGAAATCAAGATATTATTAACACCTGAAGCTTCGAGGTCAAAAGTGATTGTACCTACTTCATTTCCATCATCCAGCAATGGATAAAAAGGATCTTGTCCCACAGGTAAATTTGGATCTAAATCAACCGATTGTGTAAAGGTTAATGTATCACATCCTTCCCCTGGCGCAGGGATACAGCCATTATCTACAGGACACCCATTTTCTCCTGCCGGCCCTGAAACTCCTGCTTCGGTTGGACAATCATCTTCAGAGTTAATTATGTTGTCGCCATCACAATCAAAAGATCCCCAATTTGGATTATCTTCATCACACTTGTTTAAGGTCCCATCATTATCACAATCTGCAGAAGGATTTGTAGGGTCACATTCATTACCATTACCCGGGTCATCCTCCAATAGATCGGGAACATCACCCATGTTACAATTTCCCTCCCTGAAGTGGAAGTACTCTGTGGTACCATCGTCTACATTCAATGCTCTAACATCGGCATCAGTGATAACACCGGCGCGAATCACCTCTTCGGTCACATCCCCATAAGCATCAGAATTAAGCAATGTAATTTCAAAATAATACTCATCTTCACCCTCAGTATCTGGCAAAGCAAAACATACAGGTTCCGCGTAGGCATCCCCATTATCATAAGTACCCGTTACATTTGGTATATCAGTATAAAGGATCGTTCCGGAAGAACTGTTTCCAGACCATACACTTACACTATAAGAAGCAGGGTAATGTCTTCCATCATCATCACAGTAGTTACCAAAAATACAGAATTTGATAGCCTCATTTTGATCAATTTCGAAGAATAAATATCCATATTCATTTACAAAACGATCATCATAACACAGCACGTCTACTTCAACGTATTTTTTCACACCTGCACGAAGGTCAATAGCGAGTGGCAGTGCATTATCTACAAAGGCTGAAAGATCATCCTCGTCCCCACCCATAGGGGCCAGCCATATTAAAGTTCCACTTTCATCGTAAACGGCAAAATAATCCAAAACATACTCATCGGGATTCAACTCCAGTTCGGAATCTTCCTTAGTGAACATTTGACCATTTGCAAGGTCTACACGAAGTCTTTCCTCCCCGTTTGCCCATTCAATACTTTCCCCATCCAGGGAAAGACCAATCACAACATAATCTGCTGTTCCTTCTGTACATTCAGGCACGCCATCTAAAAAGCCAAGATGAGCTTTATTAGCTGCACGGTTTGTTGTGAGGTCATTTAAAAGTGCCCCAAAAGACAAAGTCGCTTTTTCCGGGTCAAGGTTCTGGACTCCGGCCTCCTCTTTGCTACAAGAGGAAAATATCATTACAAATATTGCCAAAAAGGCAATATTGAGTTTGAAATTTTTCATAATTATTAAAATTTTAGTTAGTAGTAAAATAATAATTAACTGGTCAGGAAATTCCTGGCCAGTTAATTATTCCACAATTAGTTAGTACAGTTTGACACCTCTCCACAAGCTACAGGAAGTGTTGCCTGATAACTACCATCTACCATTCTTCCATGAGCAACTACAACTAAATTCTCCCAATTTGATATTGAAAGGCCACTTATATTGAAAGTTCTTTGATAAATGTATGAACCATCGGAACTTGCCATAGGGAAATCTCCATTTTCAAAATCAAGTGGAAGCAGAACTGGACCATAGAATGGCAATCCCTCAGCGATGCTTATAAGTCCATTACCATCAGTATCTGCAGAAGCAGGAGGACAGGTAGCATTAGCCCCGCTATCTAATCCATGGATATGCTGTGGATGCATCTGGTTAGGAGTTACACCGGCAGCAAGAACTGTTGCCTTTAATACATTACCCTTAACCTGGAAATAAGCAAAAACTGATGAATTAGACCCATTAAGTGAATTAGCACAAGTTTTGTAATACATCTCTTCATCTAAAGGATTTTCAAAAATCGGTACGTTATCTTCTCCATCACATCCTTCACGGAAATGGAAGTATTCAAGATTGTTCTCACCGTCAAAGAAAGTTCTAACAACATCATCGGTAATCGAACCTCTTCTGATTACTCTTTCTACTACATCACCGTACTCATCAGAATTTAGCAAAGTAATTTCAAAATAATACTCGTCCTCACCCGCTGTATCTGGCAAAGCAAAACACAATGGTTCAGCATAGAAATCCCCATTGTCATAAGTTCCTGTTACATTTTGTACCTCATTATAAAGCACAGTTCCGGAAGAGTCATCTCCAGACCATACATTTACACTATAGGAAGCGGGAAAGTGTCTTCCACCATCTGAAGGAGGACAAACATTTCCGAAAATACAAAATTTGATAGCCTCGTTTTCATTGATGTCGAAGAATAAATATCCATATTCATTTACAAAACGATCGTCATAACACAGCACGTCTACTTCAACATATTTTTTCACACCTGCACGAAGGTCAATAGCAAGTGGCAGTGGGTTATCTACAAAATTGGAAAGGTCATCATCATCCCCACCCATAGGTGCAATCCAGATCATGGTCCCATCAGCAGTAAACACAGCAAAATAGTCTAATGAATAGTTTCCAGGCTCCAATTCCAGTTCAGAATCCTCTTCAGTAAACATTTGGCCATTTACCAAATCTACACGATAGGCATTTCCTTCTCCATCATCCCCAACAACGTTAGCTCCGTCACGGGATAGGATTATTTCAACATAGGCCGCTGTTCCTTCTGAGCATTCGGGAACACCGTCTAAAAAGCCAATATGGCCTTTCGTAGCGGCACGGTCACTTATAAGATCATTTAGTAAAGCCCCGAAGGATAAGGTAGCCATATTATCGGGATCATTGCCTGTTGTAGCTTCCTCTTTACTACAAGAGGTAAAGATCATTGCAAAGGCGGCCAGATAGGCTATTTTTAGTTTAAAGTTTTTCATGATTTAATAGTTTAGATTAATAATATATTTAGAATGGTTAATAAAATATTTATTCATTTAATTTGAATAATTAAGTAACCACCCGAGGTTTAAAAGATCGGGTGGTTATATTAATTAAGTTTAATTACAAGTATCACCCGCATGAACAATTACCCAGAAACTACTATCTGAACTAGTTCTTGTTAAAGTGAAGTTTGTTTCACTGTCCCCAACCTCATCATTTCGGTTGTATTGGCCTGGACTTT
Source organism: Gillisia limnaea DSM 15749 (assembly GCF_000243235.1). Classification (GTDB taxonomy): domain Bacteria; phylum Bacteroidota; class Bacteroidia; order Flavobacteriales; family Flavobacteriaceae; genus Gillisia; species Gillisia limnaea. Next base: position 432,530 of record NZ_JH594606.1, read on the forward strand.
TAGCAATATTTCCAGGACTGTCTTCACTTAGATAAACATGAAGGTCTGAAATTGTAAAGCCAGTGTTTAGGTCTATATCAAATTCTACTTGATCACCAGTTGCGGTAATGGTTACTGTTCCTGCCAATACTCCTTTGCTGGTATCATTTTGGCCGGCACCTCTCCAAAAGTTGAAGACTTGAGTAGTACCATCTGCAGTATCAAAATTTTCTGCCCATCCCCAACGATTAGAATTTGAAATATTATTTATTTGTGTATCACCAAACATAAATGCGGTACCACATCCAGTTGGAGGTGTTACTAAAGGACAACCATCATTACTTTCTGGTCCAGCTTCAGTAGGACACCCATCACAAGCATCTCCTATACCGTCGCCATCTGAATCTGCCTGATCAGGATTGGCAGTTTGTGGACAGTTATCCTGAGCGTCAGGAATACAATCTCCATCCATATCACCGCTCGTAGGAACACCCGGAGTACAAGTTGGGTTCCCTCCAATTGGAATTCCACCTGGGCATCCAAATCTTAAATGCTCGTAATCAACATTGTCATCTCCATCAAAATTGGCAATAATATCAGCCATTGTTAGAGTTCCACTAGTAACAGTGATTGGAACTGTTCCATAATTTTCTGGCCAGCTTAGCAATGTCAATTCATAATATAAATATGGCTCATCCATATCATCATTGCTTGGTAAGGCAAAGCATAAAGGAGAAGCGTAGTAATCTCCTGTATCCGCATATTGCCCAGTAAAGTTTTCTACATCGGTGTACAGCATTTGGCCGGTATTATCTGTACCGCTCCAGATGCTTACGCTATATCTTGCAGGAAAATCTCTTCCGGCTTGTTCAGGAGGACAAACGTTAACGAAGAAACAAAATTTAACAGCTTGCTCTGGATTCAGTTCAAAGAATAAATAACCATATTCATTCACATCCCGGTCATCAAAACATAAAACAGATACGTCTACATATTTTTTAACTCCGGCACCTAGATTAATTGCTAAAGGCAATGGATCTTCTACGAAATTGGCTAATTCACCTCCTGTTTTTGGAGCAATCCAAATCAATTCATCTGCCGCATTGTATACTGCAAAATGATCAAGGGAATAGACTCCTGGAACCAATTGCAGTTCAGGAACTTCCATTGTAAATAATTGGTTGTTGACAAGGTTTATGCTAAAGGGAGTCCCTATACTTCCTACAACATCGCCTTCAGCATTAGAGAGGACTATTTGAACATAGTCTGGAGTGGTATCAGAACAAATTGGGATACCATTTTCCTGTTGCTTCAATGCGGCACGTGCATTGTCCAGATTATCCAAAAGAGGAGCAAAGGACAGCGTAGCCAGTTCCTGGTCTGGACCGTCTATGCTAGAGTTTTCATCTTTACTACAGGAAGTAAAGACCATCGCAAAAATTGCCAGATAGGCAACGCAAAATTTAAAATTTTTCATAATGTTAATTGTTTTTGTTAATATATAGAATGGTTAAAAATTAATTTTCTAAAACCTCGTCGAGGTGTGTATTTTTACTTTATATATAGTGTAAAATTTATCCTACTTAGATAATAAGAAGCGTAGTGGGGGTGATCCTTATTATTTGAAGTAAATGTAACTTCATAATAGCTGATTAAAAATGGGTGAATTCCCCCTTTTTTCTCAGTTATTGTTATTCTTAGGTGACTTTTACATTGATTAAATCGTGATTAATGGCGTAAATAATGCTTTCAAGAATGGTATCAGAATTGGTGCGTTTAATGATATTTGCCCTATGCTTTTCTATGGTTTTTGGCGAAATGAACAAGGTTTCTGAAATTTCCTTCGTTTTGTAGCCCTTGCACAAAAGCAGGATGATTTCTTTTTCTCTTTTACTGAAATTGAAAGTGGTTTGTATGCTGTTTTCCTCAAAACATTTCTCTACCAGATCAGATTTACTACCTACCTGGTCGCTTAATTCCAAATTTTCCGAATAATGTATCATCATAATAAATTGACCGTCTATCATCCTATCCAGTTTGGAGAAACTGATTTTTGCTTCACGAATTTTCCCGTTACTCAATCGTAGGGATGTTTTTGTATTGGCTTGCATGTGCTTTCCCTTGGAAAAGTTTCGCAAACTCGTTTTAACTTTGGCTTTATTTTCACAATGAACAAAATCGGTAAGCTTAAGGCCATCGGTTTTATGCACTTTAAAACTATGTTTAAAAGCATCGTTCATGGCTATGATATTTTCCTGCTGTAACAGAACTACCGGATTCTCCATTATATTAAAGAGTCCTAAAAAAGCATCTTTCCAATAATTGGTCAAGGTTCGCCCATTAGACACAAATTCCAGCAATTCATCACATAAACAAGCTGTAGAAATGGTAGTATAAAAGGTTTGATCCACCAGATCATTATAGGTCTCTTCAATTAAGGTCCTTTCCAAAGCCTCGCCATAAATGATTAAATGACTTTTTTTCAAGAAATGGGTAGATCGGAAATTGCCGAGATTTCTAAGGCCTTTTAAATTTAAAGAGGTTTGGTCTATGAGGATAATATCCGGTAAAAGCTTTAATGCGGTAGAGTATCCCGTGTGCAAAGAATTCACCGCGTGAATTACAAATTGAACACTTAAGCCTTCTTTCAAGTCAGCGGTCAATTTTTTCTGACTACTAATGATCAACAAATGTTTTTTTTCTGTTTTCATCCCTAAATTAATTTTAATACACATCCAACCTTTCAGATTATACAAACTGAGATTTGGAAGAATAAATAATATTTGAGTGCCGTTAGCGGACACAGTTAATCCGGGGGGATCAACAAAAAACAAGGGTATTATTTTAATTGTGGGGTTGAAATCAATAAAATACTTGGGGGGAGTTTTACATTATAAATATAGGGGAAATTACCCATGAATCTTTAAAAAATAAGTAATATTATCCTGACAAACAAGATGTTAAAAACTTGTTCTAAAAAGTTAATCTTCAGATTAAATTCATTTTTTTTTAACATTGACCTCCTAAACTAGGATTTTGTTAAAATAGTTAGATCTAAAAAGACGTCAAATTCTATAATAAAACCTTTTTTTTAGGAATCTTTTTGGTCATTATTATTTAATAAGATCTAAAGAATTTACCTATTAATTAACAACGCCGGATGCGGGCTTTCTTTTTAGTTAGCAACAGTTTAAGTACCTTTGCCCCTTTGATGAAAAATATGGCTAAAGCTGAAGAGAATATAGAAGTATTAGGGGCCAGGGTTCATAATTTAAAAAATATTGATGTAACCATCCCCCGGGAAAAATTGGTTGTTATTACAGGGCTTTCGGGATCGGGTAAATCCTCCCTTGCCTTCGATACCATTTATGCAGAAGGACAACGCAGGTATATCGAAACTTTTTCGGCCTATGCCCGTCAGTTTCTGGGGGGAATGGAGCGTCCCGATGTTGATAAAATAGAAGGATTGTCTCCAGTAATTGCCATAGAACAAAAAACTACGAGTAAAAATCCACGGAGTACCGTTGGTACCATTACTGAAATTTATGATTTCCTGAGATTGCTGTTTGCAAGAACCGCAGATGCCTACAGTTATAACACCGGCGAAAAAATGGTGAGTTATAATGATGAGCAAATTAAGGAACTTATCATTAAAGACTTTAAAGATAAACGCATCAGCATTTTATCTCCTGTAGTGCGGTCGCGGAAGGGTCATTATCGGGAACTCTTTGAGCAAATTTCCAAACAAGGATTTGTAAAAGTCCGTACCGATGGGGAAATACGCGACCTTATAAAGGGAATGAAGCTGGACCGTTATAAAATGCATGATATTGAGATCGTGGTGGACCGCCTGAAGATCGATGAAAAAGCAGAGTCCCAAAAGCGACTGGAAGAGAGCATAAAAACCGCGATGTACCACGGGGAAGATGTGTTGATGGTTATGGAGCAGGAAAGTGGTGATATTCGCTATTTTAGCCGAAATTTAATGTGTCCTACTTCCGGGGTTTCCTACCCCAATCCCGAGCCAAATAATTTTTCGTTCAACTCACCAAAAGGAGCTTGTCCAACTTGTAACGGAATAGGTACCCTGCATAAAGTGAATGTTGATAAACTTATTCCAAATAAAAGCCTTTCCATTAAAAAGGGAGCAATTGCCCCACACGGCCCACAAAAGAAAAACTGGGTTTTTTCTCAATTGGAACTCATCGCAGAAAGATTCGACTTTAAACTTAGTGATCCCGTAGAATCCATTCCGGAACCTGCACTGGATATGATCTTATATGGAGGAAAGGAAAAATTTTCAAAACAATCTGAAACCCTTGGGATCACAAGGGATTATAAAATAGATTTTGAAGGAGTGGCTACTTTTATTGAAGCTACTTTTAACAACAACGATTCAACTTCCCTGAAACGATGGGCCAAGGAATATATGGACAAAATTGAATGTCCGGATTGTGAAGGAAGCAGACTGAAAAAAGAGTCGCTGTATTTCAAGATTAACGATCAAAACATCGCCGAACTGGCTCAAAAAGACATCACCGATCTGGCCGAATGGTTTGGGAATTTAAACGATAAGCTTTCAGAGAAGCAACTTTTGATCGCTACTGAAGTTATAAAAGAAATAAGGACCCGGCTTCAATTTTTGGTGGATGTAGGCTTAACCTATCTTTCATTGAACAGAGGTTCAAAATCCCTTTCCGGTGGGGAAGCACAACGTATCCGCCTCGCTACTCAAATAGGTTCGCAATTAGTTGGTGTCCTTTATATTCTTGACGAACCCAGCATTGGTTTACATCAAAGAGACAATGAAAAACTCATCAATTCACTAATTTCACTACGCGACCTTGGGAATTCTGTTATTGTGGTAGAACACGATAAGGATATGATAGAACGGGCAGATCATGTTATAGATATTGGTCCTCATGCAGGAAGACATGGCGGTGAAATCATTAGTGAAGGAACTCCAGCAGAAATAAAAAAACACAATACCATTACCGCCAAATATTTAAATGGTACAATGGAGATCGAAGTTCCAAAAGAGCGAAGAAAAGGAAATGGAAAATATCTTATCCTGAAAGGTGCTACCGGGAACAACCTTAAAAATGTATCCATAAAAATTCCTTTAGGTCAAATGATTGCTGTTACAGGTGTTTCAGGAAGTGGGAAATCTACTCTTATCAATGAGACCCTTTACCCTATTATGAATGCCTTTTATTTTAATGGCGTAAAAGTTCCCATGCCTTATAAAAGTATAAAAGGACTGGAGCATTTAGATAAAGTTATCGACATTAATCAATCGCCTATTGGAAGAACTCCACGGTCTAATCCGGCAACCTACACAGGGGTATTTTCTGAAATAAGAACGCTGTTTGCAAAAACTCCTGAAGCGATGATCCGGGGCTACAAACCGGGAAGATTTAGCTTTAATGTAAAAGGGGGTAGATGTGAAACCTGCAGAGGCGGAGGATTACGGGTAATCGAGATGAATTTCCTGCCGGATGTTTATGTGGAATGCGAAACCTGCCAGGGGAAACGATTTAACCGCGAAACCCTGGAAATACGATACAAAGGAAAATCAATTTCAGATGTACTGGAAATGACCATAAATGAGGCAACCCCATTTTTTGAGTTAATTCCAAAGATTTACAGGAAATTGAAAACCATACAGGATGTTGGGTTAGGATATATTACATTGGGCCAGCAAAGCACAACCCTTTCCGGAGGGGAAGCCCAAAGGATAAAACTGGCAACCGAACTTTCAAAACGCGATACAGGAAATACGTTTTATATATTAGATGAACCTACCACAGGACTTCATTTTGAAGATATACGTGTTTTAATGGATGTATTAAATAGATTAGCCGATAAAGGGAATACCGTTGTGATCATTGAACATAATATGGATGTGATTAAAATGTCCGATTATATTATCGATATTGGATACGAAGGAGGAAAGAATGGCGGGGATGTTGTTGCAAGCGGTTCACCGGAAGAAGTAGCCAAAGATAAAAAGAGTTATACCGCACAATACCTGAGAAAAGAATTACATTAAAATATAAAAACATTGATGAGGACAAAACAAGGAACCAAAGCCTGGAATGAAATAAAAACCAATGATTCCTGGGCCATTTTCAAAATAATGGGGGAATTTGTAAAGGGATATGAGAAACTAAGCCAGATTGGCCCCTGCGTCTCCATCTTTGGCTCCGCCAGAACAAAGCCGGATCAAAAATATTATAAGTTAACTGAAAAAATAGCCCAAAAAATAGTAGATCACGGCTATGGAGTTATTACAGGAGGTGGCCCCGGAATAATGGAAGCAGGAAATAAAGGTGCCCATCTTGCGGGCGGAACTTCCGTAGGATTAAACATTGACCTGCCTTTTGAGCAACATGACAATCCATACATCGATTCAAATAAAAATGTGGATTTTGATTATTTTTTCGTTCGTAAGGTAATGTTCGTTAAATACTCCCAGGGATTCGTTGTGATGCCCGGCGGTTTTGGTACACTCGATGAACTTTTTGAAGCCATCACCCTTATTCAAACCAATAAAATAGATAAATTCCCAATTATTTTGGTAGGGACCGAATATTGGAGCGGACTGCTGGAATGGATACGTAACACACTACAGGACGAATTTGAAAACATAAGCGATGGCGATATAGACCTGGTTCAATTGGTGGATACCGAAGACGAAGTAATAGAAATCCTTGATAAATTCTATGATGAATATAATTTGAGTCCTAATTTTTAAAGAAGCCCATTCATACTATTTTTATTACTTGAATTATTTTTGAGCATAATTAACCATACCCTGGTTTACTAATCTTTTAAAGTCTGTACCTATTGAAACTTAAAGGTAATTTATTGGTCCTTTTCTCATTGTTGGCCCTTAGTACTTGCTTTGGGCAAACTACCATGAATATAACCGCGGTTTTAAATGATTCCATTCAAACATTTAATATTCAGCAGGAAATCTTATACGAGAATTCCGGAGAGGATACACTTAGCGTTATATATCTAAATGATTGGGCCAACAGTTATAAGGACAAAAGCACTCCATTGGCCAAAAGATTTGCTGAAGACTACATTCGAAGATTCCATTTTGCAAGATCTGGAGAACGGGGATCTACCAAAATTTATAGTATCACAGATGAGAATGTACAGCTATACTCCTGGGAACGGCCGGAAGAAAACCCCGATTTAATCCGTGTAAATTTACCACGACCATTATTGCCGGGTAAAAAAGCAACCATCAATCTACTCTATCAGGTAAAAGTTCCTTCAGAAAAATTTACCCGATTTGGGTATGACGATCTTGGAAATTATAAACTTAAATACTGGTACATCACCCCGGCAGTTTATAATGGGGAATGGCAGTTATACAGTGATAAAAACCTAGGAAATCAATATGCAGCACCTGCGAATATCAATATTAAACTTTCCACACGTCCTTATTTATATGTAGCCTCGCCCCTAAAAACAGAGCGACTTGTAACTGAAGATAAATATAAAACCACCTATTTAACTGGTAAGAATACGGTTACTTCAGATCTATTCCTTACTAAATCCTATAGATTTGACGCAATTTTGGTAAACAAAAAAGAGGTATTGACCAATCTTGAAGATGAAAATCTAAACCCTCAAATGAAAGGCTTTATAATAGACAGGATCCTCAAGTTTCTGGAACAAAGGCTTGGCTCTTATCCACATGAAAGCCTAATGATTACAAGGGAGGATTACCTAAATAATCCGGTTTATGGATTAAATCAATTACCCAGGTTTATACGGCCTTTCCCGGACGGGTTTCAATATGATATTAAGCAATTAAAAGCGATCACCAATCAATATCTTAAAAACACCATTCTTCTAAATCCAAGGAAAGAACAATGGGTTTATGATGCCATTCAAATTTCATTGATGCGGGATTATGTGGATACGTATTATCCTAAGATGAAAGTCCTTGGGAGTTTGAGTAATATTATAGGTATCAAATGGTTTCATGCTGCCGATCTTGAATTTAACGATCAATATCCTTTTCTATACCTACATATGGCCAGGATGAACCTGGATCAGCCGCTTTCCACCGCGCAGGATTCCTTGGTGAAATTTAATCAGAATATTGCCAATGCCTATAAAGCCGGAGCAGGCTTAAAATATGTTGACGCATTTTTGGAAACAGATGCGGTTAAAAACTCCATTTCTGAATTTTATAAGACAAATCTCCTGAAACCTTCTAATGAGTTTGATTTTCTTGAGATCCTTCAAAAAAATGCACAAAAGGATATTTCCTGGTTTTATAAAGATTTTGTAAAAACGAACCAGAAAATTGATTTCAAAATCTCAGGATTAAAAAAATCCCCGGACTCATTAAAGGTTACCATAAAAAACAAAAGAAATAATGCCATGCCCGTATCGCTTTACGGCCTTAAGGACGGCGAAATAGTTTACAAAACCTGGGTTGAGGACTTAGGAGAAGCTAAGGAAGTAACAATTCCAAGAGATAATATAGATCGTCTGGCACTTAATTATGAAGGTGAGATTCCCGAGTTAAATCAACGGGATAATTATAAGGGAGTAACAAAACTCTTAAATAAGCCAATTCAATTCCGATTGTTGCAGGATGTGGAGGATCCAAGGTATAATCAATTATTCTTCATGCCCGAATTTTCATACAACCTGTATGATGGTATTGCCATTGGACCTAAATTATATAATAAGACGATTCTTAACCGAAATTTTGATTTTAAGATTTCCCCAAAATTTGGTTTTAACAGTAAAACCATTGTGGGATCCGCTTCGATTGCCAATACTCATTATTATGATGATCAGGATCTTTTTGCCCTGCGCTATGGAATTGGTGGCACGCGTTTTTCCTATGGATTTGATTTGTTCTATGAAAAGTTCACGCCTTATCTGGGATTCTATTTCAGGAATTCATATCTACGGGATAATGAGCGCCAAAGCCTTTTTCTGCGGAATGTGAATGTTAACCAGGACCTTGATCCTTTAAACCCTGTAGAACAACCGGAGTACAATGTATTTAATGTTCGTTACAATTACAGCGATACGAATCTTGTAGATTATATCTCCGCCGGGATCGATTACCAAATCGCAAAAAATTTCAGCAAGGTTGCCCTGGACGTGGAATACCGAAAGCTTTTTAAGAACAACAGGCAAATAAATCTCCGGATGTTTGCCGGTACCTTTATTTATAATGATGAAAGGGACAATGATTATTTCAGCTTCGCACTGGACCGTCCAACCGATTACCTTTTTGATTATAATTACTACGGAAGAAGTCAGGCCAGTGGTTTGTTTAGTCAACAAATCATCCCGGCAGAAGGTGGATTTAAATCACAGTTAGAACCCGAATTCGCAAATCAATGGATGACCACCTTTAACGCGAATACCAACATTTGGAAGTGGATCTTTGCCTATGGAGATGTAGGATTGGTTAAAAACAAAGGTCAAGATGCCAAATTTCTGTATGATTCGGGCGTGAGAATGAGTTTGGTTCAGGATTATTTCGAAGTTTACTTTCCTGTTTATTCTAATTTAGGATGGGAAATTGCCCAGGAGAATTACGATCAAAAAATTAGATTTATTGTCACTTTAGATATTAATACGCTGTTAAGACTCTTCACAAGACAATGGTATTAATAAATTTTTAGTTGTACCTTATCAGCCTTGGGGATAATGAATTTTTAAGAAGCTACATTATAGAATTCTTAATAAATACTAAAAAAACCTCTTTTAATTATAGAATCAATAATTAAAAGAGTTTTTAAATGGAGATAGCAAAAATTTATTGCCTTTTATTGAATTGTATTTATCCATAGATTTCGTTACATTTGTTACACTCTAAAATAATTTCATGCAAAGCGAAACACAATCCAAAGAATCCATTTCTTTTGAAGATTTTAAAACAGAGGTTTTAAAAGACTATAAACTCGCAGTCACCAGCCGTGAATGCAGTCTATTGGGAAGACGTGAGGTACTTACCGGAAAAGCCAAATTTGGAATTTTTGGAGATGGAAAAGAAATCCCTCAACTGGCGATGGCCAAAGTCTTTAAAAATGGAGATTTCAGATCCGGATATTATAGGGATCAAACTTTTATGATGGCCATTGGAGCCTTGAATATTCAGCAATTTTTTGCAGGGCTTTACGCCGATACTTCTATAGAAAACGAACCTATGTCTGCCGGAAGACAAATGGGTGGACACTTTACAACACATAGCTTAAATGAGGACGGAAGCTGGAGAAATTTAATGCAGCAAAAAAATTCCAGTGCCGACATTTCCCCTACAGCCGGGCAGATGCCTAGATTATTAGGTTTGGCGCAAGCTTCAAAAATTTATAGAAATGTAGAAGGAATAAATTCTGAAAAATTTTCAGAAAATGGAAATGAAATTGCCTGGGGAACCATAGGAAATGCCAGTACAAGCGAAGGTCATTTTTGGGAAGCTATCAACGCAGCGGGAGTTTTACAGGTGCCAATGGTGATGAATGTTTGGGATGATGAATACGGCATCTCTGTTCACGCAAAATACCAAACTACAAAAGAAAATATCTCTGAGATTCTAAAAGGATTCCAACGGGACGAAGACAATAAAGGATACGAAATAATAATTGTAAATGGCTGGGATTATGTAGCTCTTGTAGAAGCTTATGAAAATGCCTCTAAAATTGCGAGAAAATCTCACTCTCCTGTATTGATCCACGTTAAGGAACTCACACAACCCCAGGGACATTCTACTTCCGGTTCTCACGAACGCTATAAAGATGCGGAACGATTGGCATGGGAACGGGAACATGATTGTAATGTTAAATTTCGGGAATGGGTAATCGAAAATAATTTCGCTACCGCCGAAGAATTGGATGAAATTGATAGCGATATCAAAAAACAGGTAAGGGATGGAAAAAAAGCGGCCTGGGTTGCTTATACAGATCCTATGAAAATAAAGATGAAGGAGCTTTTACCTTTATTGGATCAGGCGGCAAAAGCCAGTGAAAACAAGGAAGCCATTCTATCTTTCAAAAAGGAGATCTCAGAGATCCAGGAGCCATTGAAAAAAGATCTTTTGATAGCGGCCAGAAAAAGTCTACGCTATTTAACAGGAACCAAAAGTGATGCCCGAACCCAACTTATCACTTGGATAGCGAAATACACCAACGATTCCCAACCTGAATACAGCAGCAATCTATACAGCGAATCTGCGGAAAATGCAATTTATATAGATGAGGTAAAACCTGTTTATGCTGATGATTCCAAAGAAGTAGATGCCAGGATCATCCTTCGTGATAATTTTGATAAAATATTTGAAAACAAGCCTGAAACCTTGATTTTTGGAGAAGATGCGGGTGAAATTGGGGATGTAAACCAGGGGCTGGAAGGACTTCAGGAAAAATACGGAAAGTTACGCGTAGCCGATGTTGGTATTCGGGAAGCTACAATCCTTGGACAGGGAATTGGAATGGCCATGCGAGGATTGAGACCTATTGCCGAAATTCAATACCTGGATTATGTGCTGTATGCCTTACAAATTATGAGTGATGATCTTGCAACCCTGCAATATCGTACCAAAGGAAAACAAAAAGCACCACTTATTGTACGAACCCGGGGACACAGACTGGAAGGGATTTGGCATAGTGGCTCACCAATGGGTGCTCTTGTTCATTTATTGAGAGGAATGCACATCCTGGTACCTAGAAATATGACCAAAGCCGCCGGATTCTATAATACTTTACTGGAAGGTGATGAGCCTGCATTGGTTGTAGAATGTCTTAATGGATACAGGTTAAAAGAAAAACTCCCAACCAATATGGGAGAATTTAGAACCCCTATTGGAGTTGTGGAAACCATAAAAGAAGGAAAAGATATCACGCTGGTTTCCTATGGCTCGACATTAAGACTTGTAGAACAAGCAGCCAAAGAACTGCAGGAATCAGGTATTAATGCCGAGATCATCGATGTGCAGTCGCTGCTACCATTCGATCTTAATAAAGATATTGTTAAGAGTGTGGCAAAAACAAATAGATTGTTGGTAATAGATGAAGATGTTCCGGGAGGAGCTTCTGCCTATATCTTACAACAAATTATAGAGGAACAAAACGCATATATTCATTTAGACAGCAAGCCTCAAACCCTGGCAGCAAAACCACACAGACCGGCCTACGGTACAGATGGAGATTATTTCTCCAAACCTTCTGCTGAAGATATCTTTGAAAAGGTGTATGCTATTATGAATGAGGCGAACCCGGAAAAATACCCTGGATTAAAATAATAAGTCGTTAGACAAATCAGAATAAAAAAGCCACGAGTCCGCTACCAAAAGTTAGTGAATTCGTGGCTTAACTATTTACTTATTTACATCCATCCTTTGCTGGCAGTTTCAATTTTAAAGAGAATATAATTTAGATATGGAACTATTTTTTTATCCACCGCTCTAAACGAAACATCCCCACCGGCAGTATGAAATGTAATATTACAAACATTTCTTTTCTTATACCAAATTGGCTGTATAACACTTAAAGATTGTAATTTATAGGTTTCCACCGTTTCTTCCTTCTTATTCCATACGCCAGATTTCAAGCGGAGAAAATCATCAGAGATCTGTAATTTTTTAGAGCTGAAAAGTTTGAGCTGCCAGATAATTCCTATAATAAAATAGATCCCGACCATTACTGTCCAGGTATTAAATGCAATAAAATCTGTGAAAATTGGAAAAAAAGCACTGAGCGCTATTGGCAGAAAAACCGACTGGAACATCTGGCGGAATAATAAGATCCTGTCTGGAAGAAAAGTTTTCTCCAGGCTAACTTCGACGCTGGCATCAGCATACACGAAGGATTTTATCTTTTCAACCGTTGTTTCACCAAGACCCGGAATTTTAATCTTCGATTTTTCCAGGGTATTTTCACTGCTTGCAAGGGAAAAACGCGCCTCGTATAAATTTAGCCACTTTTGAACAGGATTGGTCGTGACCTGTAATAGCTGAATTCGTCTGGGTTGCAATGAAATCTTTGTATTGGTTTTTAATCCCATTTCAAGTTCAAGACTGTTTTTGCTTTGCTGAAGTTTAAGTCCGTAGTATTTGATAAAAACCTCAACAACCGTAATAATCATACTTAGCAGCAACATCATGATGGCGATAATAACAAAAACTCCCACAGATTCCAGAAGTCCTGGAATTTGGTTCAACTGCTCATCAAGATCTTCAGAATAATCTTCTACAAAAGGCCTTAATTCATTGAAAATAGTCGAAAAAAACACAAAAATCAGAGCAAGTCCACGCAGGTAATTGGTACTAAAACCTATTTTTAAAAGATCGGAAAAATTTAATTTATGCGTCCATAAAACCTCCTTGTTGGCAGGATCTTCCAATTCTTCAGTCTCAGTTTCAGCTATTGCAGCATCCTTTTTCACCTTTATCAACAGGGCTGAGAGTTTATCTGCCTTTTCCTTTGAAATAGCTTTTATACTTATCTCTTTATCGCTGCTGCCAGCAGTTTCAATAACCAGACTATATACATTTATAATACGCTGTAGGATAGAACGCTTTAAATATACCTGTTGAATTTTGTCGAAGGGAACCGCGATATCTTCGGTAGAAAAAACGCCTTTTTGAAGCATGAATTCTTCTTTGGAATAATCTATATGAAATAAAAACTTCCTGTAATACCAGTAACTATAGATAAGTGCAAATATCGCTAAAATGCTTATCCCCAGTCCTACAAAAAACAAGATCCTTCCTCCCGGGCTTTTAAGCAGAAAATAAACCCCAAGTACCCAAAATCCCTTTACAAATTTATAGATGGTCGTGAGAAAAATAAGCAACACCCCTATCCCCGATTGACGCTGGGGTGTAGAAAAATCAGCTCTCATCTTCAGCGATCTTTTTAGCCAGGGATTCCTTTAGCCGTACTGCAAGTTCCGGTTCCAGACCAGGAATTTGAATATCGCCGCCGCTTCCTCCGGCTGTAAATATATTTAGGGTCGCAATTCCAAAAAATTTATCCAGAACTCCCCTTGATATGGTAGCATGCTGAATCCTGTTAAAAGGAACTACGGTAGTTCTGCTTATAAGATACCCCCTTCTATATAAAACATCTCTTTCCCGAATAGCATAGCCGTATTCATCCTGCATTTTGATGCTATTCCAAAGTTTAAAACCAAAAAATAATACAAAAAAGACGATCCCGGAATAGATGTAATAGGTTTCTATTTGATAATAAAACAGCAATGCAACAACTATTAAAACTATTACAAGGAATATTCCAGATTCCACCAAAACTTTTTTAAGATATTGAGCAGAAATAGGATTAAAATTAACCTCCTCATAATTGGGAAGGGAACTCAGGTCTATTTCTTTATTCGAAAAATTTTCCATTAAGGAAGCCATTTTTTGACAAAATTAGGTTTTCTTTTTTCCAGAAAGGCATCCCTTCCTTCTTTGGCCTCATCGGTCATATAAGCCAATCGGGTTGCTTCCCCTGCAAAAACCTGTTGTCCCACCATGCCATCATCGGTAAGGTTCATCGCGAATTTCAACATTTTTATGGAGGTTGGGGATTTTGCAAGGATTTCCTGGGCCCATTCAAAAGCGGTATTTTCAAGTTCCTCGTGAGGAATTACGGCATTCACCATTCCCATTTCAAAAGCTTCCTGGGCAGAATAATTCCTTCCTAAAAAGAAAATTTCCCTGGCGCGTTTTTGGCCTACCATTTTGGCGAGATAAGCAGATCCATATCCTCCGTCAAAACTGGTGACATCCGCATCGGTTTGTTTGAAAATCGCATGCTCCTTACTGGCAAGGCTTAGATCACACACCACATGCAAACTATGCCCGCCGCCAACAGCCCAGCCGGGAACTACTGCGATCACAGCTTTTGGCATAAATCGTATTAAACGTTGGACTTCAAGAATATTAAGCCTGTGCATCCCGTCCTCACCAACATATCCCTGATGGCCTCTCGCCTTCTGGTCTCCGCCGCTGCAAAAGGAATACACTCCGTCTTTGGAAGAAGGTCCTTCTGCCGATAATAAAACCACGCCTATAGAAGTATCTTCCTGTGCATCGTAAAAAGCCTGATACAATTCACTGGTGGTTTTTGGCCTGAACGCATTCCTAACATCCGGACGGTTAAAGGCTATCCTCGCAACTCCATTTGCCTTTTTATAGGTGATATCTTCAAATTCTTTTACCGTTTTCCAATCAATGATATTCATATGCTTTGTTTTACCGTAAAAATAGGATTTTAAAGTTAAATGTACGGTTTCCTTTTCATCTTAAAATATCAATTGGATAGCCGGATTACCAATCATATTTAATTATAGAATGCTCTTTAGCACAATTCTTGATATATTTGAAAAAACTTCAGAAATGAAAAAAATAGGAATACTTTTCTTTTTTATCTTCATATCCTATTTCGGAACTGCCCAGGAAATCCCTGCTGTTACCGATGCTTCTTCAGAATTTATTATTAAAAGAATCGAAATTATTCCCTCTTTAAGCATTTTATCGCCTGAAATTCCCAACACCGGAAATTTCAAAATACGAAGTGTAAATTTTGATCCTGAAAATGAATCCCGCGAAGTAAATATGGCCGAATTCATGGCACGGGAAAGAAGGATGAAATCAAGAACGGTGCAACTCGCTCCTCCGGTACAGTTGCCTCAAAAGGATAACTCCATTTCCGTAGGTCGCAATACCGATTGGAATACAAGTCCGCGGTTTTTTAACCAATCATTCAGCCCTGAACTTCCCGGAAGCGGAACCAGAAATGCTGTTTACAGGAATGCTGCTGAAGGGACGGGACATTATTACCTTACACGGTACAATCCTTTTGCCAGAAGAGGTTATAATTATTGATCTTTTTTAAGATAGATCCCGTCTTCCTTAATATCTATAAGGCGTTGCTTGTATAAAGTACCAATCGCCTTTTTAAAGCTTTTTTTACTCATTTGAAGTGTTCTCTGGATTTCCTGCGGGGAAGATTTATCGGTGAGTTTTAGATGACCTCCCTTAAGTGCTATTTCATTCAATATATCCTGAGCGTTGGGCTCAATACTTCTATATCCCGGACGCTGCAAGGTGATGTCTATTTTCCCGTCCGGCCTTGTTTTCTTAACCCATGCCTTTAAACGGTCCCCGGGTTGCATATCCTGAAAAATATCATCCTTAAAGATCAAACCCTGATGCAGTTCATTCACGATTACATTCATTCCAAGATCTGTAGGATTTGCTACAATAATATCCACTTCCTCAAAAGGTTCTACCGTTAATTCTGTATTATCTAAAAAAGCATTGGTTTTACTGGAAGCAACCAATCGATTGGTCTCCTGGTCCAAATAACAAAAAACCAGGTACCAGCTCTCTTTCCGCATTTTTGAAGCCATCTCGCGATAAGGAACAAAAAGATGTTTTTCCAGCCCCCAGTCCAAAAAAGCGCCAATATCAGATACTTCCACGCACTTTAAATAAGCGAATTCGTCAAGCTTAACATAAGGCGTTAATGTAGTAGCAACCGGCCTTTCCTGATGATCCAGATAAACAAAGACCTGTATCTCATCTTCCAAATTAAAGGTTTCCGGTTTATATTTATTAGGCAGTAAGACCTCATCCCCTTCGTCATTTCTCAAAAATAATCCGGGTTCCGTATCACGGTCAATTATCATCGTATGGTATTCACCAATTGTCAGCATAGCTAAATTTTAAAACGCAAAGATACTTTAATAAAAAAGATTTCCCCCTTTTGAAAATTATCTGTCTCTTCAGGATTTCATAAAACTAAAGTACTCCAGTAAAACCTCATCATTAATTTGACGCGGAGTAAAGATTTCCAGTAACTTTGGCTTTTCTGAAACTTCATAAAATCCATGTAAGGCTTCACTGATCTCTTCGGAATTTTTAGCTGAAAGATATTCAATGTCATACAATTCACATACAGGTTTTGTATTCATTTGATGTATGGTTTCAAAATACGTATCAAAATTTTCGGTATTTTTATTTCCCGGAAGAATTCTAAAAATCCCACCGCCTTCATTGTTCAGAACAATTATTCTGAAGTTTTTTGGAATGTAATTGTTCCACAGTCCGTTGCTGTCATAGAAAAAGCTAAGATCACCGCATATTAGCAAAGTAGGATCTTCATTGATGAGCGCAGCTCCTACAGCGGTAGAAACGCTTCCATCTATCCCGCTCGTGCCGCGATTACAAAACAACTTCTGAGATTCGTCCCATTTAAAAAGTTGTGCATACCTAACCGTAGCGCTATTTCCAAGCTGTACATTATACTTTTTTGGAACCGTTGGCACAATTGCCTGCATTGCTTTAAAGTCGGAATATTGGATTTCCTGCACATATAGATCGTGCCGCTCCTGTCTTTTTTTCCTGATATTTTTCCAATGAGAAGCATAATCGCTATTCCCTTTTTCAAGCAACGGATGAAACTTCCTGAAAAAGGAATTGATGGAAGTCTCAAAATGCTTGTTTAAACAGAAGAAAGTATTGTATGCCTTTTTAGGATCCACGTGCCAGTGATGTTCCGGCTGAAAATTGCGAAGAAAAGACTTGATCTTTTTTGAAACTATCATCCCCCCGAAGCTTAGTAATATATCCGGCCTTAAAGCCTCAAATTGTTTTGCTGCATCTTCGCTTCTTTCAACAGGGCCTATCAGGGTATCTATACGGGTAAAGATTTCCGGGTGATTTAAATTTGAAGTGGTTTCGGTCAACACCAACACCGATTCATCCTGAGCGAGAAAATCCAGGAATTTCTGTTCCAGCACATTTGGCTGGGCAACCCCCACAATCACAATTTTTCGCTTGGCCTTGTTCCAGATTTCGGCATAGGCTGACAGTTCCTTTTCAGAATAATCCCGTTCCCGGATTTCCGGCAGGATCTGCAAGGGGTTGACCGATGCTTTTTCTACCATGTCATACAACGGCTCATAAAAAGGCACATTAATATGAACCGGACCCTTTCCTTCCAAAGCTTTATTCAGTGCAAGATTGATCTCCCGTTCATTGTGTTTTTGAGATTCAAATTGTTTCTGCTGTAATTTTTTATCTGCAGAGGTATTCTCCAGCACGATTTCAGAATAGAGATTGGCGGAATACAGGATATGGTTCTCGAATACATTTTTTTGTCTAATGGTTTGTCCATCTCCAATATCTATACGTTCTATTGGGCGGTCTGCGGAAATCACCACCAAAGGAATATCGCTGTAAAAAGCTTCTGCCACTGCTGGATAATAATTCAACAATGCCGATCCGGAAGTACAGACCAACGCGACTGCTTGTTGAAGTTGTTGTGCCATCCCCAATGCAAAAAATGCTGCACAACGCTCATCTACAATGCTGTATGCTTTAATTTCGGGATGATGGGTAAAGCCAATGGTTAATGGTGCATTTCGTGAACCCGGGGAAATCACAACATGTTTAATTTTTTTTGATACGCACAAAGCAACTATAGACTGAGCTACGGGAATTTTGGAATATTTCACAGAATTTCTGTTTTTAAAAAACTTGAACTGAACCTCGCAACGTATAGAAACCTGTGAGGTCCCCGGTGGAGGTTATAATCAATCAAAATTACGATTTCAAAAGGTTTTTATCCCAAATTTTAAACCTTATTTAAGAAGCACTGCCTTCATGGTTTCAGCCTTATTTTGGGTTTCCACCCACTCTGCCTCTGGATCGCTGTCTTTTGTAATTCCGCCGCCAACGAACAAAACGGCCTGCTTCTCTTCAAACTTCATACATCGCAGGTTTACAAATAAATTCGAAGTGGTTATAATACTTGCATACGCCTGGTTTTCCTGATTCCTTCGGTTCCCGCTACGTTTGATTTCCTTCTTCAAATTGAGTTCTCCTAAAAATCCGGAGTAATATTCCCTGTCGTAATTTTCATTTTCCAGGATGAAGTTTTTGGCGGGTTCCTTTGGAAGTCCGCAAATGGCAGGAGTTGGATGAATTACAGAGATCAACTTTCCCAAATCTTGAGATTCCGGATATAAAAATCCGGAGATATTGGTTTTTAAATGCAGTAAATTCCCGGCTTTAGCTGTAAAAGGATGAGATTTTTCGATCTTCTCAACAAAGGGTTTTAAATTCTCCATAATAGAATCGGTAACAAATTGCTGTTCCTGCTTTTCCTTTTGCCCCCAAACAACCTCCATTTCTCCCGCATATTTTACAGTTCCTGCAAGTGCCATCGTTTTAAACCGGTTCCGCTCAATTTCAAGTAAGGTTTCGGGAGTTGCACCAAGCCATAATCCCGTTTCCGGATGAAACCATATATATACAAGCGCTGTTGGATACAACTGGAGTAATTCCTGAAAAATTTTTATAGAATCCCGTCCTTGTAGTTTAACAGATTCCCGCCTTGAAAGCACCACCTTTTTAAAAATCCCTTTTTTTATTTGCTCTATCCCCTTTTCCACTAAAGCTACATGCTGCTTCCGGGCCGTTTCAACTTCAATTTCAGCGATAGATGAATTCCTGAAATCTTTGTCAATTTCTGAAAGATCAATGTTGGTTTCCAGAAATTCAGATTGAGCTGCAGGAATAAGGAATTTAGGTTTATTGGCAGCAAAAGGAGCGAATACAAAGCCGCTTTCAGAAAAATTCAGGATTTTATAGGTTTCAGAATTAGATTGCAGAAATGCTTTTATTTCCCCTGTAGGCGTCGATGGTTTTTTATAAGCTACAAAAGGCAATTTCTTCTCCAGCTGAAACCGAAGTTTATCAAAAAATTCTTCAGAAGTGATCATTTATTTCTTTTTAGGCAACGCGATGGTTGTCAATTTTACCAGGGAGACCAGATTATCTTCAACATCTGTAATTCGTATATTCCATAGCTGAGTGGTTCTTCCTTTGTGAATAAATGTTGCTTTTGCAAATACATATCCTTCAGAAATACTTTTTATATGATTGGCAGAAATTTCAATGCCGCGGATATAAAAATCTTCAGCATCCATAAAAATATGAGAAGCCACACTGCCAACACTTTCGGCCAATGCCACACTTGCACCCCCGTGCAGGACTCCGTCCGGTTGGTGGACCCTGGACGTCACCGGCATCCTGGCGGTAACAAAATCGTCTCCTATATCTGTAAATTCTATATTCAGGGTTTCCATCAAAGTGTTTTTAGACATTTCATTACACTTTGCCAGAATTTCTTGTTTCTCCATTCCTATTAAGATTGTTTTCTTTGTAAAAATACAAAACGCGGTCTGAAAAATGAACTTTTAACTGGAATCCCATTTTTTATATTAGGAAGAATAGCCGGATTCCTTGTTCCAATAAAATAAACATCAATTTTTAGGTAATTATGTATTATATTAGATCCCTGTACCCCTTAAATATATGCTTTCTGATGCCAGGAAGGTTCCCATCCCCTCCCCCAAAAACTCCTACTTGTCCTTTTGAGATTTATTTAATTAAAAAACACAATGACAAACGTACCTTTTTTGACCGACAATTTTTTCCTTAGATTTATTTCGGAAGTTTTCTCAAAGGATAGGAGCTTCAGGCATACCTCAGAATCCATTCTGGTTTTAATCCTTCCCTTGGACTTAAATAACTTTATAAGATGACTCAACCTATTCAAATATTAGTAGTTGAGGATGAAATGATCATCGCGGCCAATATTTCCATGCAGCTTACAGAAATGGGGTATGAAGTTTCAGGAATTATTCCCAGGGGGGAAGACGCCATAAGCCATATTAAAAACAACCTCCCGGATATTGTGTTGATTGACATTCAACTTAAGGGAGAATTAGATGGAATAGAGACCGCCCAAAAGATGCAGGAATTCCATAATAATCTTGCCATTATCTACCTTACAGCAAATGCGGATGAGGCAAATTTTAACAGGGCTAAATTAACCCGTCCTTATGCTTTTATCTCCAAACCCTTTAAAAAATTAGATTTACAACGCAGTATTGAGCTTACAATTCATCAATTAAAAAGTAATATCACTACCCCATCCAATGATTCTAAAAATGGGGCTTCCTCCTATATTTTAAAAGATTGCCTTTTTGTTAGACACCGTGAGACTATGGTAAAGTTAGATATTAAGGACATTCGGTATATTCAGGCAGAACGCAATTATTGCAGGATATTTTCAAATGAAAAGGAATATTTGATAGTGACCACGCTTAAAGACATGGACGAAAAACTACCTCAAAAACATTTTTTAAGAATTCATAGATCTTACATTATCAATCTCTCCCAAATAGACGAGATAGGCGGTACTCACGTAGTTATTTCCAGAAAAGCAATTCCTATGACTAAAGGAATGCGCACCGAGCTCTTAACAAGGCTACAGACCATCTAGCTTACCAAAAGGTACTTTGGGAACTTAATTAACCCCTTAGGACATTTTTAGGTTGCTTTCATCATAAGCTACTTGTTTTTAGATTTATACAGATTTACTTTTCTATGAAATCAACTTAAAATCAGGAAATCATGAAAACCTGATTGCAAATAACAAAGGTTAAAACGATGTGTCTGCCGGAATAAAAAAGGAAGTCATTGGGTAGCCATATTACAAGCACCTTAATATCTATTATAATCTATCGCTTAGTGTATGAAAGAACCTGTTAATATTTTACCGCCACCAGAATTAAGGGAATTTTTTACCGGCTATGGCATTTTGGAAATTCCCAATGGAGTTGAAAATCCCTGCACATCCAAACCTATTGACTTAAATGGGACCAATATTCCTAGTCTTAATATAGGTAACATTATAATTGCCAAAAAAGAAGGTAAAGACCATTATAAGCATTCTTTCATGGCAACCGAACAGGTTTCCCAAACAGAATATTTCAGAAATGTTGGGCAAATAAGAATACTGCTCATCATTTTTCACCTGCTTTTTATGTTTTTTCACACTCACTCTGGTTTTTCACAGGATTCAAATGTGAAAGATTTGAATTCCATTTTTGAATGGCTGGATATACATGAAAAAATACCTGCAGACTCCACTCAGCTAGGCGTGAATTCACATAAAGCTGTATTGCTGTCCAAAAAACTGAATAACCAAAACGCCCTTGCTAAATCTTATTTACATCTGGCATATTATCACAAAGAATACTCAAAACTAGATTCTTCATTGGTTTACACCCTACAGGCAAAGGATATTTACAGCGCTTTAAAAAATGATTTAGACCTCGCCAAATCCTATCTAGCCTTAAAGGTAGTTTATACCCTCCAAACAGAGTATGGCCAGGCCACAGAACAAGCTTATAAAGCTTTGGAGATTTTCCAAAAATTAAACAATCAAAAAGGAATTGCACAAAGCTACACACATATTTGTGGATTATTATATTACGAAAACGAATATAGAACAGGAATCGATTTTTGCAACAAAGCCATTGAAATACTGGAAAATTTAGATTCAAAGGAAGATTTGGCATTGTCCTACCATAATAAAGCTTTTAACCAACTTTTTTCAGGAGATGATCTCAAAGATGCATTAGCAAATATTAATACAGCAATTAACCTTTACAATAGCATAGGTGAAAATGGTATTCCTTTAATGGCATCCATAAACTGGCGTGGAAATATATACAAATATATGGGAGAGTATAAAGCCGCCATTGCCGATTACCAGGCGAATTTTGATAGATCAAGAGAAATGGGTCTGCAACGATACCTCATCCCTTCTTTGGGTAATATTGGCCACGTGCTTTTAATGCAGGGAAAATATGAAGAAGCCCTCCCCTATAATTTAGAAGCCATTGATATTATGATAAAAACAGGAAGAATAAGAAATCTTTGGGAAAACTATATGCACGTATCGTCAATTTATGAGTCCATGGGTGATTACAAAAATGCATTGATATATAACAGGCTTTATGCAAGTGCATTTACAGAACTCAAAGAACGCGCCATCCAAAGTTTGGATGGTGAAATTCAGGCTAAATATGAAACCGGGCAAAAAAATGCCACCATCATCTTTCAAAATGAAAAAATAGCACAACAGCGCATAACACAAACTCTCTATATAATTCTCGTGGGTTTATTGGCATTTATTCTTTTTGGATTGTTCTATTATTACAATAAGCGCCAAAAGCGAAACAAAGAATTACTCGCATTAAATAACCAGTTAGATATCAAAAACAAGCAAAATGAATTGCTCCTTAAAGAAATTCACCACCGCGTAAAAAATAATTTAGAATTGGTTAAAAGTTTGATTTCGCTACAATCAGCCCAATTGGAAGATTCCGCAACCAAAGATGTGATGATAGCCAGTCAAAACAGGGTACAATCCATGGCCATCATACATCAAAAATTATATCAGGGAGAAAATCCGGGAAGCATAGAAATGAAGGATTATTTCCTAAATCTGGGCGAAGGCATCTTAGACACCTTTAATGCAGAAGATAAAGTGAAAATTGAATGCGTCATGGACAGCCTGGAGCTGGATGTGGACACGGCAGTGCCCATTGGTTTGATAGTTAATGAACTACTTACAAACGCCTTAAAATATGCGTTTCCTGAAGACAGAGATGGAACCATTCAAATAAGTTTATTCCAATCAACACCGGAGACCTTATCCTTAACAGTGGCTGATAACGGTGTGGGTAAAATTATTGGGTTATCACCCCGGGGAACCGGTTTTGGCTCGAAATTAATAGATTTATTGACACAACAACTCAATGGCAGCATGATGGAAAATACTGAAAATGGCACTTTGGTAGAGTTTCAATTTAAAATCAAGAATGCAGCCTGATGGAGAATCGTGCAAAAATATTGATTGCGGAAGACGAAATGCTATCATACAAAATATGGTCAGGAAGTTCTGGAACCAGTTAAACGAAAAAACTAAAACACAATTTTAGTTGATGGTTAAGGTATAAAATAATCCTATATTAGTGCCGGTTCTCTTTTTCCAACAGCCAGGATAATTTGGCGAATTTTAACAGGGCTAAATTACCCCATCCCCGTGCCTTTGTCTCCAAACCCTTTAAAAAAATTAGATTTACAATGTGGTATTGGGCTTGAGCTAAGAACTCTTAATAAGGCTACAGACCATTTAGCTAAGCAAAAATGCGCTTTGGGAACTTAATTGCCCTCTTAGGACATTCTCAGGCAGGCTTCATCCTAAACTACTTGTTTTCAGGTTTATACACACTTACCTTGTTGTTAAATCAACTAAAAACCAAAGAATTATGAAAACAGTAAATCTTATTGCTTTGCTCTCTATAGCAATGCTTTCGCAAACAAATGTACTCCTTGCCCAAAATGCCAATACAACGCAGGCATATTGGATCCATGAAGATCAGGTAAAACCTTCTATGGTCATGGAATATGAAGAGGTAAGTAAAGACTTTATTGCAGCATGCAAGGAACATGATCTTAAAGATGCGGACTGGTCTACCGCAAGTATCGACGACGGTACCTATTTAAGCATTTCGCCCATCACAAACATGGCCGATTTCGATAAGAATCCCCTGGCGCCTTTAGCCGAAAAAATGGGTGAAGAAAAATTCCGCTCCCTTTTTACCCGGTTTGACAAATGCTATGATGTTCACAGGAACTATGTAGTTCATTTGATCAATGACATGTCTTATATGCCCAACGGGATTACCCCCAATACCCCCGGAGAGGATTATAGAAAATGGCATTACCTATATGTTACCCCAGAAAATGTTGCAAACCTTCGAGATAAGATAAAGGATATAAAAGCCCTATATGAGAAAAAAGGAGCCAAAGAATACTTTAGGGTCTATCGCAGTGGCTTTGGTACCCCTGGGGATTACTTCCTTGTGGTAATTTCAGCAAAGGATGCGCAATCGTACGCTAAAACTTCCGCGGAAACTGATGTGCTTATGGGAGAAGAAGGCGAGAAATTATTCGATGAAATGATGAAATATGTTCATAAATATGAACCTAAAACTGGACGTATGCGTCCCGATCTGGGTTATGTGGCAAAACTATAACACATCAAAAAATAACAGGTGAAACATCCATTAGAAAAATTTTCTCACACAGAAGAATGATCATATGGATGTTACTACCGATAGCTATAGGGAGTCCACTCAAACACAATACTATAAACAGATGAAAACCTTACAGATATATTTATTTCTTATAGTGCCTGTTTTGTCTACTTCAAACAATCTACAGGGACAAAACAATAACAACCAGGAAATAATAAAAAACATATATGATGTCGTACAAAACCATAGTAAAACATCCAATGATCTGGCAGCTTTAACCCCTGGGATAAAATGGGATGAAGTAATAAACCCTAAGGAAATGAATGACAGGGACAATATTACATTCCCTGCGGTTATGCAAAACCAATGGGGACATGTTTTATTTAACAAGATTATTTTTCAGGAAGTTGAACAGGATAAGGTTTTAGTCACCGGAACAGTAAATGGGCGCCAACCATCAGAATGTGAATTTGTCTCAACCCGCTTTAAACATTACTGGACCATTAAGGATGGGCAGGTAATAAAATTTTTAGAATAATCATTTAAAATAAAAATCATGAAAAAACTAATATTATTAGGACTTGCAATACTACTCTTTACAGCCTGTGGTAAGAAAGATACACGCTACACGCAACAATCACCGGAGATAGACAGCTATAAAAAAGTTATTGAATCCTATGAAAAACAGGATTGGGAAGCTATGGCTAAATATTATGCAGATACAGCAAAAATCATGAACAATGTAATGGAGAAAGATGCCCAAACCTTTGCACAATTAATCGCCCAGAACAAGGAAGATGCAGCTTTGTTTTCCAGTTGGGATTTTGTAGATGCCGAATCTGAATATGAAATGGTTGTGACCGATGATGGGGAAACCTGGGTAAACTTTTGGGGCCTTTGGCAAGCCACTTTAAAAGCAAACAATCAATTGTACGAAATACCTGCACATATTACCGCGCGGTTTGTGGATGGTAAAATTGTAAGGGAAAACGGTTATTGGGATATATCAAAAATTGTATCCGATATACAAACCCTTGAGAATGCAGAAAAAAGCCAGTTGGAAGATGATTCAGTAAAAGAATAAAACCTTCAGGAAAACAGTAATTATTAATTAAGCCTAACAGGTTTTAAGAACCTGCAAGGCTATTCAAACCAGGATTATGAAAACAGCAGGAATTATAGGTGGCTCAGGATTTATAGGAAGCTATATAACCCGAAAATTTTTGGCAGAAGGATACAGGGTAAAAGTCTCGGTTACCGATATAAGCAAAAGTGAAAAGTACCAGCATCTTTTCGATTTCAAAAATTCTGACAATCTCAATATTCGCGGATTAAAACTAGAGGATATAGATACCTTACAGGATTTTATAAAGGATTGTGAAATTGTGGTACACAGCGGTACTCCCTTTCAACTGGATGTTAAAGATCCAAAAAAAGAACTTTTAGATCCTACTATAAAAGGAACTGAAAATTTTCTTGAAGCTATAAGTCAGGCGCCAAATGTTGAAAAAGTGGTTTTCATAGCATCTGTAGCGGCCTGGAATACAGAATTCCCTATGCCGGCAGGCAGTAAAAGTTTTACAGATACATTCGACGAACACGACACGAGATTCACTAGCGAACAGAGTCATCCCTATTGCCAGGCAAAATTTATTGCCAATCAAACGGTTGAGCAGTTTATAAAATCCCATCCCAATCTTAGGTATGAAATAACGACTGTGTCGCCCGTTTCGGTTATGGGAAAATCGTTATCATCCCGGGAAGACTCAACTTCCACCGGCATTCAATTTCTCATCAAAAACAAGATTGCCCCAGATGATTTTATAAAATCGCTCTATGACAATGATGTACCCTTTGCGCTAGTTGATGTAGCCGACGTAGCAAACGCCACTTACAAAGCAGCAACCACCAAAGGCTTACACGGTAAAGATTACCTCTTAACCAGTGAAACCTATAAAGTCTCTGATATTCACGAGATGCTCAACCATAGGGAACCCAAAGAAAAAGGGCAGGTCATTTATATAAATAAGCTGGCAAAAACCGATTTAGAGATGCAATTCAGGCCGGTAAAGAAAACTTTGAACAGTTATTCAACCTAACAACAGGCAAAATGAAAGCATCAAAATCCATTATTCCTATCCAATTGCTTTTTGATTTGAAATTCGCCGCTTCAATTTCCAATGACGCTATTAAAAAATACTGAAAAACCACATTAATTTAAAATCTATATCATGAAAAAATTACTAATTCTTATCGCACTACTATTGTTGAGCAACCAAGGTTTCGCACAGGACAAACTTTATTTAATATTCGAGTTTATGAAAGTGGACAATGAGCAGGAAGCAGCTTATATGGAAACGGAAGCATTTTGGGAGAAAATTCAGGAACAACGGGTTAAAAATGGTGATATTTTGGGATGGGACCTTTGGAGTTTGCAACCCGGAGGAGAGGATCAGGGATATCAATACCTAACGGTAAACCTTTATAACGATCCTCTCAAAATGATGAGCAACGCAGGGAATTTTGAGACGGCTCTAAAAACGGCTTATCCCAACATGTCTGAAGATGATCTCAATAAAAAATTTGAAAATACCGCAAAATCGAGGGGCCTGGCAAAACGCGTATATCTTGAGCAAATAGCCACTACAAAAGGCAACTTTGATATGCCTTTGGGCACAGTTGCAGGAATAAATTTAATGAAAGTATCTAATGGAGATTATGAGAAATACGAAAAATTTGAAACAGAAATTTTCCAGCCTATGCATCAAAAAGAGGTTGATGCGGGAATCAGGGGAAATTGGGGTTTGCTGCGGTATATGTTGCCGGTTGGAAGTGATGTTTACGCCTCCCATATAACAGTAGACATGTACAAGGATTACAATCAATTATTTAATGTAGGAGCCACAGATGGACCAGCAATGTCTGAAGATCAAATTCAAAAAATTCAGGGAGGTTTAGCAACGAGGGATCTGAAATATAAATATATGGCTACACTTATAAGAAAGGTGCGATAAAAATTAAAATTATTACAAAGCTAATTTCTAAAATTCGAAAATCAAGAAATTACCAGAGATAAATTACCATTAACTCTCCTGTAAATTAAGTGCATAAATTTTAACCAGTCATTCGCTTCCAGCGAAGACAAAAACTAAACATTATGAGAAAAATAATCTTTACGATGCTTTTATTGCCGTTTTTGGCACTATCGCAAAACAGTACCGAATACGGAGTATTCGAAAATGCACTATTAACGCCTAACCCAACTCAAATTAGCCAATTTGAAAAAGGAATTACTGCACATAACAAAAAATTTCACGGTGATGGCCCTTACGGGGCACGTGTTTATTGGATTTCCAACGGGCCAAACACAGGTAATTATGTATGGTCCATGGGACCTTTTCCGTGGAGCTCTTTAGATAACAGACCCGCCCAAGAAGAAGGTCATGATGCTGATTGGAATAATAATGTAGCTCCATACATGACAGCCGAAAGTGGCACCCAGAGCTATTGGCGTGGACACAATGAACTCTCAAGGTTCCCAAAAGACTTCACCATTAAGAATTTGTTGGTAGATTATTACGACGTCAAACGATTCAAAATGGATGATGCCAAGAAATTAGTCGAAAAAGTAAATAAAGTATATGCCGAAAAAAGTCAGGAGGACACGTATGGCATTTACACCAACGAATTTGGAAGCACCAAAGAAGGTCGCGATTTAGCAGTTATTTCATTTTTTGATAAATCAGGTTGGTTAAGTCGGGACAATGACTTTGCCACAAAATATGAAAGTTTATATGGTAAAGGCAGTTGGGAACAATTCGGAAAAGATTGGTTTGCCGTGACCGACGGCGGTGAAAGTGAACTTTGGATTTTCCGTCCAGATTTGAGTGGCATCAGTGGCGATGTAAAAGTTGCCGAAAGGGAATAAAACAAATAAGATAAATGTACGGTTTGGCAAAGCTGTTCCGTACATTTTCTAATAATGGAAGTTTTAAGAATTCAAAAACAATTCTGATGCAACTAAAAATCTTTAAAATCACACCAGTTTCTTTATGAGCTTTCCTTTCATGCAGGGGCAAAGTAGTTATCCGCATAGCAAATATGGAACAGCTATAGCAGGGATACCGTCCGCAAAAGAAGCTTTCAAAAACGAAATATGGCAGATGGAAGGACAATACTATAAGTAAGTTCAAAACAATAATACTATATCCTATAAAGAATTGTGGCACGAAGACTCTATGTGCCATCCAAGTTTTGGCGATCTGGTTTCCAACAAAAACGGCATTGCTGTTTGGAAAACAAAACTACATAAGAACCTAAACTTAAAATTCAATTATGACCTTCTGAAAAAAGGCGTGAACGCCAAAGATGATTTGGTTTTGGTTTTTAAGATGTCGATAATATCTATGCTTACAAAAAAAATGGTACGGAAGGGAACTTTCATGTTTACGCGCACCTGGAAAAAACATGGAGACATCTAATTGATAGTTGGCGGAATGGCCGATAAAAAGAAGTAAAAATAGGTTTTCATCCTCTGAATTGCTGCCCCTTGCAGGACCGTCGAATGCAGCAATTGCTATAAAATAATTTATTAACCATTAAATATTGAGTTGAAATGAAATCATACGAACCTGAAAAACCTGAAACACCAGAATATTTCCAACTTCGACCAGAAGTTGAAAAAGCATTTGGATATTCCCACGCAGTAAAAATCGGGAACCATATAAAAATTTCCGGAGCCGTGAGTATGGATGACCAGGGCAATCCAACCGCTGTAGGCGATTTTGAACAGCAAATGAAAAATTGTTATTCTGATCTCGGGAAGATCCTGAAAAAATACGGATGCACATTTGATAATGTGATTGTGGAAAATGTCTTTACAACCAAAATGCCCTTGTTTCTTGAGCATGCCGCCTACAGAAATTCTATATATAAAAACCACTTTCCAACAGGTTCCTGGCTTGGTGTGAAGGATTTAGCCCTACCAGAATTTATGATAGAAATAGAACTGGAAGTACATAAAGCAGAATAAAATTACAAAATATACCTATTCATTTTTAACCATTAATTATTAGGATCATGAAGCATTCAAAAATTATACAGACATTATTACTTTTCGTTCTCATTGCACTGCCATCATCTACAGCTATAGCACAGAATGCTGAAGTGGAAAAAATACATCAATTGTACATCAATACCATTAAATCGGCTAATCTCAACAATTTAGATGCACTATATACACAAGATGCTTCCATAAGAAATTCTGACGGAAGCATGGTCTCAGGTTTGGACAATATCAAAGCACAATATAAGGATGTGTTTTCCTCGGGAAAATATAGCATTACCTTAAAAACCATGGATGAAGCAGTACTGGATAAGGAGTACATCTTTGTAAGCGGTTCTTATGTTTATACCAAAATGGATGAGCCAAAAATGGTTTTAAAAGGTGAATTTGTGAACACCCTAAAAAAAGTAATGGGAGATTGGAAAATCTACAAAAGCTATCGCTATTCTGAAAATACAAATAACGCTAGTGTGGTTGATGGTTTGTACAAAGCCTTTGCCGTAGGCGATGTGCCTTCAGTTTTGGGTGCTATGGATGCTGGAATCGTTTGGAACGAAGCCGAAGGCAATGCCTACGCAGATGGCAATCCTTACATAGGCCCTGATGCTGTATTAAATGGTGTTTTTGCCAGAGTGATTGGAGATCATGAATACTTCACCCTAGAAGATATCAAATTGCACGAGATGAGCAATAACAAAGTACTCGCCACCTTACGCTACAATGCCAAAAACAAAGCAACCGGCAAAGCCTATAACGCAGAGGTTGCTCATTTGTGGACTTTAAGAGACGGAAAGATTATCGCCTTTCAACAGTATGTAGATACCAAGAAACTTGCAGATGCAGAGAAAAAATAATACACCAAACAAAAAAAAGTATAAAAATGAAAACTGCACTAATTACAGGAACAAGCAAAGGCATCGGCCTTGAAACCGCATTGGCATTCGGACGCGCAGGGTACAAAGTATTTGCGACCATGCGAAATCCAGCTATGGCCGACGATTTTAGACAAAAAATAAATACAGAATCCCTTGACATCAGTATTTCAGAAATGGATGTGGATTCCGATGCATCAGTTAAACAGTGTATCAATGGCATCATCCAAAAGCATGGACAAATCGATGTACTGGTCAACAATGCAGGCATCGAACGTCATGGTTCTATCGAAGAATTGGCAATGGACGATTTCAAAGCCATTATGGAAACCAATTATTTTGGAGTACTGCGATGTACGAAGACATTGATACCACAAATGAGGAAGAATCGAAAGGGCTGTATTATTAATGTTGCTTCCGTTGCCGGACATATTTCCAACAGTCCATTGGGTGCTTATGCCGCAAGCAAATTTGCACTCGAGGCCGTTAGTGAGGCACTTGCCCAAGAAGTAAAACCTTTTAACATTAGGGTTGCCATTGTGGAACCAGGAATCATAAACACACAAATGGCCAATGATCTTTCAGTTGATGGGAACTCAATTTATCCACATTCCAAACGTATGGCAGGATTATTTTCAGCATCCCTTCAAACGCCAACACCACCAACACTAGTGGCAGACAAGATTTTGGAAATCGCAGAAAGCAACACTTGGAAATTAAGACATCCTGTTGGTCCTGATGCTGAACCCTTCATTCAATGGAGAAGGTCATTGACCGATGAAGAATGGGTGGATTGGAATGCCGCCAATGATGACGATTGGTATGAAGCAGTTCAAAATACATTTGGATTGGATGCCAGATAGATGATATTTCCGCACTTTGCCGGGACCAAAAAGAGTGCAAATGCGGATAACAAATGGCACGTATCAATGGAATAAAAATAGTACGGACAAGCCGAAAACCGGTCAGAGTAGGCAAAACTTTAAATATCAGAAATCATGAAAAAAACAATCGTAACGAGACACAGAGTAGGAAATTTTGACACTTGGCTAAAAGGCCACCAAGACAGACTCGATATATTTGGTCCTGCAATGTCAGGCCTTAAAACGTTTCAGGATGCCAATGATCCCAATTCGGTAGTTATGGTTATAGAAGTTACCGATATGGACAAGTTTGAAGCTATCTTAAAGGACCCTTCAAACGATACTCTGAAAAAGAAACATACAGTATTGGAGCCAATCACTCTTTCTATGCAAGTAGAGCCTTAAGTATTAGGAATTGCTTTTAGTTTATGTATTACTAATGCATAAGTCTATGAATAGTATCAATAATTTCATGAACGGATGGATAGCAAAAACTAAATGTTGATTCGTTTTATATCAAGAATAGAAATTATTTGAAATTAAGACATCCTGTGGGTCCAGATGCTGAACCCTTCATTCAATGGAGAAGGTCAATGACAGATGAAGCATGGGTGGATTGGAATGCTGTCAATGATGATGATTGGTATGAAGCGATTCAAAATACATTTGGATTGGATGGAAGATAGATGATTAATCGGCAATATGCAGATACTAAAAAAAGTGGTGATGCCGAGAATATAATAGATACAGAGTATTTATAATACAGACTATTAAAGTAACGTGAATAATGGATAAGTCTGAAAAGACCGGATTTTTCTTTTCCCCGGCTCTCTAAAGGGCGGAAAAATCCTCAAATACAATTATGGTTGAGAAAATTATTACCCTTTAGGGCTAGGGAAATATAATTTTCGGCTTAAAAAGGTTAATCCCCTATTCAGATTATAATAAAAATAGTACGGACAAGCCGAAAACCGGTCAGAGTAGGCAAAAAACTAAATATTCAAAAAAAATGAACACAAAGAACTTTTTTAAACTTGCAACGGTAGTCCTTGCAACGTCCATTTTCACTATTGGTTGTAACTCGCAACCTGATAAAAAAACTGCCGATGAACCAGCTGTAACGGCACAACCAGCAGTTGTTAAGGCCGATATGGCCAGTATAAAAGCCGAGATACAAGCCTTGGAAAGTGCGTGGGCAGCAGCTGATAATGCTCGTGATGTAAATGCAGTTGCCGCTTTTTATTCTGAAGATGCGGTGAGTATGTCCAATAATGCCCCGATGGCAAAAGGAAAAGCTGCTATCCAAAAGGAACTAGAAGTAGGTATGGCAAAAAAAGCTGAAGGTGAAACTGTTTCCTACAATACCCTTGAGGTATTTGGTGATGAAAACACAGTGACCGAGATTGGCACATCAACATCCAAAGATGCATCGGGCAAAGTAAGCAGATCGGGCAAATATATGGCGATCTGGGAAAAGCGTGACGGAAAATATATATGCATCAGGGACATCTACAATGATGACACTTTAGTAAAATAGTTTAAAAGTATGTGTTTATACCGAGAGCGTATTTTGAATTGCCCCCTCGGTATAAACACTATTTTTTTGTCAAAAATTAATGTTCCAAAACAAACACATGATGATTTTCAGAAGTTTTTGGGATGTCAGATTGCAAAGTATCATTCCTATAAAAACTTCGAATAAAAGTATCCTTATGAAAAAAATAATCCTATTCTTTATGGCCATTTCCTTTTTTGTAATCCTCCTAGCACAAGAAACCAACACTTTTATTTTTAACCATATCGCATAATCAATAAAAAGGATTTACTTTTAGAAATAAATTGATTTTAAGCCTATTAGCACTGACGTTTGCAGGTGTTACTTATGGTTTAATTGCGCTAGGTTGAGGTTTTAATGAAATGTCTGCCTGCTTTTCCGTTTTAGGCTTGGCTTGTGGCAGTATTGCTGGCTTTAGCTTAAATAAAACTACCGAAGTTTATCTAGACGTTTTAAAGAAATGGTTTTTGCGGCATTAATTATTGGGTTAGCAAATAGTGTATCTGTTATTTCAAAGGATGGGATGGTGATTGATTCTATCGTTAACGGACTATTCGGTCCTTTAGAGCATCTTCCGGCAGCTTTATCGGCAGTGCTAATGATGGTCTCATGCCGTGAGACATTTTCCGATACCTAGCACCTCAGGCCATGCAATTTTAACCATGCCAATCCTAAGCCCTTTCGCAGATTTAATTGGCTTATCGCGGCAAGTTTGTGTGCTTGCGTATCAGTATGGTGCCATTATGATGGATTTAATTGTACCCACCAATGGCGCTACAATGGCGGTAATTGCATTGGCTGGTATCAACTATAAAAATTGGTTGAAATTTATTGTTAAACCAGTTTTAATTATGCTGGGTATTGGAGCTGTGGTGATTTTAAGAGCCGTACAAATTGGATATAGTTAAAAGTAGACGAATGCTACAGCTAGTTAAAACACCCTTTTTAGACCATTTTATACTTAAAATTGAAAGTAAACTATGATTAAATTCTTCCGAAACATCCGCAAAAAACTCATAGAGCAAGGCAAAACCACCAAATATCTCAAATACGCAATTGGCGAAATCATCCTCGTGATTGTTGGGATTTTAATTGCGTTGAGTATTAACAATTGGAACGACCAAAAAAACAAAACACCAGAGAGGTTGCCTATTTGAAAAACCTGCACGACGATGTTGCTTCCCAAATAAGAACATTTGAATTCAACTTGAAAATGGAAACAATTATTATTAGCGATGTAAATGATATTTTACAGCACATCATACAGCCTTATGCACTTTAAATTCAAATAAATACTGTGTTCCAGGGGTGTGAATAACCTGCCTAGTCCCATCCAGCTGCTTGGTAAGCAGTTCAATAAGTTTTTTGCCAAAGCCCGTGCCTTTTATGGGTCCATCCCTGGTTTGTCCAATGCCGTTATCCTTTACTAATAATTGAATATTTTCAGCAGATTTCCGGCTTAAATCAATAGTGATAACCCCTTGCCTTTCATTTGGAAACGCGTATTTAAGGCTATTGGTTAGTAGTTCGTTCACTATTAATCCTAAAGGCACGGCGGTGTCTACGTCCAGATGCAGTTCCGCCATTTTATAGTTGATTTTAATGCGTTCCTCTTCCCCAAAAGAATCCAAAATGTGAGTGCCAAGATTGAAAAAATAGTCCTTCATCTCAATGGTGGAAAGATGGTTGCTTTGGTATAACCGCTGGTGAATAATACTCATAGAATACACCCTGTTTTGGCTCTCTTTCATGGCACTCACTACATTGGGATCTTTAACTTGAGCGGTTTGAAGTGCCAAAAGACTGGAAACCACTTCGAGATTGTTTTTAACTCTATGATGGATTTCCTTCAGTAAAAACTCCTTTTCTTTATTTTGTTTCCTCAAACGCTTATTTTTCTTCCTGTTATTCCTGAAACTAATAAATAACACCAATAAAAACAGTAACAACAAGCTTGCAATTAGGCTAATAAGATTCTGACTCGTTTTTTGTTGTAGCAGTTTTGTTTCCTGAAGTTGTATTGTATTCTCTTTTTGGGCAACTTCAAACTCGGTTTGAAGCCGGGAGATTCGTTGATCTGCTTCCGCGGTGAAGACAATTCTATTCAGGGAATCATATTCAGAAAATGCTTTATAAGCCTCTTGATACTGCTCATTCTTAGCATAAGCTTTCCCCAGGCTATTATAGGCTTTACTTAGAAAAAATCCGTCTCCAAAATTTGGAGTAGCTACCTCGATTGATTTTTGAATATTTTCTATGGCGCCCGGATAGTTTCCGTTGTCACTTTGCAGCTCCCCAACAGAAAGATAAGAACGCATCAGCATAAAAGCGTTATCCAGAAGATAGGCGTATTTTATAGCGTTCTTTCCGGCCTCTTCGGCTTTGTTTAGTTGATTCAAAAACGCATAAAGATCTACAAGGGAAATATAAACATCGCTTAAATTATTATAAAAACCATAGTGTTCCCCAATCTCTATAGAACGTTCATAGTATTCCATAGCTTTATCATACTGTTTAAGGCTTAAGTAATTGTTGCCAACGATATAAAGTGTGAAATCGTAATCAAGATCGTTCAATCCAAGTTCTTCAAAGAAAGAAAGTGACTTTAAGCCATATTCCAAACCTTCCTCATATTTACCCTGCTTCCAAAACAGGTTGCTAAGATCGCTATAGGCAATTCCAAGTGCTTTTTTGTCATTTAGTTTTTCTCCTAATCGGAAAGTTTTCAGGGCATAATCTGCTGCTCGTCCCAGTTGTCCCCGGCGTTCATACACATAGCCCAACTGGGTATTAAGGAAAGCAAAATCGGTTTCTTCAACTTTTTTGGCAGCCTCCAGCAGGATTACCTCCGCAGTATCCAGTTTTTCCTGTCTTAATAAAATTGCACCCTGGGTAATTTGAAATCTCCCGTGCCAGAGACCATTGTTCTTCTCATTAGTGAGTTTCAAACCTTTTTCGGTAAAACCTAAGGCTGTGGTCAGGTTTCTTGTATGCCAGTAATAGGCCAGATCATTTAAAACAGTAAATTTTAAGGTATCTGTTTCAATTTTATCCAAAGCATCTTCCAGAATCTGCAAATAGGAAACATCAAAATCATCGGTTTCTACAAATACCTTTTTGTAAGGATCAGGTTTACTGAAATCGAAGATCTGCCCATTGCCGGATGAGCTAAAAAGCACTACAAAGAAAAGCGCTAAAATGATATTTTTTCCTGTAATCAAGGGTGTTTACAATAAAAATTGAAATTTAAATATACAACTAAATACCTGTTATTCAATGTCTTGTGGATTTCTGAACATTATAATATTCAAGAGAATTTGAAGAACCTCATCTTAGAAACCGCCAGGGGTTTTAAAAAGATAACTATTTGGCTCAACCGCTATTTTTAGGGTAAAGAAATTAAGGCAACCGGACAAAATTATTAGTCCTCCGTCCTATAACAGTTTTATAATCGATTTGTTATTCCTTAATTAGGGTTGCTTTAAACTTCTAAACCAGAAGTTCAAAGTTGAAAATATTGATACTAAAGGATCGGGCTATGACAAGGGAATCAATTTTAAACTATAAATATCGTGAGATATTAAGTGAATGCGATTTACTGAAGTCCCTTGATAAAGAAACCTCCAATACTTTTCTGGGACTCTTCAAGGAAGAAAAGTGGCCAAAAAACACCTGCATCCTGAACCCGGAAAAGTTATCTTTAAAATTTTACATAGTACTTTCGGGAAGGGTGAAAATGTATCAGGTAGATCCATTTTCAGGAAAAGAACTTACACTTTTCTTGCTAAGCAAATGCGACTTTTTCGATATATTCTGTCTTCTTGATAGCAGGGCACATACCATTTATTATGAAAGCCTTGATGACGTCACTGTACTTGCTGCACCCATGGAAAATTTAAGAAATTGGCTTCATAAAAACCCTAATGAGTATGTAAACCTATTGCCATATGCAGGTAAACAATTGAGGCTGTTGGAAAATTCCCTTTTCGAAATGACCTTTAACGACATCTCCACCCGACTTTTGAAATTACTTATAAAAAATGTGAACCAAGATTCCCGGGATTTGGAATACATTCATGATTTACCAGATAAGGAAATAGCACACCTGTTAGGATCTACAAGGGCGGTAGTAAACAGCCATTTACAGCGCCTTAAGCACAATGGTTCCATAAAGCTATCCAGAAACAAAATGGAAGTGCGGGATCTTGGTATCCTGGTACACATGTTAAAATGCCAAAAAATGGATTCAACATAAGGATCGATTCTTTCGATAAATTTTGATGTTTCCCGAGGTGGAAAAAAAGGAACCAACCAACTTTCTTAAATCCTAATATAGCGCAACCTCCCAAAGGCACAGGAGGTCGGTTACAGCAAAACTTACATAATCGGCAAATCAATCATGAACATCGGGGAAAGTCCGTCCGCCGGAACGGTACGGGCAGTACGGCCCGAAAGAAATTCACTTCTGGCATCCCGTATAATAAATTGTATTTACCGGGAAAGCGGAAGCGAAAATGCATCGCCCACTTCTCCTCTTATTCTACTGCTCCAACTTCCGACTTTCGCTGTTCTTTCTGTATTCGTCGCACGTCCTTTTTCAGCAAAAAAGAAATTACCAAAGCAATTGAAATGAGTACAATGAAAAGGTAAAAGACGGGAACATAGCTTCCTGTAAAGGCATATATCTGGGAGACAAGGGTGGGCCCTATGAGCCCTCCCAGGGACCAGGTTGTTAAAAGATAGCCGTGTATAGCTCCAAGTTCCCTGGTTCCAAAAAGATCAGCTATAAAGGCCGGGAGATTTGAGAATCCACCACCATAACAGCTTACCACCAGGAAGATGAGTATTTGAAAAAGCAGGGCACTGGAAATATTGGGGAGGGAAATAAATGCTACCAGTTGTATTACAAAAAATATAATATAGACAACGGGTCGGGAAAGATAATCTGATGCTGCTGCCCAGCCTATCCTGCCGGCACCGTTAAAGATCCCCATAAGCCCTACCATCACGGCAGCACTTGCGGCAGTTAATCCGCCAATGGTTTGTGCCATGGGGGAAGCGACAGAGATCATCATGATCCCCGCACTGGTATTGATCAACATAATGGTCCAAAGCATCCAGAAGTGTTTTGTCAACACCGCTTTTTTTGCTGTAAGGGAGGAGAGATCCCGTAATACCATTCTGGTGCTCAAAGTAGCCTTTTCCTTCATACCTTCCGGGAGCCAGTCTTTTGGAGGTGGTGCTATATACACAGCCCCAAGGGACATGAAAAGAAAGTAACAACTTCCCAGAATATAGAATGTGGTTGATATTCCAAC
The DNA here is from genome assembly GCF_000243235.1 of Gillisia limnaea DSM 15749. Classification (GTDB taxonomy): domain Bacteria; phylum Bacteroidota; class Bacteroidia; order Flavobacteriales; family Flavobacteriaceae; genus Gillisia; species Gillisia limnaea. The sequence continues at coordinate 471,145 of NZ_JH594606.1, forward strand.
AGATTCCATAAGGGACGCTGCCAAGGGAGCCGTAATTAGGGCTCCGGCACCAAAGCCCAGTACCGCCATCCCTGTTGCCAGTCCGCGGCGGTCCGGAAACCACTTTACCAGGGTAGATACCGGCGCGATATAACCAATACCCAATCCTATTCCGCTTAGAAGTCCATAGGAGAGAATGAACATTGGCAGGGAATCAATAGACACTGCCAAACCCGAACCTGCCTGACCCAGACCAAACAGTACGGCCGCTATCATAGCCGATTTCGTTGGCCCGCTTCTTTCAACAAACCTTCCAAAAACTGCAGCCGATGCCCCGCCAAGGGTCATCATTACCGTAAAGGCTATGGTGACAGAAGAGATAGTCCAGCCAAGAGTATTTACCAGCGGCATGGTGTAAACACTATAGGCGTATGCAGCACCAATGGAGAGGTGGATACAAATAGCAGACAAGGCGATTAACCACCTGTTTTTATTATTTTTCACGAAATTGTTGGTTTAATGATTGGATGTTCAGTTGTGCTATATTTAGACCATTCAATAACTAATTAATTCCTTAAAAATCCTAAAATAATTTGAAAGAGAATTTTTTTTATGAAAATTGTATTTTTCATAATAAAATCAAAAACAAATGTTAATTTTATGCTTTTAACTCTGCATCCCTACTGCAAAAGCAAGCTATTTATCCAATGAACAAAGTATTTCCTCTGGCATTAGTAAGCCTTATACTATTTTCTTGTGAACCTGAAATCGAGGCACCGCCACAAGTGGAACCTCCAACAACCGCACAGCCTCCACCTACTGGGCCTGAAGCCAATTATTCCTTTTCGGTAAATAATGTTTCTCCTCCAAAAAATGATATTGGGGATACCATTACCATACAGGGTGCAAATTTTAGCAGAGATGTCATCCTTACTCTCGGCTCCTGTATTTGTTAACGATACATTTTTAAAGTTCAGAATCCCATTTGGAGACTACGATCCATTTGATTTCGAGCTACAATTCAAAAATAATTTAGGTGAAGAAGTGGTCCTTCACAACCCATTCGAACTTTATGCCCCTGTAATAGATTCCATACCCGGGTCTTTTGGATTTAGAGAAACAGTGGTTCTTTACGGGAAACATCTTACTAATTCTCCAAGTAACAAGAATAATATTTTATTCCTCGATGAAATAGATATCGAAGTTTCGCAGCACAGTAAGGATTCCATAGTTTTTACTCTTCCCTGGCAAGTGCAAAAATATCAATATGATGTACTGGTGAAGGCCCAGTTACAGGAAGTTACAAAACTTGGTGGATTACAGGTTGCCGCTCCGCAATTGGACAGTGTTTCAAAAAAGGATGTGGAAATTGGTGAGCAAGTAACTATTTATGGTTCCTATTTTTATCCCTATCAACCCAATCTTAATCATATTTACTTTCAAGGTAACCGGGCAGAAGTTTTGGAGGCCTACCGCGACTCCCTGGTGATAAAAATTCCTATGGGACCTTATAAGTCTCGTTATATTAATAATTTAAAAATTAGCCTTTTCGAAAAAGAGGTCACTCTGGATGTTGATCTTAACCTCACCAGCACCTGGTATATGTACGGATTCAAAAGAAGTAGTGATATCTCAAATTTCAATGGGGTAGGCGAAGTTACAGACTGGGGCTTTTGGGCTAATAACGCTTACTATTTGAACGTCTACCGCCAATATGAAAATCATCAAATAAGGAATGATGTATTGTACAGGTACACGCCTGAAACAGATAACTGGGAGGAGATAGATCTTCCCATACCACCGGAAAATTTGAAAGATGCTGAGGTATTGCAATTCTTTCCCCTCCAAGGCTCCAATATTGTCTATCTCTATATTAACCAGGCAGAAAATAATTTTTATAAATTCAATATTAAAACCGGTGAGCTTTTACAGCTAAAAGATTTTGCAGCTCGTGATTTTCTGCAAATCGCCACCGGGTTCTTTGCAAATGGCAATTTTTATTTAGGACTCGGCTATACCAGTAATCCTTCTCAAGTCTCCAACAAAAAATTCTGGAGATACAGTGAAGGTGCAAACTCCTGGACAGAGATTACCTCCATGCCGGATGTTCACGATACCTGGCCCCGGTTTGGCACAAGCCTCTTTAAGAATGGTAATACGGTATATATAGGGAATGGTCACGAGCAGGCATATGATTTCTGGGAATTTTCTCCCAATGAGACCTGGACCCGCAAAAGTGATGTCCAGAACCCGTCTGGCAATACTGTAGATGTACAAAACGGTACCAGTGGTTTTTATTATGATTATTTGCGTAGCAATTTTTGGGAGTTTGATATACCGTCCAACCTATGGACAAAAAGAGAAGACCTTAAAATAAAAGGTTACCCTTATGGGCATGAGACAATGTTCATCCATGACAATTATGTTTATTTTGTGGTGTATCTCAATGATTACGGGCCTGATGGAACCCCCTTTTTCAGGTATGACCAGGCGATACTAAGAACCGAACTTTCAAATTTTAACTAAGTTGAAAAATTGTAAATTTTTACTGCTACCATTATTGTTATTATCCTTTGCCTGTGAACCTGAAGGGGAAGTTTCCAACACGCCAAATGAAAAACTGGAGATTACTGCTGTAGAAGTGCCGGAGGAGGGCGGGGTGAAATTAAAAGCAAAATATACCGGAGGTGCATCTATTGGGACTTCTGAAAGCGGCTTTTTAATCTCCACGACAGAAGCACCCAACCCGTCCGGCTCTATAGATCTTCAGGGAACCATTGCCGGAAACGAAATATATTTTGCAACAACCGGAAATCTTATCTATAATACCCAATATTACGTCCGTGCTTATATCAAACATTCTGAAACGAGGATCTTATATAGTGATATTAAATCTTTTGTTTCCCTGGGAAGTAAATTGCTTGAGATATCCATTATTGAGAAAGGCCTTCTGCAGGATACGGTAAGGATAAGCGGAAAATATTTCACAGAAAACAGCCATTATATATCTGTTCATTTTGATGGCCATCGTGCCTCGGTTATAAGATCTAATGACAGTATTATAAATTGTCTGGTACCGGCGAACATACAGCGATATGATCCTGTTGTAAAGGTAGATGTCTATGGAAAAACCGCAACCTATAATGACTTTGCTCTTTTTACACCTACCATAACCAGTCTATCTGAGAATACTGCAGGGCTGGGGGATACTCTAACTATACATGGTGATTATTTTGACTTTGAGAATTCCCGGAACAAAGTCCTGGTGGGTGAAAAAGAAACAATAATCCTTAGTTCCTCCAGGCAAGCCATAACCTTTGTGCTCCCTACTAGTCTTGCAGTCTCTACCAATGCGGTAAAGCTTTTGAGTCAGCTCCAGGAAACAACTTTTTCAGGTACAGTAAAAATACAAAAACCGGTTATAAATTCCATTCCCGGGAATATCAGAGCCTATGAAACTATTGAAATTGCAGGTGAAGATTTTAGTAAGGAAAAAGCGGAAAACGAGGTCTTCTTCGGTGAAAACCTTGCGGAAGTGCTTGAGGCTTCCAGCACAAAGCTCATCGTAAGGGTTCCAATTGGACCCTACGAAAACCGGAGCCCAAAGCTTAGAATAGAACTTATGGATTACATTGTGGCATTCGAGGGAGAAGTAAAGCTTAAGGATGTTTGGCTGTTCAAAAACAAGCTTACGGCCAACATTAATTCAAGGGGATCACAATATTTTGTTCACAATAATTTGGGTTATACTTTTGAAAGAGAAGATGAGAACTCAAGGTTTAAAGTGCATGTGCTTGATCCTGATAAAGAAAGCTGGTCTAACTTCTATGTCACATATCCCCGCACAGCGATACAGCAGGAAGATATGGCCATCGTCTATAATAAACAGAGCGGAAGGATCTTCTTCTATTTTTCTGCTGAAGAAAAGAACTTTTATGAATTTTCCCTACAAACCAAATCCTTCAGCCTAAAAAAAGATTATCCGGGTGTGGCCCGCGGCGCCTCTGCGGTGTTTTCCATTCACAATAATATATATCTTGGATTTGGCAGATTTATGCACGCCACCGGATATGAAGATGTGGCGCCATTGTCACATTTTTGGAGCTATAATCCTGATACAGATGAATGGAAACAAATGGCAGATTTCCCTCTACAAGGTTCAAGATCAGATGTTTCATCTTTTATTATTGGAGATAAAGCTTACGTGGGCAACGGTGCATCACATACCGGAAATAATGATTTCTGGAGGTACTACCCTGCTTCAAATACCTGGGACCGCATGGCAGATTTTCCGGGTGCCCGGACCTACACCTCATTTTTTGAATTAGACGGAAAGGCCTATGTATATTTTGGAACCGTATTAACAGGTAATCCAGATGAAACTGCCTTTAGGTATGATCCGACTGCAAATGAATGGATTATCCTGGATCCTGTAAATGACCTTTACTACACTTATTTCATTTATCCCGATGCTTCAATCGCCCTTAGATTTAAGGATGCCGTGTATCTGGGCATTTTAAGCTGGCCCCATTATGAATTTTTTAAGGCAGATCTTAGCAAGCTAAAAATGTAAAATATACCTAGAATACGTCAACCTTAAAGTGCAGTGATATAATCATCAAAGAAGAATTTACTATCGGCATATAAGTTACAGAAGATAATTTTCCTGGCAGGGAAGGCGTTATATGTTCGCGGAAATAGTGCTGGCCAACCGGTTTGTCCTTTATTTGAGTCATACTGTTTATTCGCTGGCTTCTATGGTAAGCGCGATATTACTCCCATCCGGACATGGAAGTTGGTTGTCTTCAGGATTAAAATTATCACTTACAGACATACGCAAAATTGTACCGTTCATGATTTTCCTTTTGCCGTTGTATGCCGGATATTGCCATGGCTGTTACTGGAAAGCATATGTTTTTCAATTTGGGCAATATGGTGGTTTCCCTGTTACTCATAAGTCTCCCTTCCTTTTTTATGGGAATACCTTTCCCTCTGGGAGTGCATTTTCTGGTAAAAAGGCTTTTCCGAAAAAACCTAAAAAGCCTGTCAGACTGAGCGGTAGTTCCCAAAGCTTAAAAGTTTTTTTGTATTTCAAAGACCTGGTCGAAGTGTGACGAAGATTTTCCCAATATACCAAAATCTCTTTTTTTGCTACCACCCCACTTTCCCGCTCGTTTACGGAAATCCGTAAGGAAAATCCCCCTCCCGGTTTTACCTTTATGTCCACAGAAAAAGTACCGGTAAATAATCACTTTTTTGTTAGGAAAAAAGTAAGGATTGATCCCGGATCTTATCTGTTAAGAAAAATAGGATATGAAACTATTGCTTCTGTCATGTATCAGGATGTATTGGAAATGGGTGCCCGTTCCCCAACGCGGTTCCTGCCTCTTTTCAACAACCTGTTCCCATTATATTTATGAACAAACCAATGACCTGGGGTTTCTAGCCGGGCTAAAAGCCTTTGGCTTCAGATACAGAAACTGCCGGGAGGGTTATTCGCTTTTTAAGAATCCCGTCACCGGGAAAACCCAAATGGTCCTTAGAACCAACCAGATTATTGGAGAAGATGAAATTTCACCAAGTTTTTTGAGTAAGAAGAGCTGTGCGTAAGAAGGAAATGGGTTTGGTTTTATAGCTACATTGCTTGTTTTTGGCTAATTATTAAAATTTAATCTTGAAGCTCATAAAACACTTAAATCTAAAACCTTCATTTTTCTTTCAAAACCAAACGACATCTTGCTAACGTCAAATCCTGCTGCCTCCACTCCCATCTTCTTGATACAAATCAATGAGATATGAGAAAACCGGAGATCATTTTCAGATTGATGGATACATGCTATGGATAAGTCAATTTTGATTTTATTTCGGGCTTATAAATAGCAAAAGCTCCGGGTTCCGGAGCTTTTGCAGTTTGATTGGTTAATTAGTTATTCAATAATTATTTGCCTGTCATAGGAATTTCCCCGGTCTGTACTTAATTTCAGGATATACACCCCGCTCATTAGGTTCTTACGAAGGAATTCAACTTCATATTGCTGACTGGCTTTCACGTTTCCGGAGAACAACCTGTCCACCTCCCGGCCGTTGAAGTCATAAACCCTAAGCACTACCGCAGCATCCTCAAGCAGGCTAAATCTCACTTTGGCATCGGTTCTCACAGGGTTAGGCGCAACAGCCATACTCTCAAGGATCTCAACAAACAAGGGCTCGCTGCTTACTGCCAAGATTGGTTTTTCATTAACTTCAGCAGTTTTGTTATTGCCTTTTGGTTTGTGTATCACGATAGAGCCACCACCTAGAACTGTTGCGTCATTAGAATTTTCGTCAGATATCCACTGGTTATCATATAAAACTTCTGAAGAATTGTGTTTCCAAATCTTAATTCGGAACTTATCCACTCCGCCACCGCCGGAAACATCACCATCCACGGCAATCAACAGGAATTTATGAGTACCCGTTCCATTAACAGTACCAACTCCTCGGTAGGTTGCTTTAGCTCCTGAAATAACAAGTGACATAGCATCGTGAGACAGACCCTTCAGGTGAAGATCACCTGCCTGGAACTGGAAGTTTGTATTTCCATCCACTTCAGTCATATTGTTTTTCCCTGTCTTGTACTTGGCGTTGAATCCAAAATTAGCCTTTCCTTCAGCAGGTGATTGAGCACCCATATTACCGGCTACAGAATAAATCCAACCTCCTCCAGTTACAAATCCGCCGTTTGGATCATAGACTGGTAAATAAGCTTCAGAACTTGAACATCCCCCTCCGGCCACAGCCGTTACTTTGTATACGTCGGATGGCAGGCCAGACACAGTAACTGTAGCTATTCCATTGGTTCCGGTTGTAGTAGTATAAGACTGTGCAAAAGTGCCAGCATTGGTATTATTATATTCTGATAATGTAAATGTTACACTTACCCCTGCTACTGCGGGGGTCACCTGCGCTGAAAGTGTGGCAGTTGATCCCAATTGAACAGGATTGCTGCTTGCACTGGCGTCGATAGTTACTCCGATTACTGTTAAAGTACCATCAATATATTCAAAGCTATAGTTATTGTCTTCTCCTCCGGCGGCTGTGATAACATAACTAGTTCCAGTACTTGTTACTACTGCTGTAGTTGAAGTGGTTGGTTTGATCTCCAGCACACCTTCATTCTCACCATTTACAAAACCGCTATAAGCTACTTTTAGTTCTGGATTAACTTGGCCGCAGAATTTTGAATTGTCAACTGCGGTAACGGTAAGTTGAGCCTTCTTAATCAAATTATCAACTGTACCGCTTGTAGCTTCATAGTTTGTGTTTCCATCAAAACTCCAGGCATCTCCAGTATAGTCATCAGCATTCGTATGAGTAGTTTCGCTTACATCCATTAATCCTGTTAGATCTGCAGGAGTCGACTCAACACCAACAGCTGTGAAAGCTGAAGTGTGAGATTCTCCATCATAGGTAATATCATATTGAGTCACTGTAATTTGTGCATTAGCTTTTCCAATTACGATAGCTGCAGTTCCTGAGTCATTATTATAGTTTCCGGTTACATCAGTGAAAATCCAGTTGGCTGTGCCTCCGGGAACATTCGTGAAGCTAGCACCAAGATCAAGTCCGGCCAAAGCCTCTCCTTCTATTCCTGTAGCGGTTCCTGAAGCTCCGTGAGCCTGTCCGTCATAAACATCATCATAACCTGTTACTGAAATATCAGCGTTGGCTTTTCCAATGACGATCTGAACTGAACCAGAATCATTATTATAGTTACCAGTCTCATCAGTGAAAGTCCAGTTGGCTGTGCCTCCGGGAACATTCGTGAAGCTAGCACCAAGATCAAGTCCGGCTAAAGCCTCTCCTTCTATTCCTGTAGCGGTTCCTGAAGCTCCGTGAGCCTGTCCGTCATAAACATCATCATAACCTGTTACTGAAATATCAGCGTTGGCTTTGCCAATTGCAAAGTCTTCGCTGTCTGATGAAGCCAAATGGTTTGCACTTTCAGCATAAGAATAACTTGCATTGGCTGTTCCTGCATTGGTATTGTTTGCATAAACCGGAGCTGGAGTCAAATCCAATCCACCTGCGCCTGTTACACTTACCGTGGCTGGCGTCTGTGCCGAACCTGTATAAGTGAATGGTCCGCCGTTGATCGTTACAACAGTTGTTGAAGCTGCTTTGCCTATTGTAAAGTCTTCGCTGCCTGATGAAGCCAAGTGGTTGGCACTTTCAGCATAAGAGTAACTTGCATTCGCTGTACCTGCATTAATGTTGTTTGCATAAGTAGCATCTGGAGTCAGATCCAATCCGCCTGCACCTGTTACACTTACCGTGGCTGGCGTCTGTGCCGAACCTGTATAAGTGAATGGTCCGCCGTTGATAGTTACAACAGTTGTTGAAGCTGCTTTGCCTATTGTAAAGTCTTCGCTGTCTGATGAAGCCAAATGGTTTGCACTTTCAGCATAAGAATAACTTGCATTGGCTGTTCCTGCATTGGTATTGTTTGCATAAACCGGAGCTGGAGTCAAATCCAATCCACCTGCGCCTGTTACACTTACCG
>NZ_JH594606.1:479765-563353 GCF_000243235.1 Gillisia limnaea DSM 15749
TTTGCACTCTCAGCATAAGAGTAACTGGCATTGGCTGTTCCTGCATTGGTGTTGTTTGCATAAGTAGCATCTGGAGTCAGATCCAATCCGCCTGCACCTGTTACACTTACCGTGGCTGGCGTCTGTGCCGAACCTGTATAAGTGAATGGTCCGCCGTTGATCGTTACAACAGTTGTTGAAGCTGCCTTGCCAATTCCAAAGTCCTGGCTGTCTGATGAAGCCAAGTGGTTGGCACTTTCAGCATAAGAGTAACTGGCATTCGCTGTTCCTGCATTGGTGTTGTCTGCATAAGTAGCATCTGGAGTTAAATCCAAGCCGCCTGCTCCTGTTACAGAAACTGTAGCCGGAGTGATCGCTGAGCCTGTATAAGTGAACGGATCACCTGTGATTGTTACTGTGGTAACTGATGCTGCTTTGCCGATTGTAAAGTCTTCGCTGTCTGAAGAAGCCAAGTGGTTTGCGCTTTCAGCATAAGAATAACTTGCATTCGCTGTTCCTGCATTGGTATTGTTTGCATAAACCGGAGCTGGAGTCAAATCCAATCCGCCTGCTCCTGTTACGGTAACTGTAGCCGGAATAATCGCTGAGCCTGTATAAGTGAACGGATCACCTGTGATTGTTACTGTGGTAACTGATGCTGCTTTGCCGATTGTAAAGTCTTCGCTGTCTGAAGAAGCCAAGTGGTTTGCGCTTTCAGCATAAGAATAACTTGCATTCGCTGTTCCTGCATTGGTGTTGTCTGCATAAGTAGCATCTGGAGTTAAATCCAAGCCGCCTGCTCCTATTACACTTACCGTGGCCGGTGTTTGTGCAGAACCTGTATAAGTGAATGGTCCGCCGTTGATCGTTACAACAGTTGTAGTCGAGGCCTTATTCACCGTCAATGTGCTAGTTGTACTATTAGCTTCACTAATAGATAAATAGGTATTTGTAACTCCGGCAAAAGAACTTGAAATTGTGTAATTCCCCGCATTTATAGTACCTAAAGTTGGTAGGTTGGTTAAATCAACTGTTCTTGTAGCTACACCACTAGCATTGGTTGTCCCTGAACCAACATTTACATCATTTATATAGAAAATAATTGTCTGTCCGGAAATACCTGTGGAAGTTTGGTAATTTGAATAGAGTCTTGATGTCAAGGTTGCAGAAGTACTCCCGTAGGTTGCTGTAACTGGCGAGGAGACAAGTGCACCGTAGTTTGCTGTAAATAGCGCAGCATTACCACCACCACCACCTCCAACATCGAAAGAATTACTAGTTTGTGGGTTTGTGGGTTGGCCACTGCTACCGATCCTTAGACCATAATTTAGTATTACGTAATTAACTCCATTAGCTGGAGGATTTGGGTTAAACGTAGTTGTATAACTATTTAGAGTAATTGTTTTATTGTTGATCGAAGAGCCTGCAGTAGAAGGGGGAATGAAACTTGGAGTTGGAAATGTTCCATTTCCCCCTCCATTTCCTGAAATAGTGTAAGTTACAATTACAGACGTATTAGAAGGTAAACCCTCAGCAGCAAACAAAAATGCACCATCAGTAAAAATTCGAGTTGCAGTTATTCCAGTCTGCTTTCCTTCCGCCGTCAATGTAAAAGTGACCCCAAGGTGCCTATCAAAAATAGGGAACTCAACCCTAAAAGTACCATCTGCATTGACCGCGATATCATGATAGTCATGAATGTGATCGACAAATGGATCTTCCGCAAAGTGAAGATCAACAAATTGGTCCCCCGTCCAACCTTCACCTGTGATGATGGCCGTTTCGCCCGGAGCATAATCCAACTTATCCGTCGTAACTGTCTGCCCCCATCCCGTCGTGACGAGGAAAAAGGAGGCCATAAGTGTTAGGGCAAAATTCAGGAATCTCCCCTTTGTTAAATGTAAAAGTGTAGCCATAAGAACATAATTAAAAGGTTAAAATTATATTTGCGTTCAAGAAAATTCAGATGAATATGAGTGGGGAATAAACTTTTTGAAACTGAAAATATCTAAAGGAGCAATGGGGAAAAGCTTTTTTAGATTGGGGCTATTTAACAGTACCTTATAAGTTTACACGAGCTAATTAACATCATTTTTCAATTGGTTTAAATAAAAAAAATTCTTTTTCGATATAATGCATGCATTTACCGACCAACGACTTACCCCTCTCAAAACCAGTAAATAAACTGTAATCTTAACTTGTAAGAAGGTTTGATTTTTATTGTTTTGGATGTTTTTAAAGGCTTGTTGCGATCCCGACCAACTATAAACCTTTGTTAAAAAAATTAAAAACCTCGCAGAACAAGCCAAATTGGATCTTTCCGGTAATATCTTTATACCAGGGTATTTCAATTCTTTTTAAACATTTTCAGCTTTATGCACATTACCGATAAAAAATTCACCAATCTATTCACCTCAGCATTCCCGGGAGATAACAGCGGAGACCTTTCCCCGCGACAAACTCCCGGGGTTCTTTACAGTAAAGCAATTCCCACCAAAGTGAGCGATCCTAAACTTCTCGCTTTTACAGAGGAGCTCGCGGCCGAAATGGGTATGGACTCTCCAGGCGCGGAAGATTTAAAGATACTTGCAGGAAATAAAGTTACCGAGACTATGCAGCCTTATGCCGCTTGTTACGCCGGCCACCAGTTCGGGAATTGGGCGGGGCAGCTGGGAGATGGCCGGGCCATCACTCTGGGAGAATGGGAACATAACGGTGGTAGCTGGGAAATGCAACTCAAAGGAGCCGGGCCTACTGCCTATTCCAGAATGGCCGATGGCCGGGCGGTATTAAGATCCTCGGTTCGGGAATATCTTATGAGCGAGGCAATGTTTCACCTGGGAGTTCCCACTACCCGTGCACTTAGCCTGGTAACCACCGGAGATAAGATCTTACGGGATATGTTCTATAACGGCAACGCGGCCTATGAACCCGGCGCAATTGTGATGCGGGTTTCTGAAAGTTTTCTGCGCTTCGGGAATTTTGAAATCCTTGCCGCCAGGAAAGAAAAAGAAAATCTGCAACATCTTGTCGACTGGACCATTGAAAAACATTTTCCGCATCATAAAGGAGAGAACAGGATCATCAACTGGTTCAGGGAGGTTATAGACAAAACTGCCGCCTTAATGGTGGAATGGCACCGCGTAGGATTTGTGCATGGGGTTATGAACACAGATAATATGTCTATCCTGGGCCAGACCATTGATTACGGCCCGTTTTCTTTTCTCGATGATTATGACCCATCGTTTACACCCAATACCACCGACCTGCCCGGGCGGCGGTATGCCTTTGGGAATCAGCCTTCCATTGCGCTATGGAACCTTAGCCGACTCGCAACCGCTCTTACCCCGCTTTTTAAGGATACCGAATTGCTGGAAGAGGCCCTAAACTCCTATGAAGATAATTTCTGGAACAGGTATTATGAAATGATGGGAAACAAACTGGGACTGGATAAGATCACTGCGGAAGATAAAAAAATGATCTCCCAACTGGAAGAGTTGCTTGCTAAGGTAAAACCCGATATGACTATCCTTTATCGGCTGCTTATTGATCTTCCATCAATTTCTGCGGAAGGTGATATGCTCTTTATATATCTCAAACCGGCTTTTTATACAGAACCTTCGGGAGAATTAAAAGTTGAATTTCTGAAGCTTATAATAAGCTATGCTGAAAGACGGAAAAAGAATAGCATTTCTACCGAAGCTTCCGCCGAAATAATGAAGAAAACCAATCCGCGATTTATACTTCGGAATTACCTGCTGCACCAGGCCATTGAAGAACTGGAAATGGGTGAAAGAAGCCTTTTTGATAAACTGCGTGCTGCGCTGAAGCAACCTTATACCGAAGATGATGAGGATTTGCTCAAAAAAAGGCCGGACTGGGCTACTCAAAAACCCGGCTGCTCTATGCTTTCCTGCAGTTCGTAAAGTAGGACACTTTCTAAGCTTCGGTCAACTTGCAAGTGATTATAAGAGAATAAACTTCAGAAGAAATGTAAACGAAAGAAAATTTTCCGCAGAAAGGAAATCAAAAACCTCTGCACGCATTATTGATTGTGAGTGGTTATTCGGTGGTCAATAGTCAAAAGTTGTTTGGGTTTTGGGATTTTTCTTATTTGAGTCCTAATTATAATCGACCGTTTTCAGTAATCCAACATACATTATACAATATTCAATCATAACTCAATTCTCAACCCTCTATACTCCATTTCAAATCTGCGTGATCTGCAGGAATCTTTTACGATTGCTATAACGCTAATTTGTGTTTTTCATACCTGGTTTACTTTCAGAAATAAACTCAATTTTAAATTCTAATCTCCATTTTTCCGGTTTTTCATGAACCCTTTTGGAGACCTTTCTAATCACACACATTTACAGACAGAAAGTCACATGATTCTTCCCGGAAATTTGAGGGTGTAAAAGTTGTGGATTTTTACCCCAATTTTTTTCTTCTAACCCGGTGTAATTCCCCATAAAGCCTACAACCACGCCTGAATTTCAATGAGATAAGTATGCGGTACAATTATTGGTTTTCCCACCCGGAATTCGATTTCACTATTTATAGTATTTCAGGTAAAAAGGAAAGGCATAGATCGAAGTGAAATAGGAATAAAAGAATAATTTATAAGATGATAACAGAAGAACTCACATTAGCCTCTCCGGCTACGGCTAAAAAAATTAGTTTAAATGATACAGCACAACAAAAAGGCAATGCATCACGTGAAACCGAAAAAGAAAAGGTTTCAGATAATTATCGTAAAGCAATCTTTACAAAAAGACATCATTTCACATTAGCGATGACTTTCTTACTTCTTTTAGGCGGAGCATTTTCCGTTTACTTATTGCAGCCACAGTTCGAGGAAATGAACCTTAGCAGAATGGATACCCTGGGGGGAATGATCCTTTTATTTTTGGGAGTCTTTCTGTTGCTTTTCAGATTGAGCTTTCTGGCATATATTGCCCGATTATTTTTTCGCTACAAGCCTGTAACTTCAGTTAAAGATGAGGAATTGCCTACCAGTACGGTTATTGTACCTGCGTATAACGAAGGCCAACTGGTTTATTCCACTTTGCTGAGTTTAGTGAATAGTGACTATCCAGCAGAAAAACTACAGTTACTTGCTATTGATGATGGTAGTAAAGATGACACCTGGGAGTGGATGAAAAAAGCCAAAGAACAATTGGGAGATCGTGTTTCAATATATCAGCAACCTGAAAACCAGGGAAAAAGACACGCGCTTTACCGCGGATTCAACCTTGCAACCGGTGAGGTCTTTGTCACAGTAGATAGTGATTCTATCGTAGAGAAAGACACTCTACGCAACCTGGTTTCCCCGTTTGTAACCAATGAGAATTGTGGAGCTGTGGCCGGAAATGTTCGGGTTTTAAATAACGAAAAAGCCATCATTCCCCGAATGCTAAATGTGAGCTTCGTATTTAGTTTTGAGTTTATAAGATCTGCACAAAGTGTATTGGGTTCAGTATTATGTACCCCCGGGGCGTTGGCCGCCTATCGCAGTAAGGCTGTGATGAATTGCCTACCGGAGTGGATAAATCAGACTTTTATGGGACAACCTACAGATATTGGGGAAGACCGGGCAATGACCAATATGATCCTGAAACAGGGCTTTCATGTTTTATTCCAACGCAATGCTTATGTGCTTACCAATATTCCTGAAAAATTTAGCAGTTTGCACAAAATGTTTACGCGGTGGGAAAGAAGTAACGTTCGTGAAAACCTTATGATGTCTAAGTTTGCTTTTAAACCCTTTAGAAATGGACCGAAGTCCGGAACCCGCCTTCTATTGCTTAATCAATGGATGGGGATGGTAACAGCGTATCCGCTGATCCTTATTATGCTGGTTTTATTGATCTCACACCCTATAATGTTTATTAGTTCCACACTTTTAAGTATTCTCATATTCTCGAGTCTTCCGGTATTTTTTTATGCAAAAAAATACAACATATCTGAAGCTTTCTGGGCTTACACCTACAGTATTTTTTACACCTTTGGCTTGTTTTGGATCACTCCTTATGCTATGGCTACCGCAAATAGAAGAGGTTGGTTAACGCGTGGTTTACCGGAGAAAAAATAAACTAGGATATATCACCCCCACTCCGGATATTCTTCCGGATGTAGAAAAAGTTACTAAAGCAATTTGGTAACTTTTTCTGTTTGTATTAGCCGGGAGGGATTAAGAATAGGTTTTTGTTTAGTTCAGAGTTCAATGTTCGGTTGTAAATTGTGAAGTTCCCGATTTTCAGTTGGGAAATCGTGGTTTCGAAGTTCGTTCTCAATACCCAATTCCCAATACACTGGTTCAGTGAATAGAAAATAGTGGAGGATGAATCGGTATAACACAGGTTTTGATATGGGTTTTTCGGCTTGGCATCGCAGTAACTAATGACCAAAGGCTAAAGAGTATAGAGAATTCCTTAAAAATCAGTATTTTAGTAAGTCAGTTATCAATTTAAAATCTGCCTTACTATGCAATACTTTAAAAAATTCCTCTTTTTATTTTCGGCTTTTTTCATCAGTTATCCGCTAGTCGCACAGGAAAAGGCTGCTTCCAAAATTTATGCTATCACCCATGTAAATGTGATACCTATGGACACGGAGCAGATCCTCGAAAACCATACAGTGATCGTGGAGAATGGCAGGATCACCCGCGTAGCCCCTTCCGCAGAGGTAAAATTACCGCAAGCTGCTGAAGAAATTGACGGGCGGGGACGTTACCTGATCCCCGGACTTACAGAAATGCACGGTCATATTCCCGGAGAAGACAGGCCTCAGTATGTGGAAGATGTGCTGTTCCTATATATCGCCAATGGTGTGACCACGGTGCGCAATATGCTGGGGAACGCCTATCACTTAAAAGTAAAGAAAAAGGTGGAGCGCGATGAGCTTCCGGGGCCTAAAATTTTCGCTGCCGGACCTTTCTTCAACAAAAAACTGGCCCCCACCCCCGAAGCTGCCGACCGGGAGGTGCGCTTGCAAAAAGAAGCGGGATATGACCTGCTGAAAATGGGAAGCATCGACAAAGAAACCTACGAGCGTATGGCCATGACCGCAAATGAAGTGAGTATTCCCTTTGGCGGACACATCCCTGAGGAAGTGGGTCTTATTGGGGCGTTGGATGCAGGACAAAGATCTATTGATCACTACGACCGCTATGTGGAATTCCTGGTTCCGGATGATGCTACTACCGAAGGCGTTAGCGCCGGATTTTTCGGCAGCGGACTCATACAACTCATCGACCGCAGCAGGATTCCGGAGGCAGTAAAAAGAACAGTGGAAGCCGGCACCTGGAACGTCCCTACCCTGAGCCTGATAGAACACCTTGCCTCCCCTATAGCAGCAGAGAAAATGATAAATAGGACGGAGATGAAATATATGCCTGAAGATGTACTGGATGGCTGGTTAAAATTCAAGAATACTTACAGCAAAAGACAAGATTTTCAACCCGAAGCCACCAAAGCCCTGGTGGAGCTGCGGCGGGAACTCACCAAAGAACTTCATGATAGCGGAGCAAAGATTGTATTGGGAAGTGATGCGCCGCAATTTTTTAACGTTCCCGGATTCTCCCTTCACCGTGAAATGGAAATGATGGTGAACGCCGGACTCACCCCTTACGAAGTATTGGTAACAGGCACCAGAAATCCCTCCCTTTATTTTGAGACTCCCGAAGAATTTGGCACCATAGAACCCGGCAAACGCGCCGATCTCATCCTGCTGAACGCCAATCCGCTCGAGGATATTAGCAATACACATAAGATACAGGCCGTGATAGTTAAAGGCAAATACTACAACCGGGAAGCGCTTGATAAAAGACTGGCGGAAATAGAACAGGCGGGGAAGGATTAAGCGGTCGTTGATTGTCATTAGTTGTATGAAACCTTCCTACCGGCAGGCAGGCTGGTAGTTTACAGCTTAGTTTTTTTTCCACAATCCTTTAGAGTGGAAACCGTAAAAAAGAACCCTTTTTGTGGTTTAAAGTTTATTCTCAATACTCAATACTCAATACTCACCACTCCTTTTGATCCGCTAGAAAATCTGCGGGATCTGCGGGAAACTTTTCAGTGGTCGGATGAAAATAAGTAGCGTCCTGAATAGGATTAAATGTTTTTTCTTAATATTCATAGCTCCTACCGCACCAAACTACTCCCTCACCTCTGGAACTTCGATTATTGGGCCAAAGAACAACGCATTAAAAAACAATTTATTTGTGCCATACCAGGTTCCCCTGAAGTTTGGGTTGTCCACAAAAGAAATCACCCTGCCGGAACCGAGCTTGCTTACAAGCACAGAGGCGGTACCCGGTAGTTTCTGTAAATTATCTGATGAAATATAACCGCTTACCAGGGGATCGTTTTTATAAACAGCAACGGTGCTATAGGGATTTTTAACGGGATTCAACAAAATATTACTGTTCCTGTAAACCACCAGATCCCGGTTTGTATAACCAAAACCAAGAGGATGAGTGATATCGAGGTCTACCCTGTACATAGAGCCGCCTATTACTTTTGCCCCTTCTATAGCTTCAGCGCTTCCATAATCCAAACGCAGGCTTGGGGCATCTTCAGTTACTGTATCCTTTTTAACTTTTAGTTCTTCCGCAATTAATTTGTTAGTGATCCCCCAGGTTACTGCCGATTTCTGAAGAATAAGCGTATTCCCCTGTTCCACCCAATTCTTTATCTTTTGCACATCTTTTTCTCTTAGCAACCCATAGTTTCCGTTCACCAAAATCAATTCATTATAATTTTCCAGTTTCACCCTATTAAAATCAAGAATATCCACTTTTGTTAAAGGCATCCCAAGTTTGCTGTCCATCAAATACCAGATCTCTCCTGCTTCGTATTGAGAAATACCTTCCCCAATTAACATAAGAGGTTTAGGAACTTCCAGGTTTTCAAAGGAACTACTTCCCAGGTCAATACCTGTGGTGCTAAAGCCTCCCTTTACCGCCTCAATAGATATTTTGTGTGTCTTAGCCAGGTCGCTCATAAGACTGTGAAGTTCTTCTGCCGGCATCTTCTGTATCTCCACGGGTACCAGGATACTTCCATTGCTAAATTCCTTTATCCCTTCGAGGGTTTCTATGCTGAAAGGCTTAAACGCTGTCTTGGCAATAATGCCTTTTTTTTGTAATTCGTGTAAAACCCCGGGCGCATTATAATCCTGCCAGCTGAAGAGGTAAGCATAATCACTCCTTAATACGGGAAAGCTTTGAGAGTTAAGAAAGGTTGAATCAATCTGTTGCCCTAAAGAAACATTTCTCCATGCTCGTTTGTTAATTGCCGATGAAGGAAGACCATATGCATGTACCATGGACCAGGCCGAAGTATCGTAAAACAGACTGTCATGGAATGTGGTCACTGTATCAAACATAGTTGCAACCATCCTGAATTGCGGCTGATTCCCGGGTACGATATATGAAGTGCCTGCACCAAAAGTTTTGTTATTAGACTCTATATCGCGACCTGTTTCATATACTTTTATCTTATGCTGAAGCAATAGATCCATAAAGGCTTTTGTCCTGTTGCGGTCCCCGGCATCTCCAAAAACATACCCACTGGCGTAATGGCCATCTGCCTGCTTTACCGCCCCTCCAAAGAACTCCCTTTGGTGACGCAGAAATATTTCCTTGTTCTCCACCGTGCCTTTTATCGTAGCCAAACTGTTTACCAAATGATTTCTAATGGTAAAGGCAAAAGATACTTCGCCGTGAATACTTTCCTGTAAATGACCCCGCGAACTCGCCTGTTCAAAAACAAGCCCCAGCCCTCCCTGAATATCGGGATACGTAGAGCCATAACCGGGATAGGAATTATCAAAAACTTCCTTTGTGAAATAAAGAGAACCTATGTCGTCCATCGCATTTGCAAAATACGGGGCGAGTAAATTGTTGAGATCATCGTAATTACTCCGGGGAATTATAGGGTTTTCAGATCCAAAAGGTTTTGTAGGCTCAAAGAAATAGGTACTGTTGGTACCCATCTCGTGAAAATCGGTAACCACATTGGGATACCAGGTATGGTAAAATTTCAGTCTTGCCTGACTTTCCACATGTACAAGGGGTAACCAATCTCTGTTCAGGTCAAACCAATAGTGGTTTACCCTTCCGCTGGGCCAAACCTCGTTATGCTCGCGATCATTGGCATCTGCCACCGGTGGAAAACCTCTGTGCATATTGGCCCAATTGGTATGGCGGTCCCGCCCGTCTGGATTAAGAACAGGTTCTACAAAAATCACTGCATCTTCAAGGTATCGCAGCACCTCCGGGTCTTCTGAAGCTGTAAGATAATAAGCGGTTAACATAGCGGCTTCACTGCTGGACGGCTCGTTGCCATGAACATTGTACCCCAACTGAATAATCACCGGCATTTGGCCCATTGCCGGCAGGGATACCTGCGGGTCTATAAGCTGCAAATGCTCCTGCCTAATATTTTCGAGATTGTTATAATTTTGCGGACTCGTAATAGTGGCAATTATCATTGGCCTTTGCTCATAGGTCATGCCAATTTCCTGAATATGGATCCTGTCTGAAATACGTGCTAATTCATAAAAATAAGCTACCAGCCTGTCATGACGGGTATGAAAATCACCTATTTCATAACCCAGAAATTCGCCCGGGGTGGGAACCCCTTCTTTAAAGAATGTTTTTTCGGGAAAAAAATAATCCTGCTGCGCTAAAAGCGGCATTGTCAAAAAAGGCAGAAAGAGCATAACGAATACTTGTAGAAATCTCATAAAAAATATAGTAAAAAGTAAATGAGGTTAAAGATAACAAGTACAAAAAAATACTCCTCTAAAAATGAAAGTTTTTTTGTGAGTGGATCGTCTGGCCTTTTTATAGACTATCGGCTCTCATCATAGGTATGTTTTACTTGCACGGGTAAATCAATTTGGGTTTATTAGGGTCCTGCCAAGGGTGGAACGTAAAGAATTCCTGAATGTAGGAACCGTATTGTTCTGCAAAAAAGACAGGTTTCTAAACGTTTTATTCAGACTTGATATATAAGGCTGAAATGCCTTGGAGAATTTGATCTGGAGCAGATAAAGAAAAACCTAGAATCATTTGAGAAAATATGTATTGGCACCAAAAGATGGTGGTCTCATTGCTCAACTTGATACCGTCTCAAGATTCAGATGGCTCACCGCGGTAAGGAGTTTTGTAAATCAAGAACCTCGGGGCAAGTCCCACCCGAACGGTAAGGGTCCCGCCTAAATGAAATTCATTTCGGGGACTGGGAATTAAGCCCTCAATAAGGCATTAAGACTATAGCTTTTAGGAGTTGCGGAGAGCCTTGATAAGCTCCTCCTTTCTCATGTTGCTTCTTCCTTCTATACCCACTTCTTTGGCTTTATTATAAAGATCTTTTTTGGTTCTTTCCTCATATTTTTCTGCCTTGCCTCCTTTTTTCCCCGCATCGGGGGTATTGGCAATACGGGCTGCTTTGGTTTTACTCATCCCTTTATCTACAAGAGCTTCATATTGCTTTTCGTTCTTAATCCCGGATGTTTTTCCCTGTGGCATGATAGTATGGTTTTAAAGTTTTATTTATGGTTTAGTGTTTATTACCCTTGAAACTAAGTAAATTTTTCTGATCAAGAACCTCGGGGCAAGCCCGCCCGAACGTTACGGGCAAGCCAGCCTGAATGAAATTCATTATGAGGCATCCTGGTATTCTATCGGGACGGTGAACCTACCCAACGGTCAGGCGGGTTAAACTCTCAATAATGGATTAAATTACCAATTATAAATCACTCCTGTATTTATATAGTTCAAAATTGTAACCAGTTTAATAAAATTTTAAAGCTTCTTTAAAAAATGATAGCGCCGAATTACAGAACCCCGGCAAAATAATTTACACCTCATCAATCGGAATCGGTAACCTAATTCCAGCATTTAACTTCAGGAGATATGGAAATCCTTAGAAAGTAAGGGACAGCCCATGAAAGAATAAACTAAGTTTTGCTCCTGCTGCAATTCCCGGGGAGCAGCTAACCGTCCCTACCAGGGAAGGCATTGAATCACCAGGTAAAAAATTTATTTTAGAAGTTCTATGTCGGTGCAGATTTTCAACCAGTAAACACAATGTGCAAAACCAAAAACACATATGCATAAAACAGATAAAAAATAAAAGTTTACGGGTGATTTTTTTGGCTTTAGGGTATGAATAGATAAATACTTTAAACTTATGAAACCAAAAATCACAACCTTAGCTATTATTTTAGGCTTCCCATTTGGATTGGCCAACCTGGCAAAAGCTGAAAATGCCGATAAGTTTATTTTAGCTAAAGATCATACTTCGGTTAATTTTGACATTTCGCACTTCTTCTCTGCCGTAATGGAAGTTTGAGTAATTTGATGGTACTTTTTATTTTTCTCCGAACAACCTGGATGGAAGTAAAATCACTTTTAGCATTCCGGTTAGCATTGCTTACACCAACAATCAGAAAAGGGATAATCACTTAAAGTCAGATGATTTTTTTTAACGCCTCAAAATATCCTAAAATCAATTTTGAATCTACTGGTTTTGAACAGAAATCAGGGAAAAATTATGTGGTAAATGGAAACCTTACCATAAAGGATATCGCAAAAATAGTAAGCGTTCCCTTTGAATATAAAGGAGAAATGAACCACCCAATGATGGAAGGAACAAAAATTCTGGGGGCTGCAATTCAATACCGAAATAAACCGAACCGATTTTAAAGTAGGGGTGGGCGAGTGGGCTTCAGATATGGTAGTTGGACATACTGCCGATGTGACCATTAGTATGGAGCTAAACCGAAAACAATAATTTCCTCCAAACTTTGCTACTCCTTCGTTAGATAAAGTGCAGCAAGAGGTTTTGCGTCTCTTTAGTGTTAAACATGAGCCAAAAACATTCAGTATAGAATGTTTTTATATAGCTTTGCAGTATGGAACAAGAATTAAAAACAGAAGCCACCCGGAAATTAATTCTGGAAAAGTCTTTTCAGCAGTTTTATACAAAGGGATTTAAACCTACCAGCGTTAATGAAATTATGAAGACTACCGGCCTTTCCAAAGGTGCTTTTTACCACAATTTCAAAAACAAGGAAGAATTAGGCGTCCAGGTGGTAAAGGCAGAATTACATGACAGGATTTACAAAGCGATGATTTCGCCTTTATACACAGAAGGCGAAGCTAAAACGATTCTAAAAAACACTTTTCTGGACAAGTTTCTGGCCTTCACGAGCGATGAAAAACTAATGGGTTGTCCGCTAAATAATTTAATCAATGAAATTGGTGGTTCGCCCAATTTGTTAAACGAAGCTTTAAAAGATCTTATTAATACCTGGTTAAATGCAGTGGTTGAGACCATTGAAAGAGGACATAACGACGGTTCCATAAAACCGGAAACCAATGCCCAACAGGCTGCCATTTACCTTGTGAGTTCTTTTGAAGGGATGCGTGGAATCCGCAAACTCTATAACGATGATGCCAATTGGAATGCTTATAGGGGAGCTCTCGAAAATTATATTGATCAGCTTTAACCTGCAATATGGCAAATTCAAGAAGAAATTTTATAAAAAAATCCGGCCTGGCTGGAATGGCAGGACTGTCCTTTCCGGTAGCCGGAATGGCAAACTCAAAAATAAATCCTATGAAAAACTTTAAAAACAAACGACCAAAAATCTTATTCTTCGATGTAAACGAGACGCTTTTGGATCTCACAATAATGAAGGAAAGTGTTGGAAAAGCCTTGAATGGAAAGGAGGAACTGCTTCCTTTATGGTTTACCACAATGCTCCAGAATTCTTTGGTAGAAACTGTTGGAAACCATTATGAAGATTTCGGGGAAATTGGCGCAGCAAGCTTAGTGATGGTAGCTGCGAATAATGATATTCAGATGAGTCTGGAAGAAGCGAAAGAGGCCATTTCACCAATCAAGTCCCTTCCACCCCACCCTGAGGTTAAAGAAGCTTTAGGCAAATTAAAAGAAGATGGTTACAGGCTGATTTCTCTTACAAATTCTTCTAACGCAGCTGTTGAAAAACAATTTACCAATGCCGGACTTCTGGATTTCTTTGAAGAACGTTTAAGTATTGAAGATGTAGGTAAATACAAACCCCATGTCGATACCTATAACTGGGCATCCAGGAAAATGGGTGTAAAACCGGAAGAAGCTATGCTTATTGCCGCCCACGGTTGGGATGTAGCCGGCGCGTTATGGGCAGGTTGGCGAGCCGCTTTTGTTAGCAGGCCAGGGCAACAACAGTATCCGCTTGCACCTGAGCCGGAAATTGCAGCTCCCGACTTAAAAATAATTTCAGAAAAACTAATCGCACTAGAGAAATAGATTCTCTATATTAATTCTATTAAAATAAAAATTATGTCAAACCAAACGTACAAAATCGGTTTAAATTCGGTGGAATTAGAAGATGCCAATGAGCAACAAAAAGAGATCCTTGAAAATGCTAAAAAGGCCAACGGGATGATCCCTAACATGTATAAGAAAATGGTAAATTTACCGGCATTGCAAAATACGTATGATACCGGCTATCATCAATTTAGAAAAGACAGCGGATTTACACCTGCAGAGCAAGAAGTGGTTTTGCTAACTATTAGTATCGAAAATTCCTGCGGGTATTGCACCGCTGCCCATAGCTATTTAGCTGAAAATGTTTCAAAAACTCCAAAAGATGTTATTGAAGCCATTAGACAGGGAAAAGAAATAGAAGACGATAAATTGAGCGCTTTGCACGAGTTCACTAAAGTAATGAATGAAAGTAGAGGGAACCCAACTCCAGACCAGGCCAAAAAATTCCTGAATGCCGGATATTCTGAAAAGCAGATCCTTGCCATTATCCTGGCGCAGGCAGTAAAAACCATAAGCAATTATTCCAATCATATTTTCCACACCGAAGTTGACGAGGCCTTTAGCAACAACGTACTTCACAAGTCATAATTCCCAGTAAAAATCAGTTCGCAAATTCAATCAGCAAAGAACTAAAGGAAAAGAAATTAATATCGTAAAACAATTCTATGAAATTATTGAATTCATATAACCTCAAAGGCTTAAAATTAAACAACAGAGTTATAATGGCTCCTTTAACCCGGGCCAGGGCAACAGATAATGTTCCTAATGACCTTATGGTAAAATATTACAGCCAGAGAGCACAAGCCGGACTTATTATTTCAGAAGGAACAGCACCTTCACCTAATGGACTTGGTTATGCCCGCATCCCGGGAATTTATACAGCGCAACAAATTGGAGGCTGGAAAAAGATCACTGCCGCAGTACACAAAGAAGGCGGTAAGATCTTTCTTCAGATAATGCATACAGGAAGAGTTTCCCATAAAGACAATATGGAAGAGAAGGCAGAGATTCTTGCACCTTCGGCCATAGCCCTTAAAGGAGAGATGTATACAGACCAGAACGGACCTCAGCCTTATCCGGTCCCCAGGGAAATGACCAGGGAGGAGATCAATCAGGCTCAGGACGAATTCGTTAAGGCCGCTTTGGATGCTATGGAAGCAGGATTTGACGGAGTCGAGATTCATTCTGCCAATGGATACCTGGCAGATCAGTTTCTTAATACCGCCACCAATCAACGAACCGATAAATATGGGGGTAACCAAGAAAACAGAAGCAGATTCACCCTGGAATTGGTAGAAAAAGTAACCAATGCCATAGGCAGCGAAAAAGTAGGTATACGATTATCGCCTTATAGCGCTTTTAATGGTACAGAAATTTTTGATGGTCTGGATGATCAGGTCTTATATCTCACGGAAAAGCTCAACAATTTTGAACTGGCCTACCTGCACCTTGTGGACAACTCAACCCTTGGATCTCCAGATGTTTCCAAATCTATATTTGCAAATATCCGGGAAAAATATGAAGGCACTCTTATTATGAATGGAGGATTTACAAAGGAAGAGGCGGAAGAAAGCATCTCTGCTGATAAGACGGATCTTGTTTCATTTGGCCGATCGTTTCTCGCAAATCCAGACCTTATCTACAGATTTGAAAATGATCTTGACTTGAATGAACCCGATTATGATACTTTCTATACTCCCGGAGAAAAAGGCTATACAGATTATCCTTTCTTCGAAGAAAAAGAATTAGTGGCAGAAAAGTAAGCATAGAATGATCAAATAGAAACCCTTGCAAATCGCAAGGGTTTTTTTTATGTTCTGAAGTAAACAGGCTTTAAAAGTAATTAATTATTATAACTGATATTTATACCACTTTCAGCCTTTACCAACAGTGCAGAAATCACAATAGAGTTTTCCGATTTGCTCCATTGACGGAAATGTTCCGGATACAGAAATTCTAATTTTTCTTTAGGGCAGTAATAAGCTTAAATTTAATAGGAAAGTCAAAAAAAAATGACTTTCCTATTTCTCTACAAAGCTTACAATAATCAAGACCCTCAGATCAAGCCCACCCGAGCGGTACGGGAAGGCCCGCCTGAATCCAGCTCTTAACCTTTATACCTCCATTACTACCTATTGCACTATTTGAGAATCACGAAGTCGGCGCGGATTTCTAATCCGTGACGACCTCACGACTACTCCAGCCATTGACCTTTATACCTCCATTAATGCCTGTAGCACCAGACCTCATCCCGGGGTTTTAAAAGGGCTCGAAAATACAGTCCACCGGCTGTATGAAGAAATGGTTTTGTAATACTGAGTAGAAAAACCTTATGTAATGAGCCAACAAAAGAAGCTGCCGTTATTTTTCTAATATTTTCTTCTGAATTATTTTTTGGTTGATATCAAGTTTTATCAGCGATCAAAGGAATCCTGGTTCGGAAAGAAATAATATTGTCCATATGGTTTTTGAGATAGTCCTAAAATAAAGTTTGTATCTCTTCTTTAAAGCGCCTCCACCTTCTCTTTACAAATCACGGATATATTTCATGCGCCCTGCCCCAAAAGCCTCATAAGGCCTCCGTCCACAACGTATGTTGACCCCGTAATATAATCTGAGTCTGAAGAAGCTAAGAAAACAGCCAGTTTTCCAACTTCTTCAGGAGTTCCAGCGCGTTTCATTGGTATATTTTGAATTTTTTTCTGTCTTTCCTCCTTATCATCTTTCGCCTCCTGGTTCATCGGCGTAAGAATCATTCCCGGTGCTATGTTGTTTACATTTATTCCATCCTCCGCCAGCTCTAATGCCAGGGTTCTCATCAACATTTTTACAGCGCCTTTAGAACTGCAATATTCAGCTGTTCCGGGAGCGGCAATTTCTTCATGAACAGAACTTATATTTATAATTTTTCCCTTTACCTCTTTTGAGTTTTTCCTTATCTGCACAAAACGGCGAATACAATAAAAATACCCGTACAAATTAACTTTTATTGCCTGGTCCCACACTTCTGTAGGCATATCCTCTACTCTATATCCTTTTCCATTTACCGCAGCATTATTTAACAGGATATCTACTGTTCCAAATTCTTCTATTGCTTTATCGAACATGTTTTCAACTTCCTTTTCTTCTGAAACATCTACTTGCAAAATAATCCCACTACTTCCTGCACTTTCTATTTCTTTTAAAGCTTCTTTTGCCCCTTCTTCATCTGAATTATAGGTAACAACGACTCTAGCACCTTCTATTGCAAATTCTACCGCAGTTGCCCGGCCTATTCCTGAGTCTGATCCTGTTATTAAAGCCACTTTACCTTCCAGCCTTCCCATATTATTATAATTATAATTGAAAAAGAAGCTAATTAAAAGAACTTCATACTCCTGTTAATGAAAAGATAATAAAAGGAAAAAATTATTGATTATTGAAACTCTTAATTGAGTTTGATAATAAATGAAGTAGTTTTCCTTCAACTTGGTACTTTTATACTAAGTCGGCTCTACCATAAGTCGGCTCTACCATAAGTCGGAACGGATTTTCAATCCGTGAAGAAACACGAAGTCGGCGCGGATTTCTAATCCGTGACGACCTCAGGACTACTTCGGCGCGGATTTTCAATCCGTAACAACCTCACGGATAATCATATAATAAACCCGAAGTCTCGGAAAAAAAGAAAATTTTACGCTAAAAATAATGATTAGCACTTTTTTGCGACTAACGAAATTAAAAGCTAGTACAGGAGCTTTTGGAGAAACCAAAATATACTATTAACTTTTAAGCGAGCCTAAAATATAAGAATATGAAAGTAGATATATGGTCTGATATAAGATGCCCTTTTTGTTATATTGGAAAACGCAAATTTGAGCAGGCACTGGAACAGTTTGAAAATAGAGAAGATGTGGTAGTAACCTGGCATAGCTTTCAGTTGGATGCTAATTTAAAAACGCAACCTGAAGTTGATCTTATAGATTATTTCACTAAAGCCAAAGGAATTTCCCGGGAACAGGCACATCAAATGTTCAGCCGGGCGAAGGAGATGGCCGCTGAAACAGGTTTGGAGTTCAATATGGATTCGCTGATTGTTGCCAATTCCTATAAATCCCATCAACTGCTGCAATTTGCAAAATCAAAAGGACTGGGAGATGAAATAAAAGAAGCTTTGTTTGAAGCTCATTTTACAGAAGGTAAAAATATAGATGACCGTGAAAGCCTTATTCAAATTGCAGCCGGCATAGGTTTAGATAAAAAAGAAACAGAAGAAGTTTTAGATTCAGAAAAATTTGCCTACCAGGTAAAACAGGATGAAATGGAAGCAAGAAACATAGGGGTCCAGGGAGTTCCATTCTTTGTGTTTAACAACAAATATGCTGTTTCGGGAGCACAAGCCCCGGAGAGCTTTCTGGAAGTACTGGAAAAATCCTGGAAAGAAGAAACTGCTTTATAATGGAAAAACTACTTTTTATTTACAACGCCAGTTCCGGAAAAGTTAATTCCTCCCTTGATGTTTTACATAAGGTATTTAGTCCCTCAACCTATACCTGCAATTTGTGCCGTATTACGCACGGTATTTTGAAGGAAAATGAAACCTGGAAAGCCTTCAGGAAATCCGGTAAGCATCCTATGATGTTTCTTCATATTGATGAGTTTCAAAAACAGTACAAATCTAAATTTGGCCATAAGTTCACCTTTCCCATTGTTCTTGCTGCCACTACGAATGGCCTTGAGGTCTTTATTTCTTCAGAAGAAATAAATGCTATAGAACAACCTGAAGAACTCATTAGGCTGATAAAAGAACGCCAGGAACTTTTCCAATAACAGAAGAACCTATCACCCGATTTTTCCATTTTATTTTCCTGAGAAATCGGGTAGATAAATTTTTTTGAACAATACGGAAAGTTTTATTCTTCAATACACCCCTTATTTGACAAGGTGTATACGACAGGAAATTAGCCTGCAAACCACCGCTATTATTATACGTGCAACCTTGACTGCAATTGCAGTAAAACCCACAGGCAACAAAAATAATCATCATCATAAAAAATAAAACCCACCATATTGTGATTTATTTGGAACTTCATACACTAATAAGATGAAGTTTAATTTTCCATGGATACAAAAAGCCGGTTTACTAAAATTATTAAGGAGAATGAAGGGTTGATTTATAAAGTCACGACTTTATACACCAACAGTGTTCAAGACAGGAAAGACTTGTATCAGGAAATTGTCTATCAGCTTTGGAAATCGTTTGACTCTTTCAATGAGCAGGCAAAATTGAGCACCTGGATGTATCGGGTTGCACTTAACACAGCCATTTTTAATTTAAAGCAGACTAAAAGAAGAATTCAAACCACCTCTATCGACTTCAGGACAGAGCAACCTTCTGAAGAAATAGATAAGACAGAAGAGGAGAGGATAAACCTGCTTTACGAACATATCCAAATGCTAAACCTATTGGAAAAGGGAATTATCCTTTTATATCTGGAAGGCAAAAGCCATGAGGAAATCGCTTCCATAGTTGGCATAAGCATTAGCAATGTGGGAACAAAGATTTCGAGGATAAGAGAAAAAATAAAATCACAAATCATCAAAAAAAAATAATTATGGAACTGGAAGAAATGAAAAATACCTGGGGCGAACTAAGTAAGAGAGTAGAAAAGCAAGAAATACGTACCAACCAACTCATAGAAAAAATCACCCAGAAGAACTATAATTCTAAAATGAATATAATTGGCTATTCAGAATTTATAGGAACTATTATATGTTATCTGGGAGCTTCATATATACTTATGAACTTCACAAAAATAGATGAAGTACTCATTCAGGTTTTCGCAGGGATTTCTGTTGCTTTGCTTTTTATATTGCCGGTTATTTCCCTTAAATCTGTACGTGCCATGAAAAATATATCTATTTCATCTAATACATATTTGGAGATTATCAACCTTTTTGGGAGGCAAAAAATCAGGTTCCAAAAACTTCAAAAACTAAATGTCGCATTAGGGTTATTTTTTATGCTGATAATCCTTCCTGTACTGGCAGCCATTCAAGGAAAAAGTCTGGATCAAATACCTAACTTTTGGACGCTTATTTTTCCAATCTTCGTTTTATTCTTTCTGGTATTCTCCTGGTGGGTGTTAAAGTCCTATAACAAGGTATTGAGCGCAACGAAAAAAATGCTTTCAGACATCAATAACTAAAATTCAATCTACTTACTACAAGCTTTTAATTGGCTGAAACTATCAGTAATAGGATAACTATGCCCTAAAAAAAATCAAAATCATGAAAAAATTATTAATTATCGCAACCTTTTTAATACTTCCATTTTTGGGTATTTCCCAGGATATTAGAGGTGCGTGGAACGGCAACCTTGAAGTACAGGCAGGGAGAAAAATATTGTTCATTTTTAAAATCTCAGGAAATGAAAACCAACTGACTACCGAAATAGCAATTCCAAGCCAGGGAGTAAAAGGGCTTCAATCACAATCAACAAGTTTTGAAGATGGGGTTTTGTTAATTGATGCTTCCAACTTAGGATTCAAATTCAATGGAAAATGGAACGTAACTTCTAGTACAATAGAAGGTTCTTTTCAAGAGGGTGTGAATACTGTGCCATTGGTCCTAACAAAAGAAGCCATATTGGAAGTCAAACCAAACAGACCTCAGGAACCCATAAAACCATATCCTTATCACGTGGAAGAAGTTACTTTCACCAACCAAAAGGACAAGGTTACCCTGGCAGGAACATTGACAATCCCAAAACTGTCACAAAAAAAACCACCTGTTGTCATTTTGATATCAGGTAGTGGACCTCAAGATAGGGATGAATCATTTATGACACATAAGCCATTTTTTGTACTATCGGATTATTTAACAAGAAGAGGAATTGCTGTATTGCGCTATGATGACAGAGGATTTGGGGAATCGACTGGTAATTTTGCTGAAGGAACTACTGCTGATTTTGCCACAGATGTCCTTAGTGCGATTGAATTTTTGAAAAACCACCCTCAAATCGATAAAAGTAAAATTGGATTGATTGGCCACAGTGAAGGTGCCATAATTTCTCCCATGGTGGCCAACCAGTCAATAGATGTGGGGTTTATTGTAATGCTCGCAGGGACGGGAACCACAGGAAAATTTGTTTCATATTCACAATCAATTGACAGCAGGAATTTCCCAGTCCCGGATCAAAAACAATTTGAAGATTATGTAAAAGAAGCCATTGACATAGCTTCCTCCGAGATTGAAACAGATAGCGTTAAAGAAGACTTAACAACATTTTACCAAAATTCGGAAATGTTAAAGTCATTGCTCCCAGTTGATGTGAATAAGGAGGAATTTATTCAAAACCTTGTAACTGCAAGAACAACCCCTTGGATTAGATATTTTTATAATTATAATCCTGTAGATGAAATCAAAAAAATCAAAATACCAGCCTTGGCCCTCTACGGAAGCAAAGATACCCAGGTACCACCAAAATATCATTTACAGCAAGTTAAGGAAGCGCTGGCAGCTAGCAAATCAAAGAATCAAGAAGTTGTTTTACTAGAAGGGCTTAATCACATATTCCAGGAAAGCAAAACAGGACTGACTTCTGAGTATGCTCAGCTTGAACAAACATTTGCACCCGCTGCTTTGGAGACGATAGGTGATTGGATTATAAAACAAACTAAATAACTGGTGATTTATGAAAATAAATTTAAAAGAGAAATTTGCCAAAATCTAGAGCTGCATCTGTAGCATTGGATATGTCATTACGGACAGTTAGAAATTATCGGGTTCTTTGGTGTGCGCGAACCACCACCAGGCTGTAAGAATAAATTACAAAAACAGAATGAGTCCCCTGCAAACCGCCTTCACCGGGCGCAATAGATCTCTATGCTCAAAAAACACAGGGAAATACGTTAAAATCAACTTCTGGACTAACTAAGGAACAAAAAACAATGAAATAATAAGCACTAGAAAAGGAAGAAAGTATTGAGCAGAAAAGATAATCGCCTTCCAAATTACCGAATAGCAACTTCCCAAATTAAACCAATCCCCATAGATGGACAATGGGCAATCAACCGTTTCATTCAACTAAGCGTTCAAGTTGGGCTGTACCGGCCACACGGACGCTTAGTTATTAGCTGTTGTTTTCTAAGTTCTCTTATGTTTTTAAATTCTGTTTTAATAGAAACTTAAACCACTGACCAAAATTTTTACTCAGTATATATAATTTTGATGGCATTAATTTGCGATAATTAAGATTGTTAGAAATTTCAGAAATAGATCCCCCTTCTACGTAATTTAATTTTTTCCATTTTTCAGGTTCGAGGTAAAAAAGGTTTTCAAACTCATCATAATTTGATTGATCTATTTTTCGCCATTTATCTAAAAACTCATCAATATTTACTTGATGTGAATGTCCCCAGTTAGTAAACTTAGTCCGAATTTCTTCTTCACTGCGGGATAAACATTCATGTATAACTATATTTGGAATATAGATTACTTGTTCCTTTGTGTTTCTGCCAGTTATATAACCTGGATAGTTAGTGGCAAATTTTTGATTTCGTGGTTTCGATACATATAAAATTCCATCATCTGTGTATTTATATAGGTTTACATAATATCCAGCGATCTGAATTTGTTTTTTCTCCGGATTATTCAAATAATTATTTCTAAGCTTAAGTTCTTCAGTGAATTTTTTAAAGTTCACAAAATATTCATCACTATCTATTTGAATTATCCAATTCCCAATTCCCATTTGCGAGGCGAGCATTTTTCTTTCTTTCACCTCGTTTTCCATTGCATTTAAGTTGGAATCAAAAAAATCGTCTCTATATATTCTAATCTTTTTTTCTGTGTCGAAAGATTTAAGCCAGAGAAAAAAACTCTCGTCAACTTCAAATTTTTCTCCGGACCATGTTCTTAAGTTCTCGTCAAGTGCAACGATGATAGAGTCGGCCTCATTGTACACTAATGGAATAGAATTCTTTAGTAATTTATAATCATAGGACATTAAAAAACCAACTTGAATTTTTTTCATTTACCTGTTTTGATTGTTTTAAAATGTTATTTGACAATACAGCTAAGAAATATGAATAAACGCCCGTTTTAATGATGTCTATTTTTGTTGTGTATTTAGTCAACACTGCATTGATTTTGGGTCGTACCTAACACACGAAACCTTAGTTATTACCCAACGTTTTTATTTTTTCCTAATCAAATTTCGCCAATAATAAAACCAATTATCAGCAAATAAGAAAATATTTCACCAAATATAAAACCATTTTCATACGCACAACGGCTCCTATATAATTATACTTTGGTTTGAACATTCGGAGAATTATTCGGAGTATTTTTACCTGGAAGGCCAATTTACCATAATTTCCATTAGTGCTGTTGAGAAAGTGATAAGAGGTTTTTTTTTAAAGCTCATACCGTTTTCCCTACTGCGGATATTGCGGGGCAATTAATTTTTGCGCTCAAAAAATTAGTTTTTTTCAGAAAAATATTTTAATTTAACGACACATTTTTTTCAAATCAATATACGGGATTTTCCCTATAAAATCTCCCCAAAAATTTATCCCTCCGCTTTACCTCATAACTATTTTGCTTAAAGCTCCTATAGCTTATTTGAAATTAATAACCATAAAACCATCGATCATGGCAAAAAGAATTATTTACGTAAGCCGGAATGGGCGGTCGCACCAGCTCAAATTAAGGGATAACCAGGGTCACAATCCCGGCAACAACAAGCTCTCCACAGATGTTGAACCCAGTGATGCCGTGCAGTGGCAGCTGGATACCAACAGCGGACTGGAAGCCATCACCGGTATAAAACCAAGCGATTCAAGCAAACCTGCTTATCGCGGATCGCAGGATCTCCTGGCAGCTCCCCCTAAAAACAACAATGGAATTTGGGAAGCCACGGTTGTTTCAACCTCTCCGGGACGCGGTAAATTTGAAAACTATATGATTGGTTTTAAAATTCCCAATGACACAACCGAATATTGGGATGATCCCAAACTTCAAATGAAAACCTAGCATACACATGAAGTTCAAAGCGAAAGCCTGGATCTTGGCGGCCCTATTATTTGTGGTTGCTCCCGGCCTTGCCGCACAGAATCCGGCAATGGCCGACAGTCTAATTGCGCTTTATAATTCCGGAGTACCCCAGGAGAACGAACTTGAGATTTTAAAGGCTATTGCCGGGAACCAAACCAATCCCGATAAAAAACTGAAATACGCTGAGATCCTCATCAGCAAAGCTTCAAAAGATTCAATGTATGACTTCCTTCACAGCGGATTTTTGCAAAAGGGAAATGCCATGCAGTTAAAGGGCAATTTTGCCACCGCCCTAGATTCCTATTTTAGAAGCCTTAATTATGCCAACCTTATAAACAATCAAAAGGGAATTGGAGGTGTGCATATTTCAATTGCCGATACCTATTCCATGATAGGCAATTCGGCCACTTCAAAGAGGTACTACGACCGGGGGATCACTATTTTAAGAGAAGCCAATGATTCCATCGTATTAGGATCGGCACTGCTTAATGCGGGAGATGATTCTTTCCATAGCCAGAACTACGATGAGGCCCTGGAATACTATTCAGAATCGGGCCTAATCTTCAAAGCCATAGATTATCCTTTGGGCCGGGCCTATAATTTGGGTAATGTAGGCATGGTGTACGCTGCCCAGGGAAAATACGCCCTGGCGAAGAAAAATATCAATGAGGCTATTGTCATGCTCGAGGACCTAAAACATTACTACCCTATCGCGGTGTACCTGAGTTCAATTGCTGATATTTATACATCACAAAACAATATCCCCTCCGCTTTTGACTATGCAAAACGCAGCAATGAACTCGCCACCCGTTACGGACTTAAAGATCAAATAGGGAATTCAAACCTGCAGTTGGCAAACCTTTATGAATCGGCGGGAAATTATAAGGAGGCACATAAATCCTATAAAAACTACATTGTCTACCGCGACAGTGTAACCAACCTGCAGACCATCCAGCAAATGGCAGAGCTGCGCACAGATTATGAGATCTCACAAAAGCAGATAGAAGTTGACCTCCTGGCTCAACAAAAAAAAAACCAGAACATCATAGTCATCTCTACCGGGATTGCCTTTGTTCTCCTTGGACTGCTTGCCTTTGGCTTGTACCGCCGTTATCTTTACATCAATAGAATGAGAAAAATACTGGGAAATGAGAAGGATCGCTCAGACAGGTTACTGCTCAACATTTTGCCCGAACAAACCGCCAGGGAATTAAAGGAATTTGGCAGGGTAAAATCCCAGCGTTTTGAATCGGTCTCGGTTTTGTTTGCAGATTTTAAGGATTTCACCTACCATTCAGAATATCTGGATCCCGAGGTGCTGGTGGAAAGCGTAGATTTTTACTTCTCAAAATTTGACAAGATCATGGAGAAATACGGGTTGGAAAAGATAAAAACCGTAGGCGACTGTTATTTGTGTGCCGGCGGCCTCCCCTTCCCGTCCCAAGATCACGCGCACTCTATTCTGCTGGCCGCCCTGGACATCGCACAATTTGTGAAAGAGTCAAAGGAGAATCAAAAGGAAGACGAGATACGCTTTGAAATACGCATTGGGGTGAATACCGGCCCTGTGGTTGCAGGTGTGGTGGGCAGCAGGAAATTTGCCTATGATATTTGGGGTAACACGGTAAATATCGCATCCAGGATGGAAACAAATTCAGAGGCCGGACGCATCAATATTTCTGAAAACACCTACCAGTTGGTCAAATTTAATTTTGATTGTGAATACCGCGGAGAGATAGAAGTAAAGAGCAAGGGAAATACGAAGATGTATTTCGTGAATGGCATTAAAGACCTATCCATAAAACACGATACCGGGGGATTTGTGCTTCCTGAAGTTCGGGTATAAAAAATTGTTGTAGCCAAGAAGTGGTGAGACTTCTCGAAGCTAAAGCGGATCTATCGCTCAAAAGATACAGAAACTAACCAATTTCCGAACGGTTTATCTCCGAAAAACACATATAGTATTAAAAAACTGATGAAATAAAAAAATAGAGGAGTAAAAGGAATAAACCAATCTGAAAAGAGCTGAATAGTACACACCGAAATTACTTCAATCTCCATAGATAGAAAATCAGCAACCAAACGGTTCAGTTAACAGGGCGTTGAAGTCCGGACGTACAGGTCCCACGAATGCTTAGTTAGCCACTTTATAGTTCCAAAGGAACGCGCTTCACTGGCTTGACTTCGGCGATAGCGTACAGGATTTTGTTCCAGATTTTTTCGGTTTTGCCCAGAAACACGAGTTTATACATTCAAATAGAGAGAATTTACGGAAAAACTATCCAAAGATATCTTGCGAATTGAATAAAACTGGTTGAAAACTACGTTCAAATAGCTGTCACATTAAGAGTAATGAAATTATTTGTGACTGTAACAATGCCTGTTTTTACATTGCTCACACAGCCACCACTACTCATTTCACGTTTCTAATAAGCCTTGCTAATTTAGTTCGGTTTTAATCTTTTTAAAACGGAAAACTCAGTTAGCTTACTCTAATCAGTTTTTTGTTTACAAACTCATGAATTCCTAGTTCAGATAATTCACGTCCGTAACCTGACCTTTTTGTTCCACCAAAAGGCAAGTCCGGTTGAGTTCCTGTAGGTTGATTGATAAAAATCATACCGCTATCGATCTCATCGGCCAATCGTTTGGCTCGTTCTATATCCTTTGTAAAGATAGATCCCCCTAACCCAAAAGGCGAATCATTAGCCAGATCTATAGCTTCTTGTTCATTTTCGACTTTGTAAAAAGAAGCTACGGGACCAAATAATTCTTCTTGAAAAGTAGGCACTCCACGTTTTAGATTGGTTAAAATTGTAGGTTGCATAAAGGCACCGGTATCAAACGCTCTTTTACCGCCAACTAAAATTTTGGCACCTGCTTTTTCAAATCTGTTCACCTGGTCCAATATGTTGACTAAAGCGTCTTCACTACTAAGGGGTCCAACCTGTGTATCTGGATCCATTGGATCGCCTACTTTAAGGGAGGCTATTTTTTTGGCAAACTTTTCTAAAAACTCATCAGCTATGCCAGCTACTGCAATAAACCTTTTAGAGGCTATACAACTCTGTCCATTATTGTTAAATCTTCCTTCAATAGCCATTTCAACAGCGGTATCGATATCAGCATCTTCCAATACTATAAAGGCATCACTACCCCCTAATTCAAGTACTGATTTTTTTAAATTTTTACCTGCAGCTTCGGCGAAACTTGAACCTGCACCTTCGCTACCCGTTAATGAAACTCCTTTAATTCTCTCATCACTTACTAAAGCTGTACTTCGCTTTCCTGAAATCATTAAATTGATGTATAATCCTTCAGGAGCTTTTGCCTCTTTAAATAATTCCTCAATTGCAATACCACATTGTGGCACTATCGAGGCGTGTTTTAATAAAATGGTATTTCCTGCCATTATATTTGGCGCAGCAAATCGTACTATCTGATAAAAGGGAAAGTTCCAGGGCATAACACCAAATAGGACACCTTTAGGACTATTTCGAATAAATGCTTCACCCGATTCAGGGTTTAATTTTTTATCTGCAAGAAAGGCAGCGCCATTATCGGCGTAGTAATCCAATATATCGGCACTTAGGTCGACTTCCCATTCGGCTTGTGCTATAATTTTCCCCATTTCCAGGGTGACTAGCTTGGCTAACTCGCTTTTTCTTTTACGCATCAGCTCGGCTACTTTATGCAATACTTTTGCCCGTTCGTCATAAATAGTTTTCTTCCATTCTTGAAAAAAGTGATTTGACTTTTCGATTGCGGCTTCAACTTGTTCATCTGTCATTTCATCGAATGACTTTACTACTTTGTTCGTGGCAGGGTTTGTTGTTTGAATAGACATAAATTTATTTTTGATTAATTAAAATAGATTTAATCTGGCTTTTTACTGTGCTAAAAAAAGTAGAAGCAGATACTGTGATTTGAGATAATCACAAAAAACAGTATCTATTCCGACCTTTTTTAATCAGCTCTTTTAGAGATTAAATTTTGTTTTATAAAATTAACACGAAGTCCCCTCCCACTTTCGCAATTAACTGTTAAAAGAAAAAAGCGGCAATACTAATTAATTCACAAATTTTAACAAATAATTGTTTATTTTATCGTTTTGAATGTCTTCAAGGATTTATAATGTCGTTTGTTGGATTTGTTTTGATATTGATTGTAGGCTATATAAATAAAGCCTGCATCGGCAGAAGCTCTTTGCTTTCCCTTTTGGTAAGGATGTAATCACAACGCCATGGGCGCTTTATAGTTCCAAAGCTACAACGGCTTGCCTTTGGTGATAGCGTTCAGGATCTTGTTCAATATTTCTTGGTTTTTCTCATAAACCGGGGAGATTCCGGGCTTTATCGACCCCTTCGAAGTATAACATAAGCTCATTTTGGCGCTGGACATAAAGGTTGGTGTGCCAGGAAAATAATTCAGATAAGGCTGCAATATCAATGAGCAGCAATTTTATAAAAGAATAATTGCTTGTTTGCTATATCCATCAAGATGAAGGATGATAATTTGTTTTAAGCGCATTGGATCAAGTGTATTGGCCAAATCGCTGTATTTGTAACAAGCGCATAAAAGAAAAGTAATTATGTTTTCATTTTTTGATAAGGAACTTGTTATTAGATGAAGAAAATTTATATTAATTTTTAACACACCTACTTTTTTTACAATAGTAAATCCCGGAGAATTAAAGCTATTTGAAATTAAAAATATGAAGGAGAAAGCAGTGTTTCAGCTGTGCAATTGAAATATTAATAAACCTGAAAATGTTTTTCAAATTTAACATATTTAATATATACATTTGATATATAATTCACTTAAAGTACAATGCAAAATATAAGATTGCTAGCTGTTTTTTTAATGTTGCTTTCAGCCAGCAGTCCCGGACATGCCTTTTCAATAAATGCAATTCCTCAACCCTTAGATAATGAGATCACAGCCCAGCTATCTGAAGATCTCGTTGATTTATCGGCCTCCTATCGTACAACTACTGTCGATAATTTTAATACCCGCATATCTTTTCCATCAAGCACTATTCTAACAGGAGAGGATTCAAGACTACTATCAAAGTCCAAGGCCTATTTTTTCAGCAGCCAATTTTTAAAACCCGGACTGAGTTTGCCGGACATTATCTTTCCCTTTCACACTTTTCTGTAAATCCTTTGGCAGGCTATACCACCTGTGAACATTCGGCTAGCTTAATATTCCACTGTGATAATTGAGCTATTAACTTAAAGGATTAATATATAAAATTCAGAAAAATGAAAATAGATTTTATCATTGTTTCGGGTATCTTGGTGATTATTAGTTTTTTACCATTTACCCTGTTACCATTTCTTACCAACACAAAGAAAAAAAACCTTCGAAGAAAATTTAAAGAAGAAGCACTAAGATTAAGCTTTAATATAACTTTTGAACTCATCTGGAATTCCAATATTGCAGGAATAGATATTTTAAAAAAGCAATTTTTATTTGTCCAGGAACCTGATAGTGATTTTGTAATTCGTCACGTCGACCTAAATAAAATATGTCAGGTTAAATTGGTATCTCATTATGCAGAATACAGTTTACATAACAAACCTGTTCAAACCCTTTCCAGGGTAGATATGGAATTTTACGAAGACAATAGTCCAGGACCATTAACGGTTAATTTATTTAACTACGATCTCAACTATACCGAAGATTTTGAAATCAAAAATGCTGAAAAACTGGTGGCAGAATTGCAAAAGTATTTGAATGCCCAACCAATTTTAAAACGCACTGCTTAATGTTTTTCAATATTATTTTATTAGTTGTTGGTCTGCTCCTGTTGATAAAGGGAGCAGACTGGCTGGTAAACGGAGCTTCAAGCATAGCACGAAAAAAACAGGTATCAGATCTTGCTATTGGCCTTACTATAGTCGCTTTTGGAACTTCAGCTCCCGAATTGGTTGTGAATATAGCGGCTTCTATAGATAACCATCAGGACATTGTATTTGGAAATATTATTGGTAGTAATAATTTCAATTTATTTTTTATTTTAGGAATTGCTGGATTAATTTCTCCTCTGGTGGTAAAGTCCAGCACCCTGTTTAAGGAGATTCCTGTTTCCTTAGTGGCGGGAATTACAGTTTTAGTGCTGGTAAACAATTTTACTTTCCAGGGAGCATTGCTTAGTAGGATTGATGGAATAATACTTTTGATCTTTTTTCTAATGTTTCTTGCATACGTCTATTTCCAATTGAAGGAAGAGCCTGTTGTACACGAAGTGAAAGAAAGTTACCTGCCCACCTGGAAGCTCTGGGGTTTGATAATTATAGGATTGTTAGGCCTCGTAATCGGCGGGAGGATGGTGGTGGCCAGTGCTGTATATATGGCTAGCACAATGGGAATAAGTGAAAAACTTGTAGGATTAACCATTATAGCTGCAGGAAC
This sequence comes from Gillisia limnaea DSM 15749, assembly GCF_000243235.1. Taxonomy (GTDB): domain Bacteria; phylum Bacteroidota; class Bacteroidia; order Flavobacteriales; family Flavobacteriaceae; genus Gillisia; species Gillisia limnaea. Next base: position 510,551 of record NZ_JH594606.1, read on the forward strand.
TTCATTACCGGAACTGGCTACAAGCGTAATGGCAGCAATTAAAAATAAAAGTGATATTGCAATTGGAAATATTATTGGTTCCAACATTTTCAATATATTTTTCATCCTGGGTATTAGTGCGACTGTAAGACCACTGGTTTACGATATTGCTTTTAACCGGGATATATATCTGTTTTTAGGAGGTACAGCGCTCCTCTTTTTATTTCTATACTTAGGAAAGAAAAAGTTTAGCAGGCTAGCAGCAGGATTTATGATGCTTGCTTTTATAGCCTATACGACTTATTTAATAACCCTGGAAACTTAAAGTTTTTTATGCTCAATGATATACTTACCTCAATGCTGTGGAGTATTTCTCCCTTTGGGGAGGCAAAAGTTGGAATACCCTATGCCATCTTTAATAATGTAAATTACTATCTGGCTTTTAGCGTCTGCTTTGCGGCTAATGTTATGGTGTTTCCCGTAATGCAGTTCTTTTTGAATAATATCAATAAATATTTGCTTAAATGGAGGTTCTATAAAAAATCTGCCTTGTTTGTTGCAAGAAAGGCAAAATTTGGAGCTGGCAAAAATGTCCAGAAATATGGTTTTTGGGGATTATTATTATTTGTAATGGTTCCTATCCCGGGCACGGGAGTTTATGCCGGTACTATTGCAGCGTGGATGTTTGGTCTTGAGAAAAAAAGAGCATTTATGGCCACCACTATAGGAATTTACCTGTCATGCGTAATTGTATGGACTATAACAGTCCTTACTATGGAAGGAATGAGTTAGTAAAAAAAGCAGAATGATCTTAAAATTTCAATAGATTGAAAAACAAAAAACTTGCTTTGCATTGGCAAATACTTCTAGGGATGGCCGCGGGGGTCTTGTTTGCCCTTTTACTTTCACAATTTTCATGGGGTTCCGCTTTAATAACAGATTGGGTCAAACCATTCGGGACAATCTTTATAAATTCTCTAAAACTCATAGCAGTTCCGCTCATTTTAGCCTCATTGATAAAAGGAGTTTCAGACCTGGGAGATATTACTAAGCTGTCCCAGATGGGAACCCGCACGGTATTTACATTTATTCTCACCACCTTCATGGCCGTATCCATTGGGTTGGTTCTTGTAAATTTTATTAAACCGGGTGATGCCATTTCTCAGAATACCCGTACTAATTTGTTAAGCAGTTATGCAAGTGAGGTTGAGGGCCGAATTGAAATTGCACAGGATCAAAAAGAAACCGGGCCACTTCAGGCGATGGAGGATATTGTTCCTTCCAATATATTTTTTGCAGCCAGTGACAACACCAAAATGCTCCAGGTGATATTCTTTGCAGTTTTCTTCGGAATAGGGCTCATATTAATCCCTGAAAAAGCGGCTCAACCGGTCAAGGATTTTTTCAATGGCTTCAATGATGTGATCCTGAAAATGATAGATTTAATTATGCTGGCAGCACCCTATGGTGTTTTTGCACTGCTGGCAGCATTGGTAGTTGAATCTCCCAGTGCCGATCTTTTTTCTGCTCTGGCGCTGTATGCAATAACTGTTATTACCGGATTGATTTTAATGCTTGCATTGTATGCTGGCATTGTTTGGATATCTGCCCGTAAAACACCCAGGTTTTTTTATAACGCCATTGCCCCTGCCCAATTGCTGGGTTTTTCTACCAGTTCCAGTGCGGCAACCCTGCCGGTTACTATGGATTGTGTAGAAAACAATCTAAAAGTTCCTAGAGAAGTAGCTAGTTTTGTTCTGCCCATAGGGGCCACCATTAATATGGATGGCACCAGCCTTTATCAGGCAGTGGCAGCAGTTTTTATTGCACAGGCCTTTGGAATTGACCTTAGTCTTGGCGCCCAATTAATGATCATTGTAACCGCAACCCTGGCCTCTATAGGCTCTGCAGCGGTTCCCGGTGCCGGTATGGTGATGTTGGTTATAGTGCTTGCTCAGGCCGGAATTCCCGAGGCAGGTCTGGCATTAATATTTGCGGTTGACCGTCCTCTCGATATGTGCAGGACGGTGATCAACGTTTCAGGAGATGCCGCCGTTTCGGTAATGATCGCTAAATCTGTGAGTAGGAAAGAAAAGGCAAATTTCAACGCGACTTAGTCATTGTTATCAGTACTTTCAAAGACATTCCGCTTCTTTAAAAAGGAACCAATAATCACTTTTGTCAGATCACAATTTACCATAATGCACGGGAGTGATAGTTGCCGCTACCAGTTCAAGAATATTGAAAAGAGATTTGCCAAATTGATGTTTTCTCCACTAAATGGCTAATTTTAGTGCATATTCAGATATTTGCTTAGAAGGTAAAACTTGCCAAAAGATTCCGTTCTACTCTACAATTAGCAATGCTGGATTTCTAAAACTTCCTATCTATTTGCAGGTTTGATATTCTCTGCACATGGATTGTTTTTCTGAATTGCTTCTTTACAGCGTTTTATTGCCTCCTCAAAGGTATATTTAGGATGTGGACTTGGGGTGGGGTCAAAAAACAGATCCATTTGTGCCAGGGCACAAATAGTTTGGGCATCATTTTCATTTGGGGGTTGCGGTGCTCCCTCACCGTATTTGTTTCCATACCAGCGCATACAGGCCTGTTCCTTAGCAGCATAAGGATCTAAATTGGGGTTATTTGCATAGAGTTGTAAAAAGGTCGCAGCTACCAGGTCCTGGGCTTCATACTGTCTCATGTCGGGAATTTGTGAAGGATCGTTGGTGCACAATCCCGTAACCCCGGCGGCAATCATATGGTTTCCTATTAAATAAGGAGTTTCCCGTTTAGAGTCGGGCTTAATTTTGAATTTTCCAACTTGCAATACACTTACCAGGGGAATTCCATTTTCATCTAAAGGAAGCATGTCTTTATAAGCAACCTTAAACCATCCCGGTGCCTGCGGATCATAGAGCGGGGAGCCACAAATTAATAATGGCAAGGTGTATTTGCTATCTTCAGGCAAATCTGGCGGATTGAGAAAAAGTTCCAGCATAGAACGGATATAATCCCGGTCTGCCGGGCCGTCAAAAAACCCCGAAGCCATCATGATGGGGAAGTAATCATTAGGATATTCACTTTCTCCCGACCCGGGAGCGGCAATGGGATTTATATCAATAAAGGTTTTATACTTTCCAAGGTCTTTTTCTTCAACCCCGGCGTGATTCAAAATCCTGCCCCAGCGTTGCATGGTCATGGCATTTTCAAAAGTTCCAGCCTGTAAAACCGCCCAGGGCGGATAATGCATTAATAGCATCCCTTTTTGACCAATAATGTTTAAACCTAAGGGTGGGAATAAATTCCATTTAGATTCCGCATCGGCTGGATTCCGGTTAACGTGGTAACCTTCCATGGGGTTCCAGACTCCCATTTCTTTTAGAAGTTCCATTCCGCGAATCGCTTTTTGTGCGTAGCCTTCACTAAATACCAAAATATGTCTTTCAGAAAATTTTTGTAGCACCTCATTTTCAGCTTCCCCTTCTATATTAATTTTATATATGCCTTCTTTTAGTTCTACTTCAACTTTAGATGCAGCAATCCCATCTGCTGCCAGGGAATTTTTAGTGTAATGCACAATAACATCTTCAAAATTTTTAAAATTTAAATTTGCATTCGCATATTTTGCCGGTGGGAATAATTGTTCTAAATATTTAGCACTACCTAAAGAATATTCAATTGAAGCCATTTTTATTGTTTTTGGTTTGCAGTTCGTGAAAAATCGGAAATTGTGTACAGATTATCGGTGGGCGATTTGTCCTGCGGGTTCCAGGTGGTTTTAACCCAAACGTTCAGAGCATCCGGAAAATGATTAAGGAACATAAATGAATTTGAAGGCTCATTATCAAAAGTGGCTACTACCTTTCCCTGCAATGATTTTATATCGGTTAAAGCCCGGGCTTTATATTCTGAATCCTGCTCTTTGGCGTTTATTTTAAGGTGTAGTTCACAGCGACCACGCCAAAAAGGAAATCCGCGATTGGTCAATGCAAGCACTGTGCCCTGGCCCATACCATTATTTAAACCGCTATCTCCAATTGCCCTCCCGGTGAGGTAATATAGGAGCGCGCCGGCATCATGGCAGGCTTTTGCAAAATCTACTGCTCCCGGATTGGGAAGATCCAACGCGTCATAATCGTTCGTGAAAAAGGTGGAACCCCAGTACTCTACAAATGGTTTTATGGATGGACTGGCAGGAGAAAGTCCGGCTTTTTCCAGTGCCGCGGTAACGCTCCAGTTCATATCCAAAAGGCTTAATTTGGAAGCAATCTCCACAAAATCTGGATAGGCATCTCCACTATCACTGGAAAAATTTTGGATAATGATTAGATTTCTTCGCGCGGTAGAAAATAAGGTGTCATCAAGGTCAAATACCACTATGGGCAATTTATTGGAAGATTTTATAGTATCTAAAACTTGTTGTAAAATTGAATTTTGGTCCATTGTAAGTCTTAAAAAATTAAAAAGGAAGCATAAATACAATATAGTACTTTAAATCAACACTTTATATAATTATTTTTATTGAAAAATTCAATAGAATCGTCTGCGAAACATCTTCTTTTGGAGGTGTATTTCTCATAGAAGGAAACCATTGATTCAACCTGAGTTTTATCTTTAAATTTTGAAGGTAATCCTAAAAATCCTTCAATAGCCAGCTTCATTACTTCCCTGGAAAGATGGTATAGATCATCATTTATAAACCCGTTTACTGATTCCGTCAACATTTGTTTAATATTTTCTTGCTTTGGCATTAACAGCTTCAGCGTTTTATCCAAAACCAGATTACTGTACAATAGTCCGGTGTAAAAATATACCGGCAACATTTGCCATTCCTTTGGGGGTGCATCTACAGAGCGTATTTCCAGATACTTCCTTAACCGGACTTCCGGAAAAAGTAAAGACAAATGATTAATAAAATCGGTTATTTTGGGAGAATGATCATTAATTGGATGTTGCAGCCAGTGATCAAAAGTATATTCCGAAGCTAAAATATGCTCCGGATTTTCCCCGATATAAATAAGTGGCGCATTAAGAGCGAATTTTAAATATTCTCCTACTACATCTTCCTTTTTCCAGGATTTAATGATTTTTTCAAGCGGAAGGAGGCCGGTCCTTTTAGGGTCGAGTTGTTGCCAGATATTACTTCGATATGATTTAAAACCATTTATTTTTCCTGCTGCAACAGGTGAATTTGCAAAAATGGCAGTAGCAAAAGGACTTAGCAGGTTTGCTGCAACAATTCGTTTTATGCGTGTATCCTCATCCCTTCCTAAATCCAGATTAACCTGGAGCGAACCTGTTAAGCGCATCATTTTCCTGCCAAACGGACTTATGGCATCAAGATAATTCTGCAAATTCAGGTAACGTTGTTTTGGAATTTGTAGGCCCAAATCTTCGGTTCCAAACCAGGGATTCGTACCGTATTGGGCAAAATGGATCCCATATTCCGATGTTATTTTTGAAAGAAGGTTTTGTTTGGCTTTTATTCTGCCTTCGAGTTCTCTAAGGTTTTTACAGGGATTGATACAAATCTCAATCTGGCCTCCCGGTTCAAACTGAAAATTATCACCGTTGGGAAATTCAATCTTTTTCAGAAGATTTTTATTCTTTCCTTCCTCCTCATAAATTGCTTTGCCCGCGATTGTTGCTGAAGCATTTATTAAAATATCCAGTAATTTTATCGTTTCATCCTGAATCCGGATAGGTACAGGTAAACCTTCAGAAATCTTAAATGGAAAAATTTCGAGCTCTATACCCAACAGCCCAATTTCTTTTTCCCAAACTTCAGGGTTGGGGAAACTGGTGGTACCAAAAATAGTTTCTTCCAAATATTCCCGGCAGCATTGGTGGGTTAAAGTTTTTTGGTTCATAAATCCCGCTTAAGATTTATCGATATGTGGATCAATTTCCAGTTTCTTTTCGGTAATCTGGATGGCATCTAAGGATTGCCATAAGCCGGAATGATTGAAAACAACCGCACCACCACCGCGTTTACATTGAGTGAGTTGTCGATTCAGGTCAGAAACAATTATATGATCTTTTTCACTTTTTACGGATATTCCCCATTTAGCATGATCTTTTGTATATGGCCATTTGTAGCCCGGTAATCCAATTTTACTCAAATCTATATCCACATCATCTTCCGTGGCTTCCTTTTTATCCGGATCTATATCTCCAAATACCAGTCCGCGTCTCCAGGTTTCAACATCCAGGTCACATTTTAAGTTTGGCCCCACCAGGTCTTTCCAAAAATCTTTTCCGATAGTAGCCGGTTTTACAGGTTCGCTCCAATGTTTGTTTTTGGCTATATGAATGAATTGAAAACCTTCTTGGGATTCCAATTTTAACACTGAAGGGGCTATTGGAATTTCATATTTTTGATTTTTCGCCAACTTAAAAATTGTTTCTTCTGCACCTATATCCGGTAGATGGCTTGCGTATACCTGAATTTCATTTTGTGTAAGCAATACCTCTGCAAGTTTATTAACTTCAGAATAATCTTTAAGGGATAAACATATATAGGTTTGACCAAATCTTTTTTCGTCTTCCGGTAATTCTGTGATTCCTACCGCAGGAAATCTTGGTGTGGAGTGAAGCAGGTAAAATCCGCAGTTATTTTTCTTTGAAAACGCTAAAACCCCTTTGCTATGGCCTTTAGAAATGTTGTTCTTTGGCTTAACATTACCGGAAGTGGGAGGAATTTCATCGTTCCACAACACATAACCTACATCCTGTTCCCCTGCAAAAATCTGATTTAAAGTAGAGGCCAATGCAGATTGTTCCTGCTCTAAGGACAGGGTTGACAAAGAAAGCCCCTTATTAGAAGCGGCATCGCAATACAAAAATTCAAAACCGTTTGAATCTTTTCGGGGCCCAACATCCATTGGAAGTTTATATATAAACCACCAATCTACAGGCTTGCTTGTATTATTACTTATAGGTGAGATCATAATGATGAATTTAATTTTTTAATTACACAATCCAATAACCTTCCGGCGATGTTTATATTGAATTCCTTATTTATTTCCTGAATACAGGTGGGGCTGGTCACGTTAATTTCAGTTAAATAATCACCTATTACATCAATTCCCGCAAACAGGAGCCCTTTTTTAACAAGGCCTGGACCTATTTCTTTACAAATCCAACGATCTCTTTCAGATAATTTGAAACCCTTACCACTTCCTCCTGCGGCGAGGTTGCCGCGGTGATCACCTTTGGAAGGAAATCGTGCAAGCCCATATTCCACAGGCTTCCCGTCAATTAGTATAATTCTTTTATCTCCTGTTGTTGAAATTTCTGAAATATATTTTTGCACCTGAACATATTCCTCCCCATTTTTAGTTACTTCTTCTATAATTACATTTACGTTGGGATCGCCTTTTATCAAAACGAAAATTGATTTACCACCCATTTTACAAGTTGGCTTGATTACAATTTTTTGATGTTTTTCCAAAAAATCCAAAATAAAAGTTCCTGAGCGTGTTAAAAGGCTTTCAGGACAGCATTGGGGAAACCAGGAGGTGAAAACCTTTTCGTTGGCATCTCTTAACCCCTGCGGCTTGTTGATAACCATTGCACCCTGTGCTTCGGCTTTTTCCAAAATGTAGGTTGACATAATATATTCAATGTCAAAGGGCGGGTCCTTCCGCATGAATAAAAAATCAAGATCTCCCAGATTGCCGGTTTCACTTCCTTTTATTTCAAACCAATTTTTTGAATCATCTTTTACGTGGACAGAATGCATCCTGGCTTTAGCTACTCCATTTTCCAGAAAAAGATCCTTCAGTTCCATATAAACGATGGACCATCCTCTGGATTGGGCCTCCAGCATGATTGCCAGCGTAGTATCTTTTTTAGGGTTAATTGATGTAATGGGATCCATCACAAAACCTATTCTCACTGGATTCATATTTATTTACTTGTTAATTGTTCAAAACCCTGCCAATCTTTATCAGGTGGAATAATCATGTGTATTTTTGTACGTTTAGCAAAAATGGAAAAAACAGGATCATCAGGGTTTTTTTGAATCCCTGCATTAAAAATTTCATAAGCCTGCCTAAAATCACGGTTGTAATAAGCCTGCATTCCCTCTTCAAGTTCTCCGGAAGAAGCCTCTTTTTTTGCCCTCTTATTATCACTTTCTGCATCTAAAACTTCGTATAAGCTTACTGCTTTTCCTTTTCCTTTTACAGCTACGCGGTCTATTTGCCTTAGAGAAAATGCCTGTTTCATGTCCAGGCCATTGTAGGTGTCTTCTCCTATTAAAAACTGCGCTTTGTAAAGCTTAGTAAGTTGTTCTATCCTGGAGGCCAGGTTCACGGTATCCCCCAATACCGTGCACTGCATCCTGTCTGCCCCGCCCATAGTTCCCAAAACAAGGGGGCCAGTATTCATACCTATTCCCATTTTTAGATGCAGTCCTGAATTTTGATTGAATATTCTTAAGGCCTGGACCATTTTTATTCCTGCCATTACAGCCTGCTGCGGTGGCACAGCAAAAAGGGCCATTACTTCATCACCGGCATAAGAATCTATAAAACCTCCGGATGCGGATATGGAAACCCCAATTGTAGAAAAATATTTATTCAATAATTCAATCACTTTCTGGGGGGACAATTGCTCTACCAATGGTGTAAAATCCCGAAGATCTGAGAACAAAACGCTCATTTCCATCAAAACAGATTCTCCAAGTTTTACCTTGGCTATATCATCATGGCCTAAATTCCTTAAAAACTGAATTGGAACAAATCTTTGCTGTGCCTTTAGCAACTTTTTTTGAGATTCATAAATTTTAGCATTTTCAATAGATATTCCGGCCTGGCCGGTAAGCAGCTTGATAATTTGCACCCTTTCTTCAGTAAAAACACTGCGCGTGAGGTTATTTTCCAGATATACTGCTAATTTTTGTCCAGCGCGGGAAGGTAATGGCACGCATAGTACAGATAAAGGTTTTGCTGAATTTATATAGGGATCTGAAGAATATGAATTTATTTCCGAAGCGTTATCCAAACCAATAGTTTGGTTGGTCCTAAAGGAAGTATTGATAAGAGTTAGCGGAAGATTCTGAATATGATCAAGGGGGGTATTGGTTATTTTTTGTGACTTTTTCTGTTGGTCCAGATCTATTTTAGCCAGCACCGCAATTTTACCCTCTTTTTGTTCGATTAAAAAGCCTTTTTGAGCTCCGGAATTTTCAATTAATATTTCCAGGGTGGCAGTCAGTAATTTTTCTAAAACCAGCTCCCCCGAAATGATCTGGGAGGCTTTAAAAACCGAATTCATATCTATTTGTTCCAGGCTGAAGCTGTTCGTTATTAGCGCAGGGATTCCTGGCCGGTTGAGTATATTCTTAACAGGTACAGAAATTGCGGGATTAAGTATTCCCAGATGATCTTCCAATAATTGGGACACTTTGCGGTGTGCACCCCAGCGGTAATATAAATAATGGGCAGATTGCAGATAACCTTCGGCAGCTTTCGGGATTCCAAGATCGATTAATAAAAGTGCGGTTCTTTCATTTGCCATAGCTTCATCCCGAATAAACTGATGCTTTTTAGCCATAGTGATAGATGATTCATAGTATTTTAATGCTGTATTCAATTCCCCCGAAATTCCTGCCAATTCAGCTTCCATCAATAAGCGGAGGTGTTCAAAATTTGCTTCACATTGCCTTGCCCACAAAGTAATTGCGGTTAAACTTTCCTTCATTTTCGTCATTAATAACTCCCGATTTTCTTCCGAAGTTATTTTGAATATAGAAGATCGTACCAGGAAAGACACTATTTGAAATCGAACCAGTTGCGGCAAGGCCATAACCGAAGCCAACATTTTATCCTGATCCAGCACATATTTATAGGCGCCTTCGGGTTTGTTGTAAAGCAAATAAATTTCGGCTTTATAGATATTGAAATTGGAAATCCCCGTCATAAATTTTCGACTATTCATTCCTTCAAGGCAGTATATTTCATCAAAATCATCATTAGAAAGGCTGAACAAGCTATTTGTGAGGCCCTGAAAATTTAATTGCATTTGTAGAAATAGCGTACCAGAGTCGTAGGAATCCTGATAATCACATTCCTTTACAATCAAAAGCAATTTACGATGTTCCCGGGAAGCGGTTTCCAGGTCTAATGTTGGATCCCAAATAATGCAATCCTGTGCGCTATAAGCTAAATAAAGAAGATCCCCAGACTGGTATCCGGCTTCAATTCCTTTGCGAAACCAGGAGGTCATTGAGGACCAGTGATTGCTCCAGTGATGAACAAACATGGTGTACACGTAAATAATGCGGGATTTTAGCGAAATATCGTGAAAACGGTCTATTAATTCCACCCCTAATTTACCATATTGAAAGCCTGTGGCAGGATCATTAAAATATCCACATAAAATCATCCCATAGCCCGCATAGGAAAATGCGGACTCCGGGCTGTTACCGAATTCCAGTGCGATATTCACAGATTTTAGCACCAAATAGGGAAACATGACGCCGCTGCCCGATAAAAAGGCCGCCGGAAAGATCTCCATGATAAGCTGGGATGCGATTTTGGCTTTCTCATCGCTCATTAGAGGCAAATCTAAAAGGGAAGAAATTTCTCTTCCGTGAAGCTGTTCTTTTATAAAATTTACTTCTTCAGCAGTGTTTTCTTCATTAGGTGTGCTTAAAAAATTGAATCCTAAAACAGACAGACCTTCATAGGCTGCTACTATAGATTCTTTCATCCTGCCAATGGTAGCATATTGCCTTGTTCGTGCTGAATATACGGTCCCTTTCTGAAGGTCTGACCTGGCATTTTCCAATAACATATTTGTCCAATTATCGGCATTTTCCCAGTCTCCGGTAAGATAAAAGCAATGTTGAATTTCTTCACTTAATTTCCAACAGAGATCAAAATCTTTTTGCCAGCCGGTGTCATGAAGCAATTCATATCCAATTCTTAAATATTCAAGAGAAGCTTCATAGGCTGTAGATCTTTTTGCCTTTATACCCGCTTGAAGGTTTAATTCGGCAAGGCTGGTTTTTTCAACTGGATCCTTAAGTAGAATTCTTCCGGCGTTAAGGTGGCCAACTATTTCCATGAGCCTTTCATCCATCTCCTCTTTGCCCTGATGTTTAAGAATTAACCTACCTATGGAAAGATGGACTGCCTGTCTCTTATCTATCGAGATGAGGCTATAAGCGACCTGTTGCAACCGGTCATGTTGAAATTTATAAGTAGGATTTAGCCGTTCGGGATCCAATTCTTTTTTAGAAATATCATCAGAAAGTGAATCTATTCCAATAAATTTATAAGAATCATCCAGCGGAATAATTATATTTAATTTTAGGGCCTCGTAAAGTTCTAAAGCAATAGTTTCCATAGACTGCTCCATGATAATGGAAAGCGTTTTCAAATCGAAATACGCACCTATACAGGCAGCCATTTCAAGCAAATGCTGAGTGGCAGGTGATAACTCTTTAAAGCTGGAAAGCAGGAAGTCAATCACATTGTTACTGTAGTCAACTGCTTTGACTTTGGTAATATCCCAGTCCCAAAAACCTTCATCAGAATTAAAGGAAATAATTTCGCGCTCGTTTAAGTTTTTAAGCAACTCAATAGTGAAGAAAGGATTACCTCTGGTCTTTTCAAATAATACATACCCGAGCTCTTTTGCATTTTCCTTATTGCATAGCAGTGTGTCTTTAATAATTCGGGTTAAGGCTACTTTTTTGAGTGGCTCCAAATTAATGGTTTCCACATACCTGTACTTTTCGATTTCTCCTATTGTGAGGTGTAGGGGATGTTTAATATCTACTTCATTATCTCTGTAAGCACCTATGAGTAATAGGTGGTTAAGGTCCTGAGAGACAATGAATTTATTGATTAGATTAAGCGTTGGTACATCGCTCCATTGAAGGTCATCCAGAAAAATCACGAGGGGATGTTCTTCTTTAGCAAAAACCTTTAAGAAAGCAGTAAATATTAACAGAAACCTATTTTGGGCCTCGGCAGGAGGGAGATTGGGTAAAGGTTCCTGCTTGCCTATTATTAACTCCAGTTCCGGGACCAGATCTACCATCAACTGTCCGTTGTTACCCAAAGAGCTAAGTAGACCTTCTTTCCAGCGTTGTAATCTTTTACCAGATTCTCCAAGAATTTGCTTTATTAAACTCCTAAATGCATTGGCCAATGCCATATAGGCATCGTTCTGTCGAAATTGCTCAAACTTACCCTGGATAAAATATCCTTTTTTTTGGGCGATCAACCTGCCTAATTCCTGAACCAATACAGATTTTCCCACTCCCGAATATCCTGTAACAAGACAAAATTCTACCGACCCCAAAACAACCTTTTCAAAATGGGAAATTAATTTTTCCAACTCTTTTTCCCTGCCGTACAGCTTTTGCGGAATTTGAAATTGCGGGGAAACATCATATTTTCCTAATTCTAAATCAAAATTGAATAAACCCCCGGAAAATTTTGCCTTACATATTTCTAAATCGGTAATAATTCCAAAACTACTTTGGTAACGATCTTCCGCATTTTTAGCCAAAAGTTTCATTACTATTTTTGAGAGCACAGCGGGAATATTCGGATTTAAGGCATTTGGAGGTTTGGGTTGTTTGCTTATATGATTATGAACCCATTCCAGCGCATCTTCACCCTGAAAAGGGAGTGTTCCGGTTAAAAGTTCGTAGAACACGATTCCCAAAGAATAATAATCGGTTCTATAATCAATATTGCGATTTATCCTGCCGGTTTGTTCAGGAGACATATAGGCTAGCGAACCTTCAAATTTATCTGAAAGAATAGAGGTTTGAAATTCCCGTAATAATTCTGACGAAGAACCAAAATCAATTATCCGGGTCTTCTGTGTATGCGGATCTATTAAAATATTCCCGGGAACTATTTCTTTATGAATAACTTTGAATTCGTGAATTTTGCCTAAGGTTTTAACCAGAGGAGCAGCTATAGATAGGAAAACACCCACCGGCATCACCCCTTTTATGAAAGATCTGGAATACTCGACCAACGAAATTCCAAAATCTTCCATGACAATGGCCAGGTTTCCATTTTCAACGCGTTCCAGGGCATAGATGTGCAATGCCTCTTCAAAATTAAGTGATGAGGCTATCCTGTATTCTCTTTGAAGGCTGGCTAAATCTTCCCTCGAGGGAAACTTATGCTGAAGGGTTTTAATAATTACACCGCAACCATCTTCTTTTCTTTTAGCCTTATAAATAGTATGCGACGGAGATTCGATAATAAGTCCCTCCAGAACATATCCCGGAATAAATATGGATGTCCTTATAGCATTCTCCATAAAGATTTATTAAACGTTGAACATGCGTTTAAAGGTTTCGTGATATTGCTGTTGTGCATTATTTACAACAGGATATCCATGGCCACAAAGAGCGTGTTCAAACTGTAATTGTTTTAAATTTGAAAAATCACTTGCCTGTGGTTCACATTCATGCAACCAGGCCAACCCTAAATTTGCAGGTACGAAAAAGCCCATTTTCGTCATGGTTTCTACAGTTTCTTTATCAAAAAATTGATCGGGTTCCGTCCAGTTTTGAAGGGAATCACAGGCAATCATAATTCCATTTTCACGGTTCAATCTTATAATCCCTTCAGGCCTTTTAGAAGTTTTAAACTGAAAAAAAGAGGAATTCTCAAAAGGCATTTCCCCTCCTTCTTTTAATTCCTTATCCGGTTTTATACCCTCTGGAAATCGCATTCCGGGAATTGCCCAATAGGTTGCATTATACCTGTCCAGGTAAAATGGATCGTCAACCCCATGCATATCTCCCAATCGTACCACATTTGCAATTTTTCCCAGCTTTTCAAGTTCTTTTAATCCAGCTTCGTTTAGTCTTACTGAATTTATAATACTAAGATCACCTCGCTCCCTAATCACGACCATATTCCTACTGAATTGCCACATGGAACCAAAAAATTCATTTTTCATAGTTCCTGAAACAAAAAACACATCCTTAAATACTTCCTTAATTTCGCCATGTTCCATGGCTTCGTAATATTTTTTCACGTTTCTATGGTTTTATAGGTTGATTCAATTTCCTCATAAAATTGAGTGGTATTTGGACTATACTGATACCTACCTACGTAAACAAATTCGTTTTGATATTCGTTTAAGTAGGCGTTTAAATAATTTTTAAGAGCTTCAGAAATATTCCCCTTTAGATAGTCCTCTATAGTTTCATTTCCAGTGCTCGTGTCATGGCGTTTAATGTGAAAAAGAGTCATATCTTTTCCACCGAATAAGTCAAATAGGCATTGTAAATTTTTTCGGGAGTTTTTCATATCGAAAACAGCTCCACATAAAGCAGTTAGATATTTATTTTTTTTGAGGGATTCTTCTGTAAAAATGGTACCGTTCTTTGCGGGATGGTGAAAATTGGGATAATCTTTACTTACTTTCAGGGGATGAGATTCCAGTTTTTGAAGATAAGAATCACTTAATCCTGCTTTTTTGCCCCCCTCAATAATAATATTCATATAACGCCGAGTGGGGAGGCAGGTATTATTGATATAATTTGGAAGTCCTACATAGGCCATAGCAGATTTTAAACCGCTGTTGGTTTCTACCCCTATTTCAATTCGTGTATACCCTATCTCGTAGGCTTCCATTAAATCTAAAGTTTTTAAATGTTCATCCCGGCATTGATGAAGCATCCCTTCCACCCAATCTTCAGGAGTTCCCGGTTCAATATTCCCTACACCTCCCTCATGGTGAAACCAGTGCGCTACATTAAACTTTAATTTCCAGCCTTTTAAAACAGCAATTTCTGAACTCAATGGTTCAACTCCCTTGGCTTTGAGGGAAATAATATTAATATTAGAACCATATCCAAAATAATTGAACATTCTATTAAAAAATTGATTGGTACCGGTTTACTTTTTTAAACAGAACAGTAGGTTTTCTGTTCAAAATCCTATTATTTTTTTTTAAAAAAAAACTGGTTTTTAAAACCCTTAATTTTTATAAACAACAAAAAAATAATAAATAATATCTAAAGAATTGAGACGGATTTACCGGGATTCCAAACTTTATGACGATTGCAATAAGATTTCATAACCACCTTACTTTCAGTAAAATCAGTCTAAATATAAGCTTTTATATTAAGATTTCAGACAGTCCTTAAATAAAATATTTCCCCTATATTTAACAATCCCCATTTTTAAAGTTGAAAAACTTACTTAACCTGCCTTTTATTTTAATCTTCATTCTCAAATAGTATGGCAACATTTCTTATCAACCGGTTCCAGTCTAATGATTTTTATGGCGTGTGGCAATTTACGCCCGAAAAAGACCAGATTTTCACCAGAATTTCTATTGCTGAAAATTCCAAAATAAGCACCTCTCTTAAGCTCGCAACTGTAGGAGGTTATTTAATGGAATGGGGGGCCTGTGAAGAGAAAAATGGCGAAAAATCTTTTCCCTATCGGTTATACGAATTTGATTCCGCAAGCGAAAATCCGCTGGGGGGTGTGTCGGTGCAGGAAGGCTCCTGGCCTATTGCAAAATTCTGGGGTTACCGAGGTCACTATTCCAACTATCCAAACGAGCAAATGGAACTCAATCTCATCCCAATGGGAAATTTTGTACTTTTTTTTGTGGGTGGCGAAGGGCGTGGAACTTATGAACTTTACAATTTCGATCCAAACTTTCTTAACCCGAAAACTACAGATCCCATACCGGTTCCTTATACTTCTCAGGGTGCTTTTCCTTCCATTCAGGCCGGCCATGAACTAATTTCAATTGGGAATTATGTTCTGGATAGAATGCCCGACGGGAATTTCCGGGTTTGGAGTTTTGATCCTCAAAATCCAACGCCCTTATCCATTCCGGAAGTTTGGAAAGGGAAATGGAAAGGAGTGACAAAAGACCATCAAATAGTGCCTGTGGAAGATAAAATAGTAACCTGGAATCCAATGGATCTTTCCTATATGCTTTGGGATTTTAAACCAACTTCAGAAGAACCATTGCAAAATTTGATAAAAGAAGGAAAACTTCCGGAAGCAATGGCAAACAGTTCTTCTTTGGTGAGTATTTCAAAGAGAGAAAAAAACATAAAAGCTTCCGAAGAAAAAGGAACTATGAACTATATGCGCTCCAAAATAAAGCATATTGTCTATTATATGGTAGAAAGCCGATCCTTTGATAATGTTTGCGGCTGGCTGTATAAAAATGAAGATGCCAATATTCAATTTGTTGGTAACGATAAAGCCTTTCAGGGAGCCAGTACAGAAAACTACAACCTGGATGGCAGTGATAAAAAAATTCATCAGAGCAAGTTTAACGAAGGTAAACTGAGCGATAAAATTGTATTATCTGACCAGCTTCAGGATCCTTTTCATGACAATTCAGATGGCTTGGAACAGATGTTTTATCAAAGAAATCCTGGTTATCCCGGCAAAGCCAAACCCGATATGGGAGGATTTGTTCGCAACAATGCAAATGGGGAGGTGATGCTTAGCTTTGGTCCCGAACAGTTGCCAATTTTAAACGGACTGGCAAAAAACTACGCGATTAGTGATGAGTGGTTTAGCTCTGTTCCCGGTGGTACAGATATTAATCGTGCCTTTGCCGTAACAGGATCTGCCCTTAATCGTTTGGGCACCTGGGAAGGGGGAAATCCTTATGCCTACTGGCCCAAATTCCCGCACCGGCAGTCATTATGGAAACTTCTTTGGAACTATGGAATAAGTGACTGGAAAATTTATAATGCCATTGAGTGGGGGGGGTATCCATTTACCTATCATTTATATCTGGAAGGACAGGTGCCGGCTATAGATAATAACTCTAAGAATTATATTGACACCCTGGATAATTTCAAGGTACAGGCAAAAAACGGAAATCTTCCGGCTTTTAGCTTTTTGGAACCTGTATGGATTGCGCCAAACGGCACTACTTCTTATCATCCAGGTGCAGATATTATACCTGCCGAAATCGCCCTCAATGAAATATACGAGGCTATAAAATCCGGGCCACATTGGGAGGATACTTTATTTGTAATTACTTTTTCCAAAAACGGCGGAATCTATGATCATGTAAGTCCGCCTTACGCTCAAAAACCCTGGCCAAATGATGGATTAGATGGTTTTGAATATGATATAATGGGACCCCGGGTGCCTGCTATTCTGGTTTCTCCCTGGATTAAAAGAAATACGATTTTCAGGGCTGCCGGCGACATTCCGTTTGATTCTACTTCATTTGCGGCCACTCTGTTAAAATGGTACGGCATTCCCATATCCCAATGGATGCTGGGAGATCGCATTGCCAGTGCGCCCACTTTTGAAGGCGTATTTCTGGAATCGGAGCCAAGAAAAGATGCGCCTACATTAACCCAGGCATATGACAAGAATTTTCCAGGTAAGTAAGTAATTTTTTGAAACAAACTGAACCTTAATCAAGCCGGGGATCAACGAGGCCATCGATTGGAATCGGGCATGATAAATCTGTTACAGTCCAGGGATAAGGAGTCTGTACAGAATTCTGTTTTCTTCTGTCATTCTTGTGTTGGAGAAACCGATTATTTGGTAGGTGGATTACCTTCATCATCCAGCAATTTATATTTCTTCTGCCTGGATTTCCAGCGTTCCATGGCATACTGCTGCATGTCCTCCACCCTATCCTTTTCATCTACGATCTCGAATCCCAGAAGGGTTTCAATAATATCTTCGAGGGTTGCAATTCCGTCCATTCCGCCATATTCATCTACCACCAGGGATATCTGTTCTTTTCTGGTGATCAATTCCTCCCAGGCGGTGAACAAGGTAGTATTGTCAGAGAAAGTAGTGATTTTTCTGCGTATATCTTTAAGAGTAAGGTCAAATTGATCTTCTGCTAGTTTTTCAAAGACAAGTTCCCTAAAAACATATCCGGTAATATTATCACGGTTGCCGCCATATATGGGAATCCTTGAGAAGTGAAGAAACTCCTTATTCTTAAGAAATTCCTGCAGGGTCATATCCTCATTGGCTATCACCACCACGATTCGCGGAGTCATGATCTCAGATATCGGGATACTTTTTAACCTGATAAGATTTTGAATGATCTTATTTTCCTTATCTACAAAGATCCCTTCCTCGGTACCAATTGAGGCGAGTGCTGAAATTTCTTCCCGACTGGTAGTGAGTTCTTTTTCCTTCCGGGATAGCAGGCGGGTAAGGGTTAACGATAAAAGTACCAAAGGATAGGTAATAACGATCATAATTCTAATAAGAACAGTAGCGAAGCCCATCAATTCCCGACTGTAATTGGCTCCCAAGGTTTTAGGAATGATCTCGGTAAGTACGAGGATAAGAAGCGTTAATACCGCTGAAACAATCCCAAAAGATGCCTCTCCAAATACAATAGTCGCCTGTGCTCCAACGCCCGCAGCTCCCACTGTATGGGCCACTGTATTTAAAGAAAGAATGGCAGAAAGCGGGCGATCTACATTTTCCTTAAGCTTTATAAAAGCACCGGCATTTTTATCGCCGAGTTCAAGTTTTGCTTTTAAATAAGATATTGGTGTAGAAAGCAGAACAGCCTCTGCAATAGAACACAAAAATGAAACAAATAATGCTGTAAAAAGGTAAATTAATAATAGCGTCATAATGAATTACTGAAGCTCTATTTAAAAGCTCGTAGCGCACAAATATATGAAGTAATTGGATGTTGAAATTAAATTTTATTAAGCTTTTAGTGTCGATGACAGGCGAAACCATTTAAAATTGCGATAATTACTTATAGAGGATAGATATTGAACTACGGTAAAAAAATGTACTAAAACAAAACTACTAAGCCGGCACGAATTTTCAATCCGTGACGTGGAACCGGTACCTGGAACGCTAAAAGAATTCCTGGGTCTACGAAAAGTAAATACCATTGGTATAAGGAAGGCAAATAAATGTTTGCATCTAGCGGCCATCGCTTATAAGCTTAAGAAGTACCAGAAATTTACCATAAAAAGCACGGCAATACAGGTTTCTCTCCCTTTTTTGGCTGCAAAAACAGTTGAAAAAGCTTACCAGTTTGCCTTTAAAGCCCCCCTTTCATTAGCTCCTGCGCCCAACAGAAAAACAAAAGCCGCTTAAAGCGGCTTTAATAAGTCATTATTTTTATGATTTATAGGCTTGTGCAAAGGTTATCGGTCATATTGACCGTATTTTATTTATGTTTTGGTTCCCATATCAGTCTTAAAAAAGAGCTTAGTCTTTCGTTTTCTCTGCTCACAGGAATTCCTGCCACAATTCCAATCAATAGGTCGTCTGCAATTCCTAAACGCATTTGAGGTCTTAAGGTCATATCAAAGTCGCCTTTGTCAAAAGTTTTGTTAAATTCAACACCAATAAAATTTCTCGTGCCTGGTATCATATAATGGAAACTTGTATTGATGTCATAAGTAGTGTGAAATTTGTTGGTGCTAAAATTTTGTTCAATCATTGGACCTGTGTATATCAATGAATGAAAATTGTTTCCCCATCGCTTAGCTATTACAAAGAATGGATTATAGACATTTCCTTTAATGAAAGGCTTTCCAAAGTTACTAAAGTTGGACAGCTCAAACTCGTTGATGTATCCAATTGCCATTGAAGTTGCCATTGGCTCACTTACAAAGAATGACCATTGTGCGGCAATTTTAATACCGTTTAATTGATTTGAAGGAATTGAATCATTCTCCGCACCGTTTACAGGAGAATAAAAAGTAAAAGGCAATTCCACTTCTAAACCCAATCTGTCTATGGGTGCCCATTCGTACTCAATAAGGGCTTCATAAGAATCAAATTTTAAATTATCTGTTAGACCTAAACCTATATTCCACTCTTTTTCTCCTTTTCTGGCACCCAAATCACGTATTAGATCAATGTAAAGTGGTTCGGCATGTAAAACCTTATCGGGCTCTTTTTGGTCTTCTACTTGTTGAATGTAAATACTGTCCTTTTCAAACTTGGTAATTTGGGCAATTGAATATGTTGAAGATGCCAATAGCATGATTAGCATCAATATTGTTTTTATGTTCATTTTTGATTTGTTTTTTGAGAATTATAAAATTATCCACCACTTTTTTAGCGGTAGGAATTAATCTACTTATAAAACAAATCAAATCTTGGGTGGAGGAGTATCAAGTTGATGAAAACCATTTGTCAAAAAAACATTGAAGTCAGGAAACTTCTGTATTGTAGTCTCAACAAGTGATTGCTTAATACGGTAATCAGCTGTGTAATTATTAATTAAGTCTATTTTTACATTTGTCTTCTTGTTGCTGTGTTCCAAGTCGTTATCATCATATTCTTTAATGGCGTCTTCGTAACCTAAAATTTTCTCGACTACTATTTCAATAATACTTTCCTGGTCGTTAATTGATAAGTCTTCAGGAATTAGTTCAAGATTAGGGTCTACCGAGTCAACACTTATGTTGAGAAGATAAAGTCCCATAAATCCCCAAAGGAATTTGGTAAATACGCTATTTCTTATTTGACCAATCACAGTTCAAAATTAAAGCTATTTTTTCGTTTTTTACGTGGCCACCAACGTATTTGTATAAATACACTCTTACATAATATATTTTCAAAAGAGCACTAAGTCCGCGCGGATTTTCAATCCGTGATGACCTCACGCCTACTCCTGCCCGCGACCATTATACCTCCATTAATGCCTTCGCTTTATTTGAAGAATCTTGTTGTCCTCGTTATTTATTTACTGTTGAGTAAATTTTAAGCATCCTTCAAAAATTTTCCGATCAAAAAAATCCATTCCACTTATTTTGTTGCAGGCTTTGCAATACAAACTTTCATTCCTGTTTCTTCAAGTTGTTTTCGATATCCCTCAGGAACACCATCATCTGTAACAACAATGTCCACCATTTCAATATCACAAATTTTTCCAAAACCCTTTTTTCCAAACTTACTTGAATCGGTAAGAATAATGGTTTTTTGAGCCGATTTGATCATCTTTGCATTTAAATGAGCTTCCAGCATATTTGAAGTAGTTAATCCATATTCCGGACTTATCCCATCTACTCCTAAAAACAATTTATTGCAGGCGAAGTCTCCAAGCATATCTTCACCATAATGGCCTACTACTGAATAACTGCTTTTCCTTACCACCCCGCCCAGTTGAATAACTTCAATATTTGGATAATCCATCAGCACCATTGTAACATTCATAGCTCCTGTAATAACAGTGAGTTTTATACTTTTGGGAATGGCCCTGGCCAGGGCAAGCATAGTGGTACCTGAACCTATAATAATAGCATCTCCTTCTTTGATCATTCCTGCAGCCATTATAGCAATCTCAGTCTTTTCCTCTACCTGCATCAGGTTTTTTTCATTCACAGGAAGATCTTTCACAAATGGGGTAACGGGGGTGGCACTCCCATGAGAACGAAAAAGCAATCCCCTTTCCTCCAGCATTTTTAGATCTTTCCTAACAGTCACTGTAGTAACTTCCATCTCTTTACTTAGGTTGGCAACGCTAACAAACCCTTCTTTTTTAAGCTTGTTTACAATAATTTGATGTCTTTCAGCAATTGTCATATCTTTTATTTTGTTTAAGAAAGTTACTTTCTTTTTCTTTCGTTTACAAACCTAAATGTACCGTAAATTTAAAAAAATAGTAAACAAAACATAAATAATAATAAAAAACCTTTCTTAAGTTTGCTTTTATTTCTTTTTTAATTAGTTTTGTTTCGAACTTATCGACTAATAAGGTTTAAAAAGAAATAAATGAAAAGAAGTGAGTGCATAAAGAAAATTAGGACTGAAAAGGAGTGGGATCTGGCGGTAATAGGTGGAGGGGCATCCGGTTTAGGGGTGGCACTTGATGCTATTTCCAGAGGACTTTCAGTAGTATTAGTTGAAAAAGCCGATTTTGCAAAAGGAACTTCCAGCCGGAGTACAAAACTTCTTCACGGTGGGGTACGATATCTTGCCCAGGGAGATGTTGCCCTGGTTTATGAAGCTTTGAAAGAACGTGGGTTGATGATGAAAAATGCGCCTCACGTTACCGGAAAGCAGTCTTTCGTGATCCCAATCTATTCCTTTTGGGATAGGTTAAAATACGGTGTTGGTCTTAAGGTATACGACCTGATGGCGGGCCGCCTGCGAATAGGGAAATCTACCTGGATCTCCAAAAAAGAAGTCGCAGATAAAATTCCAACTATTAAACAAAAAGGGTTACTGGGAGGAGTTATGTATTACGATGGGCAATTTGATGATGCCCGCTTAGCTATTAATCTTGCTCAAACCTGCACCAACCTGGGAGGTTGTATTCTCAATTACATGGGGGTTGTAAACCTCAAAAAGGATGAAAAAGGATTCCTGAATGGCGTTCAGGTCCAGGATCAACTCAACGGAAAGTTTTATGAGATTAACGCCAAAGCAGTGGTAAATGCAACCGGTGTTTTTGTTGATGAAATCTTAAGGATGGATAATCCGGCTGCCTCAAAGTCAATACGACCAAGCCAGGGTGCTCACCTGGTGCTTGATATTTCCTTTTTAGGCGGAAAAGATGCCCTAATGATCCCGGAAACTTCTGATGGGCGTGTATTATTCGGAATCCCCTGGCATAATAAGTTACTGCTTGGAACTACAGATACCCTTCGGAAGAATCCAAAAATAGAACCCCGGGCGCTATCACAGGAAATAGATTTCATTCTCGAAACCTGTGCGGGTTACCTAACAAAACCTCCCACCAGAGATGATGTTCTGTCTGTCTTTGCAGGTCTCCGGCCATTGGCAGTACCTAAAGGAAAAGGTGCACCAACTAAAGAAATCTCGAGGAGCCATAAAGTTACAGTAGCTGATAGTCATTTAATCTCAATCATTGGTGGGAAATGGACAACCTTCCGAAGAATGGGAGAAGATACTGTTGACGTTTTAGCAGATTTAAATCTGGTTAAGGTATTGAAAAGCACTTCAGAAAATATAAAAATGCACGGGTTTCCCAATGGCAGATCCATGGAGGGACATATGGCTATTTATGGTGATGATGCCCTTAGTATACAGGAATTAATTGATGATGATCCTTCTTTAGGCTTAAAGCTTCACCCCAATTTCCTAAATACCAAAGCTGAAGTTGTTTGGATGGTGCGTAATGAAATGGCAGTGAAGGTGGAAGATGTGCTGGCGAGAAGGATGAGAATTCTTTTTCTGGACGCTAAAGCTACAATCCAGATGTGTCCGGAGGTTTCTAAAATAATGAGAACTGAGCTTGATACCGATGAAGAATGGGAAAATAATGAGAACAAAGAATTTCAGAAAATGGCTGAAAAATATTTAATAACATTTTAAAATTAAAACCATGGTAAAAGCAAAACAATTCATTCTGGCCCTGGACCAAGGAACAACAAGTTCAAGAGCTATTGTTTTTGATAAAAAGGGAAAAATAGTTTCTAACGCCCAGCGGGATTTTGAACAACATTTCCCAAAACCGGGATGGGTAGAACACGATCCAATGGAAATATGGACCACCCAGGCATCTGTGGCCACGGAAGCAATTACCAAGGCAAAGATCACTGCTGAACAAATTGCAGGGATTGGAATTACAAATCAACGAGAAACCACCATTGTTTGGGACAGAGAAACAGGAGAACCCCTCTATAATGCCATTGTTTGGCAGGACAGAAGAACATCTGCCTACTGCAATGAATTAAAAGAAGCCGGGAAAGAGGATTTTGTAACCAAAAGAACTGGATTGATCATAGATTCCTATTTTTCAGCAACCAAAATTAAATGGATACTGGACAATGTGGACGGGGCAAGGAAACGTGCAGAAAACGGAGAACTTTGTTTTGGAACAGTGGACAGTTGGCTTATCTGGAAGCTGTCAAATTCTGCTGAGCATTTAACAGATATTACCAATGCCAGCAGGACTATGCTCTTCAATATACACACTCAAAAATGGGATGAAGAACTGCTTGAATTATTTAATATACCTGCTTCCCTCCTGCCTGAAGTAAGATCCAGCAGTGAGATCTTTTGCAAAACTTCAGGAAAAATCTTCGCCACGAGAATCCCCATAGCTGGAATCGCCGGGGATCAACAAGCAGCCCTTTTTGGCCAATTATGTACAGAAAAAGGAATGGCAAAAACCACGTATGGTACAGGTTGTTTTCTTGTGATGAATACCGGGGACAAACCTGTTAAATCAAATAACAGGTTGCTTACTACCATCGCATGGAAAGTAGATGGGAAAGTAAATTATGCCCTGGAAGGTGCGGTTTTTATTGGTGGTGCTGCCATCCAATGGCTTCGGGACGGGATCAAGATGATTCATCATGCAGAGCTGAGTGAGGAACTGGCTAAAAAAATAGACGATAATGAAGGTGTCTATTTTGTTCCTGCACTTACAGGCCTGGGAGCTCCACATTGGGATCAGGATGCACGGGGAGCGTTCTTTGGAATAACCAGGGGTACTTCTTCAGCACATTTTTGCCGTGCTGCCCTTGAATCTATTGCTTACCAGGTGCATGATGTACTTAAAGCCATGGAAAAGGATTCCGGTGTAAAAACCAGTCATTTAAAAGTTGATGGTGGTGCCACCGCAAACGATTTCTTAATGCAATTTCAAACAGACATACTTAATTGCAAGGTGCACAGGCCAAAAATGTTGGAGACCACGGCACTTGGAGCTGCTTACCTGGCAGGTCTTGCGGTAGGTTATTGGAAGGATATAAATGAACTGAAAAACCTTTGGGAAGAAGACCAGACATTTGAACCAGAAATGAAACCTGAATTAGTTGAAAAAAACCTGTATTATTGGGAAAAAGCTGTAGGTCGAACAAAAAACTGGATTGAATCTTAAAAATGAAATTATGAATCCATTAATAGCGGAATTTATTGGAACATTTATACTTATTCTTTTGGGTGTTGGCGTGGTAGCCAATGTCATTCTAAAGGGCACCAAGGGATATGGTAGCGGCTGGATTGTTATTACCACAGGCTGGGCACTTGCTGTTTTTATTGCAGTAGCTGTTGCAGGACCTTATAGCGGCGCACATATTAATCCTGCGGTTAGCGTAGGTTTGGCCATAGCGGGCCTATTTGACTGGGCAATGGTTTTACCTTATTGTGCAATGCAGATTCTGGGTGGAATGGCGGGCGCTGCTGTTGTCTGGCTCATGCATAAGGATCACTTTGACCTTTCTGAAGACCAGCGAATAAAGTTGGGGGTTTTCGCAACAGCGCCGGCAATTCGAAATTATCCTGTAAACATAATCAGTGAAATTGTTGGAACGTTTATCTTAATTTTTGTTATCCTGTTTTTTACTCCTGCGGTGTTGGAAGATCAAACCTCCACTCCCATAGGACTTGGAACACTTGGCGCTTTACCGGTAGCTTTCCTGGTTTGGGGAATTGGACTTTCGCTTGGAGGGACCACAGGTTACGCTATTAATCCTGCAAGAGATTTGGGCCCCAGATTGGCTCACTGGATCCTTCCTATTAAAGGAAAAGGAGGAAGTGACTGGAGCTATAGCTGGGTTCCTGTAGTTGGCCCTTTACTCGGATCAGCGCTGGCAGCCTTTACTTTCCTGATGCTCCAGATATAGCTGGAACTCGTCAAAGAAGAGTTTGTTTTGAAGAAAAATTAAGTCGGCGCGGATTTTCAATCCGTGACGACCTCACTCCTATCCAAACCCACGACCATTATACTCTATACCGGGCTATCGGGACGAGGAACCTGCCGGACGTTCAGGCGGGTTAAACCCTCAATGAGAGATTTAAACTTTCTTTAAGTGAAAAATTAATTCGCACCTCCATTGACTTCGATAAGATTAATCTCAAAAATTAAAACGGAGCCTCCGGGTATGCCTCTGTAATTTTGAGAACCATAACCAAGATGAGAGGGCACCAAAAGCATACCACTTCCACCTTCTTTAAAATAAGTAATTCCCTCTGTCCAGCCCCTTATTACTTGCTGTAAATTAAAAGAAATGCCTTCTGAAGTACTTTGATCGAAAACATTATTATTGGTGAAGTATCCTTTATACGCTACACGTACCTCATCTGTTGTTGTTGGTTGCACCCCTGCACCTTCACTTTCAATGATATAATACAATCCCGATGCACTTTTCTCTGCCTCAAGATTATTTTCTTCTAGATAATTCAGAATTTCTTTGTCGTTAAGACTTACATAATCTGCGGATTGATCATCATCGCTACAGGATATAAATAAAATCAAGAGCAGTGCCAGGAGGTTGGTTTTCATATTTTTTTTCGCAAATATACCTAACTTTTCATTTTAGTAAAGACTCTTTTTGTTTTTCTCGCTTCCCTGGTAGCAATGACTTTTATTTTCATTTCCTGTACGGAGAAGGAAAAAGGAGAAGAAAAAAAAAGTCCAAAGGCCGCTCTACTGGAATGGTTGGATACCAACTATGAAGAAATGCTCCAAAGAAGCCCTATCCAACGCACCATGCAGGGCAGAAAGGACCACTATAACAAGGTCGATGATATGAGCGAGGAAGCCCAGGATGAATTGCTATTATGGCAAGAAGCCAGTGTCTATAAACTTAAGGAAAACTTTGATTATGAAGCGCTTTCTGAGGATGACAAAATCTCTAATAACCTTTGGGTATACCAATATGACGAAATGAAAGAAGGGAAAGAACACCGCAATATGGGGTATGTATTTCACCAAATGGGCTGTGTGCACACCTTTTTTACCAGCTTTGTCATCAACTTTTAGTACTGTTGCTTATATAATTTACTGTTATTAAACAAGTTAAGCTGTTCTTTCATTTTCAAAAGGTGAAGCTTTATTATAGAGGCACTTTAGCTATCTGTTAGATTAGTCCCAGGACTGGTGTTCTACTTTAGTTAGCTTTTATTCTTGTTTTCTCGTTTTAAAATGCGAATCCAATGCCAATATTGGCCATTAAGCCCTGAAAAAGTAGATCTGCCGGACCTTCTAATTCACTCCAATCATCAGTTCTTGTTTCCTGAGTCCCATCATTGTAGATGGTAAGAACATCATATTTTTTAGGAAGGGGATTAAATGAATATCCCACTTCAGGACGGAAATAAAAAAGTCCCCCTAGTTTGGCCCCCAGCTTTACATTAAAGGAATTATGTTTTTCTTCTATAAACTCAACACTGTCCATATATTCCAATGTAGATTCCGCTTTTATTGTACTATAACTTATTCCAGCATACAGTCCTTTGCCCGGTTTGAAGAAATAGTAATTAAAGCCAAGGTCGAGGTAGGTGTAATTGATCTGGTCCTCTGTATCTTCCTCCATGTCTTGACTTTTTAATAACCAATCCGATTTTAACATGGAATAATCGGCATTTAATGCGAGTTTTTTACCTAATAAAGGAGTTACATATTCAAGGTTTCCACCAATAAGGTTTGGAAAACCGATTTTGACCCCAATCCTTACTGGCCTTAGCTTGAACGAATCTTCCTCATCTAAATCAATTCCAGTATTCTGAGCAAATCCGGTGGTTGGGAAAAAGAGTAGAATACCTATTAAAACTGCAAAAATCCAAAATTTATTTTTCATTTTTTAAAGCTTATACTGTTAATATTGTATTAAAACTATTACTAAAAAAAATCAAGTACAATACCCATTTGTGGGTATTATTCGTTTTTAAGAGTGGAGAAGGTTTGAGCCGTCTCATTAAATAAAAAAACCCACGACTTAAAAAGTTCTGAGTTGCTTCTTGCGGAGGAAGAGGATTACAGAACCTGTGATCCCAAAAGGGTGAAACTACAAACTTTGGATGTTTCAGGCTGCGCCTGTAAACGTTTTCTTTTTAATCTGCAGCTCTTAAACTAAGTTTTGGAATAATCATATTATACGGAACGGGTGCTGGAGATGAGAAAAGAAGCCTAATAACATTTATTCGATCAAGGCTGAAGAAAATGCCTGCATTATTTATATTATTTTAAGTTATCATAATATACACATCATATCCCGCACACCTCTAATATCTATATTTACGGTATCTAAAATATAAGTTTGAAGAATGAAATTGACCAGAAGTCCCCTTCAAATACTAAATAAATAATGATGAAAAAACTTTCTTTTTACGAAGCTCCTGCTTCTTTATATCCTAACAGAACTTCACAGGTGAATATTGATTTTTTACAAGCTAAAAATATTTTTCTTTCAGGTGAATTTCTTCCAATGGGTATAAATTCTTTTAAAGAAAATTTAATAAAGCGGCAAGCTAATGTACAGCCGGAGATTACCCCGGAAACAGAGATCCTTATTTGTGGAAAATATCCGGATTGGATACTGGTTGAGGAGGCGACGCTCTATGGGATCAAGATAATTTTTGTTGACAAAGCGGGAGAATTATTCAACAGAATTGCTGCAAAGCTTATTAAAAACAAAACTGATTCACCTGTTAAAGAGCTAATGGAGGCTTAAAATTTCATAATTTTAATTCCGCAAGGAGCAAAAAAACGTATCATAAAAATTTAAAAAAATAGATTATTTAATTCTTATTGCCTGAGTCCTTAAAAAGTTACTATACCATATAACTAAAGCTTTTACAGTTCTTTTTTGCGTCTTTAAATCAACCTGTACCTATCCTAATCGCGAACGAAATATAGCTAAAAAGTGTTTCCCTAAAGCCAAACAGGTGACTGAAAGGTTCCACGTTCAGAAACTGGCTACCGAAACTTTACAGGATTTTAGTATCAAACACCGGTGTGAAGCAATAGACCTGGAAAAAGAGGAACTATGCAAAATTTCATTTTTTGAGTGTTTTCAGGGTCCCAAACACACCTCAAAATTAAGTGACACCGAATTCGCCCCTTTTTAACATTAATTTGGGAGTTTTTATCTGTTTTTATTTATTTGTAGTCAAATGAGACTAAATCATTGCAAATTATCTTGGACGCTGATATTAACTATTGCTTAGATAGATTTTTACCGTTTAGTAGGGTTTTTAACGAAAATATCAAATTGCGTATTGTCAAAAGCGTTTGTTTGTCATTAAGAAGGAACTATTGTTGCTTCAGAAAATTTAGAGTTAACTTTTGAACCTATTGGGCTTCTAGACAACCTAATTAGAGCTGATGATATACATGCCTCTGATAAACGGTTTGATTAACTTCTCAATTTAAATTATTAATCATCATTTGAGTGCTATTAATTCCAAGTTATTGAAAAATGCAACATAAAAGTAAACTCGAAAAAAATTAAACACCTTTTCAATTTAATTTCGTTGATATTCTACCAAATTTGAAATAAAAGGGATTGATCACAAAAACAAATCCAGTTTGACTTTTAATAAGACAGTTAATTTTTCCTCACAACCCGTTCACCCCATTCCCCTTCATTCCGCAGAAAAAGCTACATTTCGGGAAAAGAGCTTCACTTCAAAAAGTCTTGAACACGACTCCAAAGATTCCGATGTCCATTCCACTTGCCAGCCTCCCAAGAAAAGTCGGGAAGCGGCCAAACTCCATTATTATCTACATATTTGAAGTCAAGTCCGCCTTAGATTCTGCTTCAAGAGGATAATCCATTTTATCAAACCCATTCAGCACATTCCCCTGCATTCCACAGAAAAAGCGCCACTACGGAAAAAGCGCTTCACTACAAAAAATCTTGGACACAATCCAAAAATTACATGTTTCCATTGCGCTACTCCCTAAGCGTCTTAATCACCCAAAACTCTCCCAACGTCTCCCGACGTTGAAATCAATCGTGATTTAACCCGCAACCATTGCTAACCCAATTGTAACATGAAGTCAGGAAACTTCAAGACGTTCACAAGTTCCTTCGCGATTACTTAGGCGCGAGGTCATGATACCTCCCGCAGCGACAGAAGCCTTTGCCCAGCGGGTGCGACGAAGTCAGACCTCACAGCGGGAGAAGACTTTGCCTCAACTGGTGTTATGTGATCCAATAAAAAGAAATTCAGAGAGCTACATCAGCTCCGTTAATCCTTAGGTTAAGGTTTAAAATCTCAGGATTTCAGTCATTATTCCAAAACGAATAACACTTATTTGATGATGAAAATAGATGTTGTAATAATCCATTCCGTGATAAAATTGAACAAACAGGCCAATATCCTCGAGGAATTTTGGATGATAATAAAATCTCAAACTTGCGTTAAGCCTGTTTAAATTAAAAGTTTCCCAGTTATTTACGTTGTCTATCATCCAACTGGTTTCAGCCTTTACAGAGAAATTGGCTTTGTTGTTTCCATTAGAATTGACATTTATAGGTAGTTTATATGCTAAAAAAGTGTTATGCCAGCGCAATCCGCTGTATTTCCCCTGCATTTCATCGAGCATCCAGGATTTTGGATGGAACTCAATAGAACTTTTAAAAAACCTGAAAGCATTATGTTTGGTGTTATAATATGATTTGATAAAGCCCAGGTCAGCATAATTAGTGGCAAAATTCCCATATCTTAAATTCATGTCTCCACTTTCATCATAGAAATCTCCATCCTGCCCATTGGAGTGATGCGCTATTTTCCCAAATAGGCTTAGTTTATTTATGGATCGTTCGCTTCCTGTTAAAAAATAAAATGTGATATTTGGCATATAGCTGGGTGTTCTTACCGGGTAAGAGAATTCATCATACATTCTCACGATGATTTGTGGGGTAAGTACTGCCATTAATCTTGAATCTTTCCGCTCGCGAATTTTAAAACCGGGGCTTACATTTGCTTCAAAAATAAGTGGTTCTATATTTCCAAGGTCTGTGGGAAAAGTAACATAACTATCACCCTGATTAACCAGTGCAATTTGATCTAGGCTAAGATTTGATTTAGTATCTGCAACTGTTTGTGCATAGGTAAGGCTTGAAGTAACACCTAAAAAAAACAATATGAAGCCAAACTTTTTCATCACAAATAAATAATATTGACCAGTTTTGTTAAACTGGAATCTACCCTAAAACTTGCTTTAGAAAAGTTAGGGCGATTAAATAACCCGATGGATTCATAATTTGAAATACCAACACCTTCACTGGGCATTGGAACAAGGAATTTCTTATCTATTTTTCCATTTTCATTTTCATCGTGCAAAATAGAAACAGCATACTTCCCGGCCGGCAAGTCATTAAAAGTTAGTGTTGATCTATTTTTGCTGATTTCCGCAATCCCTTTTCTAAAGTATTTTTCATATTTTTCATCGGGAATGGAACCGTCCTTGTTATATATGGCATATTGCACCACTCCCTTTGAATTTCTTAAATTCTCAACCTTAATGGTCAGGGAGTATTTTGCTTCCTGATTAGGATACGTAAACGAGAATAGCCCGATTAGCAGAGAAAGCATCATGAATTTTTTAATTATTTTTTTCATTTTTAATGAATTTTAGATATGCAAGTAATACAAAAGCGAGCGTTACAATAATTCTGAAAATCATTGCACCAATAGTTTTTGTCTCATATAATCCTCCGGAATTAATATGAATAAACAAACCCACAAACGCCATAATTAAGATCAAAGCCGAAAGACTTAAAATATTGAAGGTCATCCTCTTTTGTTTCAGAAAGCCATAAGCT
Source organism: Gillisia limnaea DSM 15749 (assembly GCF_000243235.1). Taxonomy (GTDB): domain Bacteria; phylum Bacteroidota; class Bacteroidia; order Flavobacteriales; family Flavobacteriaceae; genus Gillisia; species Gillisia limnaea. The sequence continues at coordinate 542,004 of NZ_JH594606.1, forward strand.
GCAACCAAATAGAGTAAACTGCTTATAAAATTTGCCCACACCACAAATAAAACATAGTTACCTTCTTTCTCCCGAATCCCAAACCAGTCAAATATTATCGAGGTGCTCAAAAACAAGGTTAGTAACGCCAATGCTATTAACAGGACTACCGGAAAATATCTGAATATTTTTTTCATATTTTTTAGATGTTATAAAGTAGGATACATTTAGTTCACGTTTTTCTTATAAAAAGTGAAATCCTGAAAAAATAGCCACCAATGAAATAAATATTTATTGGAGCCCTATAAGACATTTCTGCAAGTACCTTCACATTAGTTTGTTTTCTTATAACTCCATACCGCCAGGCCATTCATTATTAAAGCATACAGTAAGGTTTTTAAAAACTGGGGTAAAATATCCTGAAATGAAGAGCCTTTAAGCATCACCATTCTCATGACTTCAACGAAATATTTTATAGGATTGAATTCTGTGATGATCTGTGCCCAGCCCGGCATACTTTCTATAGGGGTAAACAGCCCGCTCATCAAAATAAAGATCACCACAAAAAACCAGGCTATAAACATGGCTTGTTGTTGGGTATCTGTAAAATTTGAGATAAATAGCCCAATGCCAAGAATCACGAGTATATAAATAGAAGTATAGAGGTACATAAGGCCTAAACTGCCAAGCATCGGGACATCAAAAATCAGTTTTGCTATTAGTAGTCCTATGCTAAGCAAACCCATTCCAATAACCCAGAACGGAAATAATTTACCAATGATAAACTGGCTCTTTTTAATAGGTGTCACATTGATTTGTTCCAGGGTACCTATTTCTTTTTCACGCACAATGTTCATCCCCGAAAGGAACAAGGTGATCATGGTTACTAACAACACCAGGATGCCGGGTACCATAAATGTTTTGTAGTTTAAGGTCTCGTTATACCAAAATGAAGGAATACTGGTAATGTTTACGGGCGTTATTAAGGCATCTTCAGGTTGCAATAATTCTACCTTCAGTTTTTTATTAAAACTTTGCACAATTTGATTGACATATACATTTTCTACCCCCGCTGCTGCACCATCAATGGCATTTATAGTAACTCCTAAATCTGTGTATTTCTCTTTTTGCAAATCGCGCTCAAAGTATGGGGGGATTACCAATAGGACATCCACCTCTCCCTTTAACATCGCGGAACTGGCTTTAGCTTCCGAAGAAAAATCGGTTAACACGCTGAAATAAGTGGAAGCATTGAATTTTTCTATTAACTCACGAGAGTAGGAACTATGATCGTTATCTATATAAGCGAATTTGATGTTTTTTACTTCATAGGTTGCCGCATTCGATAAAATAACCAATTGCAGTATTGGCAAAATAAATATAATGGGAAGCATACCTTTATTTCTAAAGATTTGCCTGAACTCTTTTTGGATGATGTAACCTATAGTCTTCATTACTCTAACCTAATTTTATATTTCTTAATACTTAAGCCAATAAAAAAGAGTGTCATTGCCAATAAAATCAGGGTTTCCTTCCAGAGTAAAGAAATACCAACCCCTTTAAGCATGATGCCTTTTAAGATGATGATAAACCATTTGGCAGGGATAAAATGACTTATTATTTGCAAAGGCGCTGGCATGCTTGAAATGGGAAAAATAAAGCCCGATAATAAGATTACAGGAAGCATTAATCCCATTAAAGAAATCATCATTGCGGTTTGTTGGGTAGCCGAAATGGTTGAAATTAAAATCCCCAATGTTAAAGAGGTAATTATAAATAACACACTTTCCAGACCCAATAAAAAGAGGCTTCCCTGTACAGGCATTTTAAAAATAAAAATGCTTAGTAGAATAATAACAACAGCATTGATCATCGATAGAAAAATATAGGGCACCACCTTTCCAATAATTACCTGAAAAGGTTTTAGTGGAGACACCAACAAGATCTCCATAGTGCCCAATTCTTTTTCCCTGGTGATAGAAATAGAGGTCATCATGGCAGATACCAACATTAAAATGATAGTCATCACGCCAGGAACAAACATAAACACGCTCTTTAACTCAGGGTTATATATCATTCGGGTTTGCGGAACGATTTGATATACTATTTTGATGTCTTTATTTTGGTCTAGCTGGTAGTTTTGAAGGATCGAATTTATATAATTGCTTATGGTATTGGCTGTATTGGGATCGGTGGCATCGGTTATTACCTGAATGGTCGCCTGTTTTTCTTTTACAAGGTTTTTGCTGAAATCATTTTCGAAATTTAAAACCGCTTTGATTTTTCCTTTTTTAAAAGCAGCTTCAATATCTGCTTCCTGCTCTATAAATTGATTGATGCTGAAATATTTTGATGCTGAGATTTTATTGATAATCTCCCCGGTAGTAGCATCTTTGGAGTGATCTAAAATAGCGATCTCCACATTATTGATCTCGTTGGTAATGGCAAAACCAAAAAGTAGTATTTGGGCAATCGGCATACCAAATAAGATGAATAGCGAACGCTTATCCCTGAAGATATGGTAAAACTCTTTTTCTATAAATCCTAAAAAACGTTTCATGTGCCCATAATTATTTTAATACCACCTAGATTCCAAATAAATGTTTCGTCTGTTGATGTCATTCTATGTTTCGAGCTAATTTTAAAAAAACCTCATTCATCGAGTCCACTTTAAATTGATCTTTTAGCTTTTTTGGAGTATCTAAGGCCTCAATTTTTCCTTCTACCATAATAGAAACCCTATCACAATATTCGGCTTCGTCCATATAGTGAGTGGTTACAAAAATGGTAGTGCCCTGGTTGGCCGATTTATATATCATTTCCCAAAACTGTCTTCTTGTAATAGGATCTACACCCCCAGTGGGTTCATCTAAGAACACTATTTGCGGCTCATGAAGCAGCGATACGGAAAATGAAATTTTCTGCTTCCAGCCCAGGGGCAGGGAACCAACTAATTGGTTGGCCACTTCCTGTAGCCCCAACTCCTCTAAGAGTGCTATGGTTTTTTCTTTGATTTTTGGACGGGATAAACCATAAATTCCGCCAAAAAATGTAATGTTTTCTTTAACCGTTAAATCATCGTATAAGGCAAATTTCTGGCTCATATAACCAATGTTTTTCTTAATATCTTCGGCATGAGTAAACACATCAAAACCCGCTACTTTTGCCTTGCCTGAAGTAGGCTTTGAGATACCGATAAGCATTTTCATTGCCGTTGTTTTCCCCGCACCATTGGCTCCAAGGAACCCGAAAATCTCTCCTTTTTTAACCTCAAATGTAATAGCGTTTACTGCGGTAAAATCACCAAACATTTTGGTGAGGTTTTCTACTTCTATGACATTTGTCTTTTTCATTTTTCTTTTAAAAACCGCCAGGTGTTTATTTTGCTAATTCCATAAAAGTATCTTCTATGGTTGGTTTTGTACTTTGTATGCTTACCCCTGTTAAATTTTCAGCTTCCAGGTACTTTTTCAAATCGTTTAATTCAAAATTGGTACGTTGATCTGTATAATGAACAAATTCTCCAAAAGGATATACGCTATAGCTGTGTTCATAGGCATTTAAGCTTAAGATCAATTGATACATATTATTTGCGCCTATGTTGTAAATGGTTTTTGGGTAATGTTTTACAATAGCTTCCGGGGTATCTATTTTTAAGATCTTCCCATCCTGTATCAATGCTATCCTGTCACATAGGGCGGCTTCATCCATATAAGGTGTGGAAACCAAAATGGTGATGCCTTTTTGTTGCAGTCGTTTAAGCATTTCCCAGAATTCCTTTCTTGAAACTGGATCCACACCTGTGGTGGGCTCATCAAGAAACAGCACTTTTGGTTTATGGATCAATGCACAGCTCAAGGCCAGTTTTTGTTTCATCCCACCAGAAAGTTTCCCAGCACGGCGATTTTTAAACGGTTCAATTTGCACATAAATATCTTTGATCAATTCGTAATTCTCATCAATTGTGGTCCCAAAAATGGTCGCGAAAAATTTCAGGTTTTCCTCAACCGTCAGGTCCTGATACAAAGAGAATTTTCCGGGCATATAGCCTACATTTTGGCGTATTGCTTTATAGTCTTTAACTACATCAAAGCCAGCTACGTTTGCAGTGCCCTCATCAGCAAACAATAAAGTGGTCAAAATTCTAAATAAGGTGGTTTTCCCAGCACCATCAGGGCCAATTAAACCAAACAGCTCGTTCTCTTTTACCTCAAAAGAAATATCTTTCAAAGCCTCGACCTTCTTGTATGATTTGCTGATATGTTGCAGGGTAATACTCACGTTTTTATAGTAGTTTTTTTAAGTTATTTTTTTAGAAATGAAGAATACATCCAAACCTGTTTTTCTTGTAATTGGATGTAATCACTCATTAGGGCGTTAGTGCCTTCATCGTCTGCATCACTTGCAATATCCAGGATTTCCCTTTGCAAAATTAAAATCACTTGAAAGCCATCCAAAATATGTTCAACCGCTACTAAGCCATCTGACACCTTTTTGCTTTCCGATATTTTTGATGATTTAGTATAACTTGAATATGCATGTTCCGGTGAATATCCCAAGGTTAAAATTCGTTCTGCTACTTCATCAATTTTTAACTGTAAATCATTGTACAGCTCTTCAAATTTTAAATGCAGTTCAAAAAATTTATCTCCTTTGATATTCCATTGAAACCCTCTTGTGTTCTGGTAAAAAATTGAATAGTTTGCTAATAGCGCGTTCAATTTATCGGCGAGTATTTTTGATTTATCTATGTTTAAACCAATTCTATTTAGATTTTTCATAATTGGTGTTTTTAATTTATATTTATTGAAAATATTTATAATATCCTTTCAGATTTTCCTCTATTCTGTAAGTGAGCATAGTCGCTTGACCTAGCGCAGAAGTATTTGATAAAGCCTCAATTTTCTCAATTAACGGAACCAAGAATATATGAAGGTTGTCGTGCGAAGCTCCTTTCATCGTACATTCTTTTACTATAAAATTCTTTTCTTCATTAAGTTTTGAAGCGAGGCTATGATAATCTTCCAGGGTTTTTGGGTTGCTGGATTTAATTAGATCGAGCATTTTTGCCACACCCTGAGTTGTTTCCAAATTGGCTTGCCATTTGGAACCATCATCAAGTTTTATTTCATTCACCCAGGTGTTATCCATAGGAGTAGACTGGGTACTTTCCTCTGCTTTTTCTTCAGTCATAACATCTTTGGCCTCCGTACTTTTACTATCCTTGCAGCTTATTAAAAAGGCTGAAATAATTGCTATTGTTAAGATTACTTTTTTCATATATAGGTATTTATTGTTTTTTAATGGTCTCCCGATATAGCTATCGGGAGCAATTCGCATATCTTCAAGGGTGTTTGTATCGTATTCGGGTTATGCTCATTTCATATGTGTTTAATTTTATTAGGTATTCATTCCAAATAAATACCCAACGAAGGCAGTAAGACCCATAGCTAAAGTTCCCCAAAACGTAATTCTTATAATTGCTTTCCAGATACTTGAACCGCCTGTTTTGGCAGCTACTATTCCTAAAATTATTAGAAAAAAACTAGCTGAGCCATATAAGGTGTATTCCATACCTTTTAAGGGTAGAAATATCGTTACGATAAGGGGAAGTATTCCTCCAACAACAAATGAGGCTCCAGAAGCTAGTGCTGCCTGCAAGGGTTTTGCCTGACTAATTTCATTAATTCCCAATTCATCTCTCACATGAGCCGCCAAAGCATCCTTTTCTGTAAATTCCTTTGCTACGATGAAAGCAGTTTCTTTTTTTAATCCTCGTTTTTCATAAATTTCTGCCAGTCGATGCAGCTCTATTTCCGGCATTTCGTTTAATTCTACTTTTTCACGCTCGATATCAGCTTTTTCAATATCTGTTTGAGAACTTACAGAAACATATTCACCTGCAGCCATTGATAAAGCTCCTGCGACCAAACCTGCTAATGCTGCCAACACAACAGGATCTCTCATGTTACTTGCAGCAGCTACTCCTATCGCAATACTAGCTGTAGATAAAATCCCATCATTAGCCCCAAGAACCGCCGCTCTCAACCAATTACTCCGATGTATAAAATGGTTATCTAAATAATTATCTAAGTTGTCTGTATTCGTTTCCATTGATATGATATTTTTTATACACAGCTAAGACTGCTTTATATTCCATTTAATCACTGCATATTGATTTATAGACTATTAACCCACATTTCGGCGGGCATTCCAATCTTTAGACTGCCGTCGTTTTTTACATCTATTTTTACCGCATACACCAGGGCCACGCGTTCTTCTTTTGTCTGAATGATCTTAGGTGTGAATTCTGCTTCAGAGGCAATCCAACTAATCTTGCCTTTATAGGATTTCATAGTGTCTCCATCATCTATTTTCACGGTAACTTCCTGTCCTATTTTAATGCCGGCCAATTGGGACTCACTTATGTAGGTGCGCAATTGCATGGTCGATAAATCGGCTATTTTATAGAGAGGTTTCCCAAAGCTGGTAATTTCGCCCGGTTCGGCATATTTCGATAAAACCGTGCCTTTAACGGGGTTGATGATCTTACTCTTTTGAATTTGATCCTCAATTATTTTTATTTGAACTTCAGTAGATTTCACTTCGTTTACAATGGGTGCATTTTGAGTTCCAACACTTTTTATTTGTTGGTTTATAACATTTACTTTCCCTACGGCCTGATCTACCTGCCGTTGCGTTGCGGCATTTTCTGAAAACATATTCTGTATCCTGTCTTTTTCGCTGCGGGCGGTTTTCAATTCTTCATCCAGTACTGCTATTTGCGATAATACGTTTCCTGACCTGGATTCAATTGTTTTCAGGGAAGCTATTGCCCGTTGTTTGTTTAAATACAGTTGCGTGGTATCTATTAATCCTACATTTTGGTTTTTCTCCAGGATCACGCCTTCTTCAAGATCTAAAAATTCTATTTTTCCGTTCGCCTCAGCCGAAACCATAATTTCGGTAGCTTCAAAATTCCCGTAACCATCGGCTTTTTCATCATTCCCGCAGGAAATAAAGCTCCCAAAAACAACTACTGATACCAATATTAATAATTTTCTCATTTTTTCATTATTTGTTGTTGTTTTCCCCTCTTAAGACCTTGTAATTTGCTTTGGCCAGATCTAGTTGGATCTCGTGTAATTTTTGGCTTATCATAGATTCGTATAAACTGTTGAACTCTGTTAAATATTCTGAAGAGGTGATTACTCCATTTTTCAGTTGGGAAGTTGCCGATTCCAATACTTTTTCCCTTAAAATAATGATCTCATTATCGGCCTCGATCAGTGCTTCAATTTTGCTTATTTCATAATCGGCCTCTTTCAGTTGCATTTCAGTGTTTAACTGAAAGGTTTCTTTTTCGGTATTCACAATCTCCTGGGAAACTGAGAGAGCTTCCTTCTGGATTTTGGTTTTTCCCCAGTCAAAAACATTCCAGTTTGCCTTTAATCCTATCATATAAAAATCCTGAAACGAATTATCCAGCATATTCAACCCCGGATTTCCGTAGCCAGCCTGTGCAAATCCATAGACTTTAGGTAAATTAGACCTTGAGATCACTTCTTTGGATGATTCTATTTGTTTGTTTTGAAGGTCGAAGTACTGAAGTTCCGGGCGTGAAAAATTTCCTGTAAACAAAAAAGGGAATTCCGGTTTTGAAAGAATTACATCCTGAGAGATCTCTTTATTTATTAAAGCCGAAAGATTGTTTATAGCCTTTTTCCTGTCAAAATTCACCTGGGATAATTGCTGAGAAACCTTTAGATTTTCAGCCTCCAGAACATTTTCTGAAGCAGGTAAAATTGCTCCGAACTTCACCCCTGTCTTTACCTCATCGATCTGAGATCGCAATTGTTCCTGTTTTAAAATCAATAGGTTTTTTTGCTCCTGAAGCAATAGAACAGAAAAATAGGATTGATTGATCCTGTTTTTTAACAGGTACAAATTCACAGCTACCATCTGTTTTTGAGCTTCCAACTCTGCTACTTTTAATTTTGAATTGGCATCAATGCTTCCTCCATTATAAATAAGCTGATTTACATCTAAAGTAGCCCTGTATTGATCTTTGTTCAATGCTTCAATTGAAGAATTTGGAAGTTCAAAAGGAAATTCGATCACTTCCGATTGATATGAGGTCTGGGCATTTAGATCAACTTTTGGAAGCTTTGCTTTTTCCAGTACAGAAATTTCCAGATCGGTTTTATTTTTAAGCAAATCAGTTTGCCTGGTTAAGGGATAATTTTCATTAACCAAAGAATAGCACTCTTCTAATGTCAGTATTTGCTGAGCTTTCACTGAAAATGAAAGCAATAATAAAATTAGTATACCGAGATTTTTCATCATATTAAAGTCTGATAGAATTAATAATAAAGTCGGCAACTTCTGCTTTTCGCCGTTCCATGAGTTCCCGGTATTCTTTTTCCTCTACATTTATCAATCCCTGTAATAATGGCGCGGCAATAAATGGGAAAATGTTCAATGAAATAGTGTTGATGAATAATTGCTCCGCTCTAATTGGTTTGATAATACCACGGGCTATAGCCTCTTCTACCTGAATCTTGAATTTATCTATTGTGGGGAAATCTTTTTCTGTGCGCAGCTTCCCGATAAAATCGGGGTTTTTATTCAGTTCCTGTATTACAAAGTTTGGTAAATATGGATGTTGGATCACGAATGAGATATAATTATTGGTGAAGTTTCTTATTTTGTCAAATAATTCGCTGTCATCATTTAAGACCCTATTCAATTGTGGGGCTAATAATCTGAAAGCATTTTTAAAAACCGCCTCAAAGAGCAACTGTTTGCTTCGGTAGTAGTAATGCAACATAGATTTGTTTATTCTCGCTTTATCGGCAATTTCCTGCATCCTGCTTCCCGCCATTCCTTTTTCCTGAAAAACTTCTTTCGCAGCATTAAGGATTGCTAATTCGGTATTTTCTTCTTTTGCTTTCATTTCAACTATAAGGTTTAACCATTTGGTTGACAAAAGTAACTTATTTTATTTAATCCGCCAAAAAATATTATTTTTATGTAATCTTTTTTGGCGATCTAAATGAAGAAAACAGTAAAATACGGCCTTTTAATAGTAATTCTAGTAGGTGCTTATCTTGCTTATTCCAACTACCCCCGGTTGAATATCATCACCGGATTTGCAGCAAAAAATGTTTGTTCCTGCACTTTTGAAGCCGGCAGGGATTTGAGATCCATAGAAGAAGGCGACAACGATTTCTCCCCGGTTTCTTACGCCAAAAACAAAATAAACTTCGATGAGAAGTCGGTTACATCATCCGTTTTTGGTTTAAAACCGAGAAAAGCAGTCTATAAAAACGGAATTGGTTGCATTCTTTTACCTGAAAAATTGACGAAAGGCAAGCCTGCCTATCATAGACCAAACCGTGAATTTTCACAAAGCACCTTGCCATATCCTTATGGAAACGGAAACCCTAAAGATTCTGCTTTTTCAACAGTAAATTATAAAGCTTTACAAGCAGCCGTTAACAATGCCTTTGATAATGAAGCTGAAAAAATAAAAAGGACCAGAGCTGTTGTTGTGCTTTATAAAGATCAGCTGATCGCTTAGAAATACGCTCCTGGATTTTCTGCAGAAACCAAACTTTTGGGCTGGTCGATGACAAAAAGTATAACAAACGCTGTTTTAGGGGTACTTGAAAAACAAGGGAAATTTTCACTTACACAAAATAAGTTGTTCAAAGAATGGGAAAATGACGATCGTTCCAGGATCACCTTGAATAATTTAATGCAAATGAACAGTGGCCTGAAATGGGTAGAAGATTACAATACCATATCCGATGTGACCAAAATGTTGTTTTTAGCTGAAGATATGCCAGAAATCCAACTAAAAAAACCATTGATTGGAGACCCCAACAACAGCTAGAATTACTCCTCGGGCACCACAAACTTACTCTCAGGATTTATTCGGGATCAATTTAAAACTCATCAGGAATATCTGGATTTCTGGTATTCCGGATTAATCGATAAAATTAGAATGAATTCCGTGACCATTGGAACCGATTTTGCAGGAAATTATGTAGGTTCTTCATACAGTTGGGCTACAGCCCGTGATTGGGCAAAATTTGGCTTGTTGTACCTCAACAAGGGAAACTGGAACGGCGAGCAATTGCTCAATGAATCCTGGGTAAATTATTCTGTAACCCCAACAAATACTTCCAAAGGCGAATATGGAGCTCATTTCTGGTTAAATGCCGGAGGAAAATATCCAAATGTGCCCAAAGACCTGTTTTCCAGCAATGGATATCAGGGACAATACGTGTTTATCATTCCTTCAAAAGAAATAGTGATTGTAAGATTTGGTTTGACTGAAAACCCTGAATTTGATGTGGATACTTTTTTGAAAGAACTATTAAATGCAATACAATAAATTCTTTAAAAATGAGCCTTTGATAAATATAGAAGATGCTATTATGGGATGAATCCTGGTTATTATAATTCCTTCATTCAAAAGCAAACAATAAAAATTGATTTATATCCCCGACAGGCTTAAATTTACTTAAGCCTGTTTTTCCTGGAAACAACAAACCAAAAACATAAATTTCCCCGGAAAAAATATTTTTCTATGTAACAAAAGTCACATATATTTTAAAAACAAGACTATATCTTTAGACTATAAATACAATTAAAACTCTATTTAGCCGAATTTTAATTGCATTCCTTCAAAAAATTAAACACGACAAACTTCAAAATTCCTGAGGCAATTTTGTGTGCCGTAAAAATGAACATGTGTTTAATTATTACCAATATACATGACAATCATCATATTTAAACGTAACCATTAGCTATAATTTTGTTGAATAAAATATAAATTTAAGTAAATGCCGCTACATCAAGAATAGCTGCTTAAAACCAAAACGGTTGACTAAGAACTATCAAAAATGAAAAACTTACTAATTTTAGGTGCAGGAACTTCCGGAACAATGATGGCAAACCATCTTAGATCCAAATTAAAAAAGGATGAATGGAACATCAGCATTGTGGACCAATATAAAACACATTATTACCAGCCGGGATTTTTATTTCTGCCTTTCGATATTTACACGGAAGACCAGGTAAAAAAGGATGGTAAAAAATTTATTCCTAATGGGGTGAATTATATTCAAAAAAAGATCGAACAAATTTTTCCTGATGAAAACAAGGTCAAATTAGAGGATGAAACTTTAAGTTATGATTTATTAATTATAGCCACAGGATGTAAAATCGCGCCGCAGGAAACTGAAGGAATGAAAGGCAAAAACTGGCACAAGAATGTTTTCGATTTTTATACTTATGAAGGTTCTTTAGCCTTGAGAAATAAACTAAGGGAATTTAAAGGAGGAAAAATGATTGTCCATTTTACTGAAATGCCAATTAAATGCCCGGTTGCACCTTTAGAGTTTGTTTTCCTGGCTGATGATTATTTCACAAAAAAAGGAATTCGGGACAAAGTGGACTTAACCTATGTCACCCCTCTTGGTGGTGCATTTACCAAACCCAAAGCAACAGCTGCATTAGGTCATTTGTTAAGTGAGAAAAATATCAAAGTTGTAACCGATTTCGCCATTGAAAAGGTAGATAATGAAACCAATCAAATTGTTGATTACGGCGGACAAATAGTTGATTTCGATTTATTGGTCACTGTCCCAACAAATATGGGTGACGATTTAATTAAGCGTTCTGGAATGGGAGACGATTTAAATTTTGTTCCTACAGATCATCACACTTTACAATCCTTAGGGCACAAAAATGTATTTGTAATTGGTGATGCCACCAACGTTCCGGCATCTAAAGCAGGTTCTGTGGCACACTTTGCCTCAGAGACTTTAACCGATAACATTCTATTGTATTTGGATGGAAAACCATTAAAACAAGAATTTGACGGACATGCGAATTGCTTTATTGAAACAGGAAAAAATAAAGCCTTATTAATTGATTTTAATTACACCCAGGAGCCCGTAGAAGGTACTTTCCCTATTCCCGGAATAGGGCCATTAAAACTTTTAAAAGAAAGCATCTTTAACCACTGGGGAAAACTGGCTTTTAGATGGATCTATTGGAATATGCTCTTAAAAGGAATTCCAATCCCATTGGTTAGCAGAAATATGAGCAAAAAAGGAAAAAAAATAGAATAACAAATATTATAAATAACAAATATTAATTTAAAAACAAATAAAATGGAAGCAGTATTAGCAGGTAATAAAGTAAATCTAACGGAAGATGGATATTTAGTTGATTTTTCTCAATGGACAAAAGAAATTGGAACTGAGTTAGCAAAAGAGGAAGGAATTGAAATGACAGATCGTCATTGGGAAGTTATCAAATGGATCCAAGAACAAGTTAAAGCAGATAACGCTTTATCTGTTAGAGGAATCAAAAAAAGTGGGGTACTTGATATTAAAGAGTTTTATGCTCTTTTCCCAGGAGGACCATTAAAAATATCAACTAAAATAGCTGGTGTACCAAAACCAAAAAGCTGTATTTAAAAATTTCTAAAAAATCTAAATCATGGCCAAAACAGTGATAAAAAAAATGCTTTTCGTGTTATCAAAAGCAACTCTTGAAAATGCGTACGCAGCCTTTATAATGGCTAACGGCGCTCGTATGGAAGGTATTGAAGCAGAAATATTCTTTACCTTCTTCGGATTGGAAGCAATACAAACCAAAAAATTAAATAAGTTGAGTGTTGCCACAGTAGGAAATCCTGCGATGCATATTCCAACAATGGTTGGAGGTTTACCGGGAATGGAAGGTTTCGCGACCAAAATGATGAAAAAGGAAATGGAAAAACTGGACATGCCTCCGGTTGATGAATTTCTGGAAATCCTATCGGCTTCCGGCGTTAAATTATGGGCTTGTAAATTGGCTGTTGATATGTTCCACCTGAGTGAAAAAGATTTAATTGAAGATCTGGATGGAATTTTAACAATTGGTGACTTTTACAACAGGGCAGATCAGGAAGGAACTCAATTATTATTTATATAAAGATCCAGTCCTTAAATAAGTCATTATTCAAATTATTTAAGGACTGATTCAATCAGAATATAAGCCTCCTAAAATATCAGACTCTGAGAAGAACCGGTTTTTAGGTTCTAAGGTCAGCCTATATTTTTAAACTAAAAAATTCATATAAATATGTAAATAATTTTACCGGATTATTTTTAATTAATTTAAAATTAAACCTATAATAACAAGAAAAATGAAAACGCTCAAGACAATTTTTATACTATTAATTTTAATAACTATAGCAAGTTGTTCAGATAATAATGAAACCGATACCAGAGCTACCGGAAATTTAACTGTTAAATTAAGTGATGCTCCAATGCATTATAATCAGTTTTCGCAGGCAAATGTAACTATAGACCATATGGATATCAGGAATAGCTCAAACGGAAATTCCTTTACTATGCTTACAAAAAATCCAATGCACAGCAATCTGTTGGATTTAGTCAATGGCAATACTGAAACCATAGCAAATATGGATCTACCCGAAGGGAATTACGATCTTATGCGTCTGTATATTTCTTCAACTGAAATGGTTATGAATGGTGGAGAATCGTATACCTATAATGTTGCACAGCATGGTTATGCCGGCGGCGGAATGATGGGAAATGGGATGAGGCTAAATAGTGACGGTGGGATAGACATCGCATTAGAGCACCCATTGACAATTTCTAACGGAAGTCATCACCAGTACCTATTGGATATAGATGTGAACAATTCCTTTGTTTTGGAAGATGCCGAATATACCGGGATGGGATCGGGAATGATGATGACTATGTCCGGTTTTACGTTTAGCCCTATGATGCGTTTTGTAGATATGGAAACTGCAGGCACCATACAAGGGGTCGTTCATGGAGACCAGGGTGAGCTGGCACATGCTACAATTTCCTTAATGCTGGATGGTAATGTTTACACCAGTACACACACTAATGGCAACGGACATTATGCCTTAATTGGCATTCCGGAAGATTCATATACTATTATGGCTGAGTATGACGGTTATATGATGAGCTCATCGGGAAATGAAGGGAATAAGGGAGCATTGGAGATGGTGTCCGGAACAATCTTGCCTGTAGATTTTAATATGATCCCCGCTAATTAGATATTCAATTTCTAACAACTAAAATACCCCAATGGGTGTGTGATTCAAAGAATTATACACCCATTTAATAAGGATTATTAAATTAAATCAACAATTATGAAAAACCTTTTACGATTCGCATTAGTACTTTTTACAACTTCAGTTTTTTCGCAAGCCGGGCATATAATGCAAAGTGCAGGTTCTGTTAACATGTCTATGGGTGGCGCTGCAACTGCACAACCACTAGATATTAGTGGAGCATTACAATGGAACCCAGCCGCAATTTCGGTATTTGACAGTAAAATAATAAACTTTGATCTTGGTATCTTCTTTTCATCGCCAGAGTTAAGTTCCAGTTTACCAGCTGGAGCAATGGGGGCTGGTTCTCCAGCTGTTTCAGGTATCACAGAGGATGATAGAGGTGCTTCTCCAATGCCTGCTTTAGCTTTTGTATATGGAAAAGAAGGAAGCAAACATACTTTTGGAGTTTCTGCCGTTGGGATTAGTGGTTTTGGAGTAACATTCCCTGAAGAGGCAAATAATCCAATGAGTCCAAGTTTTAACCCTACCTTAAATTCCAATCCGATTAATTATCCTCAACAAGCAGGCGGTTTTGGCCACATAGAATCTGATTATATGTTATTGCAAATTGGATTGGCCTGGGCTTATGAAATAACCAATGAATTGTCAATTGGTGTTCAACCAACACTAAACTATTCAGCATTGGAATTGGCACCAAATCCAACATCCAATCCAACTGCAGCTGGATACCCCTCAAGTGATAAAGCTTCAGCGATTGGCTATGGAGCACAATTTGGTGTGTTTTATAATTCACCTAGTGGATTTAAATTAGGAGCTTCCTACAAAACACCGCAAAAATTTGAGGATCTAGAATTCACAAATACTTATTTAGATAATTCAACTTCAGAAAATGCTTTTAACATGGACTATCCATCAATATTATCATTTGGATTAGGGTATTCAACAGAAGATTTTGATTTGGCTGTTGATTATAGATTTGTAGATTATGAAAACACAAATGGTTTTGCAGAAAAAGGATGGACTCCAACAGGTTCAGTTGCTGGTTTTGGATGGAAAAACATGAATATTATTTCAGCTGGTTTGCAATATAAAGGCATTGAAAAATTACCATTAAGAGTAGGTTATACCTATAGCAGCAATCCGATTGACAGTGAATTGGCATTCTTTTCAATCCCTGCAACAGCAATTATTAAAAATGCATTCCAATTTGGAACCAGTTACCTTTTTAGTGATAACTTTAAGTTAAATGGTGTGTTCCATTATGGTAGAAGCGGAGACAAAACAGAAGGAGAAATATTTAACCCACAGAATATCCAAAATAATCCTCCTTATGGAGCAATTCCAGGATCAAAAGTTGGTTATGATATGACTACAAGTATGCTTATGTTAGGCCTTACCTATACGTTTAGCGAATAAATTATTAGTTAATTTTGATTAATAAAAAAAAAACGGCTTCCGAGGAAGCCGTTTTTTTTTATTATTAGTTAATTTAATGAATTGGAAATTAGCAAAGCTATCTCTAAACTCTTCCTCACAATAAATATTTTTTCAGGTTTAATTATGTAAAAGTTTTAAAGAGCAACTCATTAATCTGCTTCAAAACCAACTTTTTTTGAGTGATGAGAAGCCTTCTTTCGAGTTATACACACTATTAAAACCCTGTTTTTGCATTAACTGTGCTGCCTTATTACTCCTATGTAGTCGGTAAGTAACAATACACAAAAAATGGTAACTTGGAGTACACAGTTTTTGCAACAAGAGTACACAATTATTTAAAAGTACATTGATTAATTTTCATTATCAAAAAAAGTTCTTCTATTCTTTAACCGGTAACTTTTTCCATTAAGATTTATGACCTCACAACGGAACAATAATCGGTCTAAAAGTGCCGTTGCCAGAACTTCATCATCCAGCATTTTAGCCCAGTCCGTAGCCATCTTATTTGTTGTTATAATAAAACAGGTATTTTCATAAATCTGGTTGATAAAGTTGAACAATGCCAGTGCCTGCTCTTTCCTCCATCCTTACCATAGCTGCTTACGACAATTAATATTTTTGATGTGGGTTTTTTAATTTCCTGCCCAACCATCATTATTGAGCTACAAAGGTAAAGGCCTAAAAGGGCGAAGTAATTAATTTTAGATTTCATATTTTAAGTAGACAATTTGTAGACATAGTTAAAAGCTGTGAATTTGAGAATAATGTAGGACTGGTAAAAATGGTATACAATATGAGTAGAGGCTAGTTTCTACTGTTATTAATGCCACAAAGTCATTGGAATCATTCCATTAATAAATAGCAAAACTGAAAATTGTATAATACCAATTAAACCCCAAAATTTCAGTGTTTTTAAATATGATTGTTTATGCTTAACCAAAATAATTATTGATATAATGGAAAAAATGGGCAATAAAACCGATGAAATTGCTAACAAAGCACTCCCCACTGTTAAATCTCCAATATTCATGAAAGGTTGCAAAGCAATTAAGAGAATTGATAAAAAGAGCATTATAAGGGATAAAAACGGCCAAGCCAATGGATTTCTAAAAAACTGGATTTTACGTCTAATAATTTGAGAAATTCCAAAAATCAATAAATGAAATATTCCAAGAATCCCCAGAATAAAACTTGCAGCAATTAAAAGAATATTTATACCGTTTGTTAAGATGATTGTGGAAATTCCATTAGTTACTAAAAAAGAGCCTTGTTCATCTTGGTAAAATGAATGGGATGGCTTTATACGATCATCTGCCTGAAACAGGTTTTTTCCTTTGTAATTCAGATGCGTTGATGGCCCTTGAAATCGGGCAATTTCCGCTCCCTTCTGTGAAACTGAAATTTTTAGGAAACCACCGAAATAATCCATTAACCTAAACGGAACAAAGGGAGAAAAAACAGGAACATAGTATCCATTCCAACTCTTTAAGGATTCTTCAGTCGCGAATGCAATCGTGGATGGTTTTATTTCAGGAACATCTAAATAGTCAATAATCGCTTTGTTAATCTTATTATAGTCAGCAGTTTCGTGGTCCATATTGTAAGAGATGAAAAAGGCTTTCTTCTCGGTTGGAAATATATAATAAAATGCCTTGTAACCTATGATATTTCCGGAATGTGATAAACTAATCCTTCCATACCAATCTTTTTTCAGCACCCCAAATGAATACCCATTGTCCAAACCGTTTTCATCAGCTATGGTAGTCTTTGGTTTTCCCAACTTTTCCATATAGAAAGCATTTACAAATGGTGCGTTGTTTATTGTTCCATCACTCATCATAAATTTTAAGAAAAGGCCCATATCATTAGCGGTAGTCGTGAATTGCCCTGCGGGCCTTAAATATATTGGAGCCGAGGCGACAGTGCTACCATCTTCAAAATGACCCATAGCAAGATTTTCATTAGCGTCTTTGCCTATTTGGGATATGAATTGAAAACTACTATACTCCATTCCCAGAGGTATAAGTAAGTTTTCATCAAGATAATCCTCGTATTTTTGGCCAGTTGCACTCTCTATGACCATTCCTAAAATAGTGAAGCCCATATTAGAATAAGAAAATACAGTTCCGGGCTTTGTATGCACATCCAATAAATTTTTATTCTTTTGGAAAGCATTAATCAAAGGCGTATTGGGTTTTGAAGAAGTGCTAAAAAATTGCCATAACGCTAAATCACTAATTCCCGCAGTATGGTCAAGCAAATGCCTTATAGTGATTGGATTACTCTCCTGCCAGGGATTGTTAAAAGCAAGTTCTGGGATATATCTTTGAACCTCATCATCAATATTCAACTTTCCCTCGGTCGCCAATCTCAAGATCCCCATTGCCAAAACGGATTTTGTAAGTGAACCTATATGTACTAAATTTTCTGAGGTTAAAGCTGATTGTTCATCCTTATTCTTAATTCCCCAGGAATCCGTATAGATCTCCCCATCTTTTACTACAGACCATACCGCACCTGTGAGATCTTGATTTTTTAGCTCTTTTTTGATTTCATTTCTTAGATCCAACATTTCTTGAGCCTGTCCGGGAATCCATCCTAAAATGATACAGAATGCTAGCCCTAAGTATTTCATAAATGATGATTTATAGATTTTGTTCATGGATTTAAACGTTTTGCGTGTATGAGAAGTAGTAAATTAAATAGCGTTTCACTTTCAGTTTGGCAATAACTGTTATTAAAAGCACAGACCTTTGATTTAGCATTAAACCCGCTATTTCTTATACACGCTGTTGAACGAATCCTCCCTACGGTCGGAAGCCCTCTTGAACTATTCAGTTTGGATCTTGTGTTTATAAAAGTAATGGATTTATTAATTTGTAGCTAAACTTTAAATCTTTTATCATGTTTAAAAAAAAGTAAGACCATTGCTGAACGGGCCTTTTCAGAGGTAGAAGGCTTCAGTACACTCCAGAACAATCTAGAGCAAAGCTTTTCCATCAATGGCAAGGCAAAGAGCACCCTAAACAATTACCTCAGATGCCTGTCGCACCTTGCCCTGCACTATAATCAAAGCCCGGAAAAACTCTCGGTGGAAAACATTGAGGAATACCTTTATTATTGTCAAAAACTCCACAAGACCCCTTCTGGAAGCTTCTTTAAACACACCATTTTTGGCCTTAGGGCCGCCTATAAGGTAATGGGCATGGAGGCCAAGCGAGTGGCGCTGCCACAGATCAAGCGGGACCTTAAATTGCCGACCGTCCTGAGCCAAAAAGAAGTCAAAAGGCTCTTAAATGCTCCCAAATTGCCTTCCAACCGCTCAGCAACGGTTATTACAACTGTACTGTTGTAATAACCGTTGCTGAGCGGTTGTATTTTTAAACCAACAGCGCTTGTCAATTTTATCCCCCATAAATGTTGCATTAGTATATTCTCATATCTAAATTACCAACTTAAAATAAAACATATACAATGGAAAATCCATTTGAGATCATAATGGTTATGCCCCTTATTATGCCCCTAAAAAAGAAAAGCCCCGTAAACAAGGTGTTTACGGGGCTTTAAGCGGAGAAAGAGGAACTATCCATAATCTTATTTATCTAGGTTTCATAAGGTCTAATACCGCACCCTAAATTTTAACGCACCGAATTACTCACCTATATAATATTTAAATTTTATTTACATAGTGTCCAAAAGATATCTTTTTATTATCATACCTAAAATTGACAATATCCGATTATGTTTGTTGTTTTTTAAATTAGTCTGATAAAAAAATTCATAAGGTTTATAATATTATGGCTAAGTGTAGGTAAAATTAAATTTCCAGAAAACTTTCTCAAAATACCTAAACTCAACGATGTGATTAAAGTAAGATAAACTATAGTTATGATATCAACTTTGAATTCCATTGTTTCAGTTAAAACCACTCCGTGTGCCATTGCAAAAAGAAAGGTAACTATTATAAAACCCCAACCAAATAGAACTCCTTTAACTTTTTTAGATGGAACAAATGCTTTGCTCAAAATCCACAACAAAATACCACGAAAAACTATTTCTTCCGTAATGCCTGGTAGTGTGGCTTGAAACAAAAATTGTTGTAAATTAAATTCACCTCCTTTAGGAAATAATATCATTTTGAAAATAAAATCAAATATTAGAAACCCAGTAAAAATCAATATTCCAAATTTTAGTGTCTTAATATTAAACTTTGTTGTGAAACCAATATCCTCTCTAATCTGTTTTGAATGATAAAAAATAAAAATAAGTGCAAATATTAGACTCAAAATCATACCACTCCAATTTCCTTCTAAACCTAAAAAATCTAACTTAATGTATTCATAACCCAATATTCTTGTATAAGAGTCAAGTAAAAAATATCCTGCGAAAAGAAGTAGATATTTAGGATTAGTTTTTTTGGTGGTGATTTGTGCGATTATTAATAAAGGTAAAATTATTGCTAACCAAATCAGCGGTGTCCATAATGACATAAGAATTAATTTTTAAATTTTCCACGAAGGTATTTACTTTTAGTATTCAATTAGCGACACTTTTGTTCCAATATTTCTTAGAGAATTTTTCTTCTAATTCGTGTTAATGTTTGTCTCTCAATACCAAGAAATGAAGAAAGATGTGTTAGGGTAATGCGATTGTGTAATCTTGGATTATTCTCTATAAAATTGAGATATCTTTGTTCAGCATTTTCAAATAGAAAACTCTCAATACGATTCTGACGTTTAATGAGTAAGTATTCTGCTACGAGTCTTCCATATTTTTCAAAATTTTTAAATTTTGAGTAACATTGCTGAATTGATGTATAGGGAAAATTTACAATTATACAGGGTTCTAATGTTTTAATGTAAAATTTTGATGGTATTTGTTGGATAAATGAACGATAATCTGTTGCAGTATTATCCTCGCATAGCAAAGCGGTTGTAATTTCTTTTCCATCATCAGATAGGTAATAACTTCTTAAAAGACCACTGTATATAAAACCTATACTTTCTTGAATTATTCCCTCTCTCAAATAAATTACTTTACTTTTAACCTCTGAAACAGTAACTTTTGAAATAATAAAGTACAGCTAGTTTACAACTTTATGAAGTGCAAATTTTGCTGAAGCCCCCGCAAAAATGAACAAAATAGTATCTCCCTTTCCCCAAATTTCCCGGACTATTGAATCCTTTTCTACAAAATATTCCATTCTCTTTCATTTATTCTTTAAATCTATATTTAGCCTAATTGCAAAAACCTTACCCCGCTGCATAACTGGATTTTCTATAAAATACCTTTCTCCTCTTCCTCTTCCTTCACCCCATCAATTTTTACCTTTCTGGTGTTATTTTGAAGGTTGAGATCGATCAAAAGGTGGTTAGGATCAATTCCTGCATTATTAGGCTCTTCAGATACATTAATGATGAATCTTTTCTTTCCTGAATTAATCCGGTGCTTTTTAAGGTAAATCTCTTTACCTGAAGATTTGTCTTTTTCGCGTGGGGCATAAACTCCAATTTCTATCCAGTCTTTCATAGGAACTTCTGTTTCAATACCCATACTGTCCACCGCTATCTTGCGGGCTTTCACTTCCAATGTCACCTGCCACATACCTGTTTCTAACTTCTTTGTAGTTGCTACATCTGTTTTTAGCTCCCAAAAAGTATTTTCGGCAAAGAGATCCTTCACCAGGTATTGCAGTGTATCAGGGGTTACAGCCTGCAACTCCCGGTATAGATCAAGGGTTGTTGGCAAGGGTGGTTCAGAAGGTTTTTCTTTTAGCAATTGTCGAAGTGCATCATTT
>NZ_JH594606.1:563453-591627 GCF_000243235.1 Gillisia limnaea DSM 15749
GCTCAATTCCTTTCTGGAAGGGACAATGGTTTTTGGAGCATCGGGAAAGAAAATAAATTTGAGCTTATGCCAATCCCAGCACAGCAGATAGAAACATGCGATCACCATAAGAGGAGAGGTGAGGAGAGACCCCTCAAACCGAACCGCAAAGGAAAGGAGAAAAATGTTCAGGATAATTGGAAAATATAGAAGGGCACCCAGAGTGGCAGTACGGGGAATAAACAATAGTACTGCTGCTGTCATCTGCGTTACTCCCACAAAAGGGTAGTAGAACCCGGTATGGTAAAAAGCCTCCAGGTAACTTCCCATAGGATGCGTAGTGGCTAAAGCAGTGAACCGTTCTCCATTCACTTTGACAAATCCTGAAGGTAAAAAACCCAATGCCAGCATTACTCTATTGAATATGGTGAAAAACCACAGCCATTTGTTTTGTCTTGCTTTTAAATGAATTCGATCTAATGTGGAGGAAATATTCATAATTAATATTTTGAAAGTACTTTGAATTACAAAGTTGTAATATAAATTTTTTTAGCTCTCACCAAGGCTTTATTTATGGGAATTGATAAGTTTTTCCAATGCCATAATATGTTCTTCGAACGCCTTCTTCCCCTGCTTTGTCATAAAATATCTGGTATTAGGTTTTCTGTCAATAAATGCTTTTTTAACACCAATGAATTCTTCCTTCTCCAGAGCCTTGATATGGCTGGCAAGATTTCCGTCAGTAACATCTAAAAATTCTTTAAGTGCAGTAAAATCGAGCGTGTCATTTACTGCCAGTGCAGACATGATTCCCAACCTTACCCTACTTTCAAAGGCTTTATGTAGATCATCCAGAAAAGTTTTCATTTCTCGTACTTCACATGCATAACAATTCCATACACAATGTGCATCAATCCAAAGCCCAAAGCCCAGAATAAAAGTCCGTATCCTATAAAATATGAAGCCAGAAGCCCCAGTAATATTTGAACAATACCTAAAGACCTTAATTCTTCAAAAGTAAATTTACTTGCATTGACCAGAGCCAACCCGTAAAAAAGAAGCGTTGCAGGAGCCAGAAATCCGTAAAGTCCATTGGAGAGAAGAATTAGAATAAAAATTCCACCTGTAACTAAAGGAATTGCCATGTTGACAACAGCTCTTCGGGCTGCAGGATTCCACAACTTCTCTCCATCTTTCTGAGACTTCTTCAGGGATAAAACTATTACTGTCCCCACTGCCAATACCAATATTACCAAAGCTAAAATGATAAGGTTCTCAACTTCCGCCGTCATTTCCTGTCTGTCTATAATATTATATAGTAAGGATCCATTCTCTACATAAAATAACCGGTAAGCTATATACGCTCCCACTAATGCATATATACCTACCATTATTCCTGAAAGTCCTGATAAGGATAAGAACTTGGTTGACCGCTCCATCATAGAACGGATCTCTGTGATTTCCTTAATGTATTTTTCTTCCGAATTCATAAAAAGTACTTTGTGACACAAAGTTATAAAAATTTCTTTTGTTCTACAAGGAACCGAAAAAAATAAAATAAAGGGGTCATTTTTATAAAAACCTAGTTCCCATGCTAATTGCTCCGCATATAAAGCCCAACCTTCAATATATGCTGTAAAAAGCCCTATAGTTCTAAAAATTGGAACACCTTCAAGTTCAGACTGAATTGCTATTTGAAAATGATGCCCGGGTATCCCTTCATGATATGCCAATGTTTTCATTCCAAATTTCACAGTTTCTTCCACATCTCTAAGATTAGCATAGAAAGTTCCACCTCTTGAACCATCCATTGCAGGTCTATAATAATAAGCGCTAGCAGAACCTTCTTTTTTAAATTCTGGAACACGTTTCACCTCAATACCTGCTTTCGGCCGCACATCAACGGCATAGTCTAAACCTGCACTTATTTCAGTTAGGATACTATTATATTCATCGAGAATCATTTGTCTTCCTTTTTATTTATTAGGAAATAAAAAACGATCTTCCTTACTTAACCTCTGAATGATGGTGCCTAGTGTATTGGTGGAATCTGTATACCCTTGGTCCAAAAGAATACTTTGCATTTCTTTCTTTATTCTTGCTACCTCTGACAGGCCGATTTGGTGTACTTCTTCTGGATTTAGATTAGTTGTTGTGTGTTGTTTCGATTGATAGCGATAGTAAGCTTCTCCATCGGGCAGCTTCCAAACACCATCATCTGAAGTAGCTTTTTCTTGTAGTTGTTCGAAATAATGAATAAGATTTTTGTAAGCGCCAAAGACTATTGTCTCTATTTCTTTTTCAACTTTTTTTTTGTAGGTGTCTTTCTGCTCTAGAGAGAGTTCATCTAATTTATCAATTTTCAATTCGAAATTTGTGAACAGAATATTTGATTTTACGGGAGACATGTTCTTATTGAAATCTTGATCAGTTGCTGTCCTATCGTTTTTGACACCAATAAATCCCTTCATTTCATCTAGAACACGATCTATAACAAACTTAGGAGGTATTATACCTTTTTTTTCAGCTATTTTTAAATTTTCTATTAATTGATTAAACTTAATATCAAATTTTGATAAACGCGCAATATGAATCTGCATCACTTATATTTCTGAGTTTATGTGCATTTTCACGGCTTGTAAGCATAACAAGGCATGCCGAGAAATCTATGAACGAATTGTTGCAAAAGGAAAGAGTAAAAAGCTGGCGCTTATTGCAGTTTGCAACAAGTTGCTGAAACAGGCATTTGCTATAGTAAAATCGGGGCTTCCCTATGATGAGAAATTTATATCAAAAATGGGATAATTTACTTGGAAGTTAGCTCAGTTCTTTGTTATATGCTGGCTTGCTTATAGGCTCTTCTAAATTGATCCCTAATAATTCCATATTTAATAAAATTAGAAATAAGACTTGCTACTTGAATATCTTCCCATTTGAATTCAATTGTATTATCAACTGTTCCTAAATAAATTCTATCATCTTTGATTAAACTTGGAGAATTCTCTTTTATATAATTAATTACCTCAATATTTTTAACCCTCCCTAATTTCCCCACGGTTAATGTTCCATCATGCCAAAATGAATATTTGCAATTCTCTTTAGTGACAAATCTGTCTAAAGCATATTCCAATGATAAATGGCTATTTTCAAAATCATCAATTGCTATATTAAAAATGGTATTACCTTTACTATTTCCCCATTTAGGATGATTTTTAGAAGATAATTTACCCATTATAGAAATACTTATTATTTCTGTTTCATTATTCAAATTCTCAAGCATAAAGTATCGATACATTCCTGTGAAACTTCCTCCTCCTGCATTTCCAAAAGTTGTATATCTTAGTCCTCCATCAATTACCTTAGTCTTGTCATTAATTTGGATGTTTTTAGCAATTTGCGACTCGTCATATATTAATCCAGCTAAATTTGTTATTAGTGGAATCCACATTTTGTTTGAATCTTCTCCAATTATTGCATCATTCAATAATATCTGATAGTTTATATCCAAAGGATCTTTATGATCAGGTCTTATCCAAGGTTCATTAAAATCTTCTTGAAACTTTAAATCAATTCCGGCGATGATATCTGCATAACTTGGGATAAATTCAATTTTGCAGTAGTCATCTTTTTCATTGTTCCAACTATAGCTTATTGTTTCGATTCCATTCGTCATTACCATTATCTCAGGGCCTAAAAACTCATCATAACCCATTACCTGTTGAAATACTTTATCAGTTAAATGAATATTAGGAGCTTTGCATTCTATCACAATTAGTGGGATTAATTCCCGAGAATCTTGATCTAATCCTAATACAATTATATCAGCTCGCCCTGGTTTCCCTTTTTTATAGTATGATAACGGAACTTCAACACTAATTAATTCTTGTGGCACATGATATTCATTAATTAATTTTGAGACGAATTCCTGCCTTACAATTTCCTCTGGAGTAACCTGTATGAGTTTTCTTCTTGAATTACAAAAAATACATTCTTTATTATTCTTCAAATATCTTTTCATATTACGAAAATTGCTGGATTCAAGGATTCAACGCAACAAAGCGTTATAAAAGGTTAGGTATTCAAATATAAATTTTTTCGTCCAAGCTTGCATATAACGGTCTTGTTTAACGCAAGTGGCGTGGAGTAGGGATACGTATTTGTCGGTTTTGTTGTTTTTTACTTGGTCTCTAAAATAACACTTTTAACACGATTGCCCGCTATTTGCTGTTAAACGATGTTGAACGAATCCTCCCTACGGTCGGAAGCTCTCCTGAACTATTCAATTTGGATCTTTTGTTTATAAAAGTAATGGATTTATTAATTTGTAGCTAAACTTTAAATCTTTTATCATGTTTAAAAAAAAGTAAGACCATTGCTGAACAGGCCTTTTCAGAGGTAGAAGGCTTCAGTACACTCCAGAACAATCTAGAACAAAGCTTTTCCATCAATGGCAAGGCAAAGAGCACCCTAAACAATTACCTCAGATGCCTGGCGCACCTTGCCCTGCACTATAATCAAAGCCCAGAGAAGCTCTCGGTGGAAAACATTGAGCAATACCTTTATTATTGCCAAAAACTCCACAAGACCCCTTCTGAAAGCTTCTTTAAGCACACCGTTTTTGGCCTTAGAGCTGCCTACAAGGTAATGGGCATGGAGACCAAGCGAGTGGCCCTGCCACAGATCAAGCGGGACCTTAAATTGCCAACCGTCCTGAGCCAAAAAGAAATCAAACGGCTTTTAAATGCGCCCAAATATCTCAAACATCGTTTGATCATTGGAATGCTGTATGGCTGTGGACTTCGCAGCTATGAACTGTGTAACCTAAAATTAGCTGACATTGACTTTGACCGCAGAACAGTCTTTGTTCCCAAAAAGAAGGGCAAGACCGATCGCTATGTTCCCTTGAGCAAACATTTGGACAGAGGACTAAAGAAGTACATCAAAACAGAAAACCCCCAAATCTATCTTTTTAACAGTCAGGTGTACAAAGATGGGAAAGCGCGGGGGCTGACCACCAACGGAATCCGTTGGGTGATCAAGGAAAACCGGAGCAAGATAGGCAGTTCCAAAAAAATTACCGCCCATACGCTACGGCACAGCTTTGCTACGCATTTGTTGGAATATGGCGTTGACATTGTCAGCTTAAAGGAACTTTTGGGGCACGCCCATATCGAGATGACTTTGACCTACCTCCATGTAGCTAATTTGCCCAGTGGCTCAAAGTTTTCTCCCCTAGACAAGCTCTACAAGTAATGCCCCCCAGACATACGGTAGCTGACATTCTGGAAATAGAACAGCTACAGCTCAAAAGTTTGAGCCTTACCTCATGGCATTATCGGGCTTTACAGGCCATAAGGAGATGCCGGACAAAAGCTATGGGCGGGCACATTGATAAATGCGATTGTTGCCATAAACTGCACATCAGTTATAACAGCTGCAGGAACAGGCACTGCCCATCCTGTCAAGGGCACAAGCGCGAAGAATGGATAAGGGCAAGAGAAGATGAACTCTTGAACGTTCCCTATTTTCACGTGGTGTTTACCCTTCCTAGTGAATTCAATAGTTATGCCCTTAGCCACGGCAAAATAGTGTACAGCAGTTTATTTAAAGCTGCTTGGCAAACTTTGCAGCAATTTGGGGACAATCCAAAACACCTGGGCGGAAGAATGGGTATGATTGCGGTGCTTCATACTTGGGGCCAGAACTTGAGCCTGCATCCGCACTTGCATTGCATTGTGCCAGGAGGTGGGTTGAGCAAAGCAGGGAAATGGAAAAAAGCAAAGAACCACGGCAAATACTTGTTCAACGTAAAATCTATGAGCCAGGTGTTTAGGTCAAAGTACGTAGCTGAGCTTAGAAAAAGTGAGTTGAAAATTTCTCAAAAAGTTTACAATACGGTATTCAGCAAAAAGTGGGTCGTGTATGCCAAACAACCTTTTAGAAGCCCGAAATATGTCATTGAATACTTAGGTAGATACACCCATAAAATAGCCATTAGTAATCATCGGATTGCTAAAGTTGACAGCAAGGACAGAAGGGTGACTTTTACTGGCAAAGAGTATCGGCACGGTGGCAGGAAAACTAGCTTAACGTTATCTACCCAAGAGTTTATCCGGCGGTTTGCCCTACATATCTTACCCAAAGGATTTACCCGGATACGGCATTATGGCATTTTGAGCAGCAGCTGGAAAAGGGAGAAGTTGCCAAAACTACAAGCCGAACTCGCCACTAAAAAGATAGAAATCAACAAAACAAGACAGCCGCTTTTGCATCGTCGATGCCCTATTTGTAAAAAAGGAAAACTGCGTACAATACTACTGTTTGATGGACGAGGGCCACCTGCAGATTGGAGAGAACTCCTAAAAGATAAAAAATTGATTATGGGCAACTAAGAATTGATCTGCGAAGGCGGACAGATCCTGCTATGCCTCAACTTTAAAATTAAATGATTAAAGCCAAAGATTGTAAAGAGAGATACCGAAAAAAACAAAAATGCAATTAGAAATGGAGTGAGTTCAATACAATTTGAAGCTTCAAGTAAAAGTTCCTCATCCGATTATCCTTCCTTAAATCCATCGTTTTACCCATAGAGAAATTTCCACCGGATTCGTCAACACAATATTCAGCTCTTGCCTATCGGCGAGCCGAATACTTAGTTATTATCTTGCGTTTTTATCCATTCGCAATCTTTGTTTTTTAGACGTTCTTATAAATTCCGTCGTATTGTTTTTTAAAGTTCTAATTTAATAATTTCCATTTAGATTCCATTACGGTTTTCCGCATTCAGTTTTTAAATATTTTTTCGGATGAATCTAATTTGGTCGGGGAACACAAAGTTTCGGTTTTGCACTTAAAAACCAAAAAAAATTCCGATTTAATTTCCGCGTTATTATTCCGTAAGAGTAAATTTCGGCGTAATGCTTTTAAAATAATTGGCAATTGCCTTGGGGCAAGCTCAATGTCTCCCGTGATGCAACTTAACATTGGAAAGCGGGAAAATTAAATTATTCGTATGAGTGATAATTTCGGCGTAATGATTTTTTAAATTTCTATTTCTATTTCTATTTCTATTTCTATTTCTATTTGTATTTCAGTTTCTATTTGTATTTCAGTTTCAATTTATTTTTGGTATTTCGATGCGTAATGTCTTGAATTTAAGCACAATTTTTGTTAAATGCAAGATAACGGTCTTGGTTAAGGCAAGTGGCGTGGAGTAGGGACACGTTCTTGTCGGCTTAGTTGTTTGTTTCTTGGTCTCTAAAATATAACTATTTGTTCAAATACCCGCTATTTGCGCTTAACCGATGTTGTACAACGTTGCGATCTTCGGAATATGTTGTTTTGTTGTCACCCTTTTTATGTCGTTTTAATCTTTTCTGAATCTTGATTTTATTTTTTCACGTCCGAGTTAGAATCCGTTTTTTATTCCTTTGTTCTTAATTATTTTTTCGCCTGAGTGATCATCAGATTGATAAATTTGTAAGCTTCCCTTAAAACCGAACTGTTTAAAAGTAGAATAATTCTTAAATTTAAACAGTATGAAAAAGAGTAAATTTTCCCCACAACAGATCGCCAAGATCCTCAAGGAGTTTGATAATGGTAAAACTGCTGCAGAGATTAGCCGTGACCATGGTGTTAGTACCGCTGCTTTTTATAAGTGGCGAGAGCGCTATGGCGGGATGAACGGTAAAGAGCTGAAACGCCTAAAGCAACTCGAAGAAGAGAACTTCAGGCTTAAACAGATGTATGCGAGTCTTTCCCTAGATCATGATATGGCCAAGGAGATCATCGAAAAAAAGCTCTAAAGCCCTGCCGAAAGCGAGCGATCACCAAAGAACTTATTCATTACGGTATTAGCAGGGCGTGCCGTGTTTTGGGAATGAGCAAGAGTGTTTATTATTATAAAGGCTTGTTCAAGGATGACAAACCGATAGAAGACGCCTTGAGGAAAAAAGTAGAAGATCACTCGGAAGAAGGTTTCTGGAAGGCTTATGACCGATTGCGCGACGAAGGAAAGCCATGGAACCACAAACGTGTCCATAGGGTATATGTAGCGCTAGGACTCCCTTTGAGAAGAAAGGTCAAAAAACGACTGCCTACCCGCATACAGGAACCTTTGGACGTTCCTGACGAGCCCAACGATACCTGGAGCATAGACTTTGTGAACGATGTCCTTGAGAACAAGAGGCGATTCAGGTCATTCAACGTTATTGACGACTTTAATAGGCAAGCCCTGCATATTGAAGTAGATTTTTCCCTTCCCAGCAACCGTGTGGTCTGGGTGCTGAACCATCTTATAAATCGTAGGGGAAAACCCAAGAAGATAAGAATGGACAATGGCCCCGAGTTTATTGCACACCTTACGGCAGAATGGAGCCAGATGCACAATATAGAATTCCAGTATATCCAACCAGGAAAACCTACGCAAAATGCGTTTATAGAGCGCTTCAATGGTTCTTATAGAAGAGGGGTGCTTAATAAATACATCTTTGAGGATATTCACCAAGTAAGAGAACAAACACAAATCTGGATGCACGATTATAACAATCATAGACCTCATGACGCACTAGGAAAAATGTCGCCGGTAAAATATGCCAAACTTTATTCTTCTGGGGCTAGCCCCAGAAGAATAAAAAATAATAACTTTATAGAAGTTTTAGAAAAATGAACAGTTCTAATTAGGGGAAGCTTACAAATTAAAAGCATTCAATTTTAACAATTATCTTTCCTGAGTAAAAGTCAGCGAACTGATTTTAAGAGCATTCAGTTTTGGCATTTCTTATCTTTTAAAATCTATTGTCAATAAAGTCAGAGTTGAGCGGGTTTTGTTTCTTATTTAAATCATAAAGAAGTCAGCACAACAGTTGCGGGAGATTGGTTTTTTATACTTAGAATTTTGATTATTTTTTTGAGTTTCTCAATCTGAGCAATGTTTTACAACGGCAGTCTGTCTAATAACCTTAGTAGTTCTGCCAATTTCGGACTAAAATAAGCCTTTTTGTAGCAGGCTTAAAAATAAAGTGGGAATTATGGATGTTGTAATTAAAAGTGAGGATGAACACCAAAATTGTTCTACACCCGTTCATAAAGGTAGAAAAATAAGCATAATTGGGTTCCAGTACCCCTTTCAATGCTTTTTCACCTATCAGATTTAATATGCGTCTGAGATTATAAGCAATAAAGATAAAGCCAACATCTGCAGAGGCCCGTTTCTTTCCTTTCTTGGAAAGGATATGATCAAAACCCCATTGTCTTTTCATGGTTCCAAAGGGATGTTCTACAATTGCTTGCCTGCGGCGGTACAATTGGGGATCAGCCTCCATATTTTTTTATTTTGTTCATAAACAGGAGTGTAAATATTCCTTGCCAGGATCCTCGCGTTTTTTGCCGTCGTACATAGCTCGCGAACCGGGCAGCCTTTGCAGGCTTTTGTTTTATACTGCTTGAATTTCGATTCGTTGGATTTCCCACGGTGGTTGATATAAAAGGTCCCATTGGTTTTCAGAAAATGATTCTCGGGACAGATGTAATGATCTTCCCGGGGATCGTAAATAAAATGCTGGATATTATACCTGGGATCTGGCGCATTGGAAGCTGGTGCCGGAATGGCTACCAGGGTTTTAATATTTAGTTTCTGCGCAATTTCCAACTCAGAACCTGTATGATAGCCTTTGTCAAAAAGAGCCGTAAAACTATTATTCCCCAGAATGGATTTTGCCCTTCTCACCATAGCTCCCATCGCCTTTCTATCGTTGTGGCTGGTGACTTCATAATCAATAGGTATGCAATTCTCGGCATCTACAGTGGACTGCACATTGTAAGCTACTTCAGTGATATTACTACGCAAGACCATATGGCGGCTCTCGGGATCTGAGGTAGAAATTTGTTCTTCTTTGGTTTGATCTAACTGCTCTTGTAATTTATGGTATTTATCCTTTCGGGTATTGTGCTTGTTCATTTCCTTATGAATATTTTCTTTAGCTAAAGTACTATCAGCCAGTTCCAGGGCATCGTTATATCCCTGAAGCTTGTTGTCAATATAATTAAGGTGGCGATCAATCTTCTTTTTATTGAAGTTGTTCTTTTTGCTGTTCTGGGCCCGCAGCTTGGTACCGTCACCTGCAATAAGCTTCCCTCCAATCAAATTAAAATTTTTTGCCAGCGCTACCGTAGCCCTAAATACTTTTTTGATGGCATCGGGATTGTCCTTTCTGAAATTCGCAATGGTATTATGATCTGGTGAAAGTTGCTGTAGGAGCCACATCAATTCAATGTTGCGTTTGGATTCACGCTCCAGGTTTCGGGAGGAGCGAAGACGGTTCATATAACCGTAGATAAATAATTTTAGTAGTACCCCCGGGTGGTAGGCTGGTCTTCCACCTTCAGGAAAATGTATCCGAAAGCCCATCTTTTCCAGGTTCAGGCTATCAACAAAAATATCTACGGCCCTTACCTCATTTTCCTGATCAATAGCATCTTCCAGCGATACAGGGAACAGCGAGGATTGTTTGCGGTCTTTTCCTTCTATAAATCTCATAGCATGAAGATACTACTAATCTCAAAGGAGTAGAAACAAAAATCACAATAGAAGTTAACAAAGTTATTAAGAATGGTAGGTTATTAGACAGTCTGACGGTCTTGGTTAAGGCAAGTAGCGTGGAGTAGGGACGCATTCTTGTCGGCTTAGTTGTTTGTTTTTTGGTCTCTAAAATAACACTTTTCACTCAATTGCCCGCTATTTGCGCTTAACCGATGTTGTGCAACGTATTTTTTTAATTCTGTCAATCTTTTTTCTGTTCTTGTTCAGTATGATTTTGATTATCATTAATCATTTTATCTTCATCATACATTGCATTGGACATTCCAAGCATCACTGCGGTAATGATTAAGATAAGCTTTCTTTTTATCCAATGGACGCAATGTTTGGATTTCTCTAAATGGTTTTTATTCTTTTGTTTATACATTTTAGTAATGATAAATGATTAGACATTTGTTTTATCATTTTATGCAGCGAAGTGCATATTCGCATAGAAAATTAAATAAGCTCTATGCTATGTATAAACTTGAATATTGGTTACTTGATGTGATTATTTTATTCAAAAAAACGTGTTGAACTATCATGGAATTTATATTTTGATAAAGTTCAATTCGTAATTTTAAAATAGTTAGAATTTGAGTACTATAAACCTCTCGAAGATTGCAATACGAAATGAATGCAATAAATGCTTTTCCTGACAGAATTTTTCTACCAAAGGTGTGCAGTTCCGAAGACTTATGGCCAAATTCTTTTCTAGTATTGACGTAGGAAACTTGATGATAGTTTGTGGAATTTATTGGAGAATAAATAAAACATTCGTTAACCGTCAGACCGAAAATCAGAAGGAAGGAAATCAGATATTTTATATATTTCATCAATTTATTTCAAATTTTCAATTGTAGTAAATATGTTGCACAACGGTCTTGTTTAACGCAAGTGGCGTGGAGTAGGGACGCGAACTTGTCGGCTTTGTTGTTTGCTTCTTGATGTCAAAAATATTACTTTTTGTTCAAATACCCGCTATTTGCTGTTAAACGATGTTGTGCCTCGTTGCTTAATCAGTTTTTCTATTCTCATTATTTTGGTCAATTTATTTAGTCCGATTTTTGAAATAATGTTAAAACTCAGTTCAATAAATACAAATCTTATAAATAGAAGTCCGATTAATAGAGTTGGTAAAAATTCAACTGCTTTTTCAAAACCTTCATTAAAGCAAATTAATCCAAAGCCTATAAAAGGATATGATAAAAGTATAGAAAACATCACTTTAAATGCTTTATGTATTTTTACTTCAATTTCACCTATAGTTCCGTCAAATTTTCCAGTCAACACGCAAATTGATCCGGTACCAATTTCAGATGATATTATTTTAAATTCAGTTTCAGATACTTGTCCGCGAAATGCTTTTTTCGTCCGGCTCGAAACTAGTGAATCTGTTATATCTGTATTTTGTTTTAATTCCGCTAGAGCTATTGAACAATCTTCTGTCAATTTAGCTTTTAGGTTTTTAGTCGGAAATAATTTCATTCAGTTCGGAAGTTTTTTAATGAGGCACAACGTCTGCGTATAAGCGCCGTTTTTTTTCAAATGGCGCTTATGCGCCGTTGCGTGCAGTAATTTAGCATTATTTGGTTAATAATGCGAATCAAAAATTACGAAGTCAGACGGGTGCTACAATAATTTCTTTTAAAATGGATTTTATTTTTACTTATGTGTCTTTATCCTCTCGCGCTGGATAAAGCATCGTTGGTAAAAAATTCGGGCTACGAGTCCAACTCCTGGAATTAAACTGCAAAATTACCGGAAATCCTCCATAGAAAATATGGTTTCTTTCCGCTACCTTTCCTCAGACTTTGGTACGTGTCAACGTTCTGATAGTAAAACTCTCAACGATTTCAATCGCACAAGTCTGAAAAAGGGAGCCTTCCTTTGTCCGCTCCCTTGATTTAATTCCAGGAGTTGTCCACATTTTAGTAACCTTTCCGCAAAATCCATTTTAATTTCCAGAAGCCCGTTTTATTGCATGCAACGTGTTATATGAAATCGAATATACACTTTTAATTGAAAATATTCCGGGATAAACGCAGATTTCATCGTGTTCTATAAAATCATCCTTATTATTTTATAGTTATGTTTTTTCCATAAACCTAATCAGCACATTCCCACTACATTCCGCAAAGAGCTTCATTACGGGAAAAGAGTTTAACTAAAAGAAGTCTTGGACACAACTTCAAAGACTCCGATTTCCATTCCACTTGCCCACTCATTCCCGAGAAAAATCGGGAAGCGGCCAAACTCCATTCTTATCTCTATCTTGAAGTCATGTCCGCTTTAAATCCTACTTAACAAAAATAATCCCTTTCCCCTACCCATTCAGCACATTCCCTTAAATTCCGCAAAAACTCCATTTCAGGAAAAGAGCTTCACTGCAAAAAGTCTTGGACACAATCCAAAAATTACACATTTCCATTTCGCTACCCCGATAAAAAAATCGGAACACTTCATTACAACCAGTAATTTCTGGATTAAGTCCGCCAGTCTGGAATTCCATTTATTATTCTTTTTTCCTCTTCAAATTCCTTTAATACTTCCCATGTTTATTTAAACCCACTCCCCGACCTCCACTGTCTTTACCTTTTTTGTAAAGCAAAATACCATGATTTAGAAGTTAGTCCAGACTGCATAAAGCCGGTCCCTGCGCTCCCTTTTTATAAGTCCTCCCTAATTCTAAATCCTGAAACTGTATCAGCATCAAAAAAGGTAACAGTGAAGGCTCTACGGAAAGTAAATTTTAAAACAGAAACCATGAAATCTTATCAAATCCATAAAACTGAAGCGGAAAAAGAGTTAAAAAATCAAAAAAGGAAAACGCTCAGGATACAATAAGTAAATTTTTTAAACCTACCTGTGGGTGATAGCAGGAAAATTAACAATTCATTTAAATTTTTCAATCATGAGTACACTTAGAAACAAAGTTCAATTAATCGGAAATGTGGGGAATGCCCCTGAAATCAAGAACCTTGAAAGCGGTAAAAAAGTAGCCAGCTTTTCAATCGCCACTAACGAATTTTATAAAGATTCAAAAGGCGAAAAAGTACAGGACACCCAATGGCACAATATTGTAGCCTGGGGAAAAATCGCAGATATCGTTGAAAGTTATGTAGGCAAAGGAAAAGAAATTGCCCTCGAAGGTAAATTGAGCTCCCGCTCCTACGAAACAAGCGAAGGCGAAAAAAGGTATGTTACCGAAGTGATAGCGAGTGAAATCTTATTACTGGGTAGCAAGAACGGAAATGACACTAACGAATAGTGTTTTAAAAATAAAGAGGGCGTTCCCTTGATAGTTGCGCCCTCTTTTTAATATTAACCCTTATAATACAGATCAATATGAAAACTAAAGTTAATGAAATTTCGATAAAATATCAGGGAAATTTTAAAATGAAACAGGCTCCTAAGATTACTTCTTCAAACAGTGCAGTAGAACTATTATTTGAATCTTGGGATAAAGACCGCATTGGATTACAGGAATGCTTTAAGGTCATGCTTTTAAACAATTCCAATAAAGTGAAAGGAATTTTTGAAGTTTCCACTGGAGGAATCACAGGTACGCTTGTGGATGTGCGAATCCTATTTGCAGTAATATTAAAATCACTTACGACATCTATAATTTTAGCCCATAACCATCCATCGGGAAATTTAAAACCCAGCGAAGCAGATAAGCAACTGACTAATAAAATTAAAAATGCAGGTGAATTTTTAGATATAAAATTATTGGATCATCTCATTATTATTCCAGATGGGGATTACTTCTCTTTTGCTGATGAAGGGATTTTGTAATCTTAGCTTCTTAATTTAATTACCTTAAAAAGATCTGGCGAGTTCAGATCTTTTTTTATGGGATAAATTTTCAATTTATGTATTAAAAACTGTATATTTAAAATGCTGAAATTCAGCATTCAATTTTACGTAGGGTTATCCATTTTTCGACTTTCGCCGATAACCATACCCATCGAAAAATAACATATCGGAAATTTATTTCCCTAAAATGGCAATTGGCTTTTTAGTCAGATTGTACGAAATTTTTGTCCCGCTTGGCGGGACGAAAAGGAGTAGCAAGAGGGTAACACGCTACGCGATGTTAAGCACTCCTTTTCGTTTTCAAAATGCTGATAATCAGCCACTTGAAAATAATATAATTTCCTATCTCTTAGCGATTTGCGACAAACGCTTCGTTAGAGCCCATTTTTAGAGAAGAATTTGCGACAAATCGGCGAATTATGGACTCATTTATTGGAATTAGATTCAAAAAGAAAATAGCAAAACGTTTTCAGGAATTTTCAAGAACACACTTCAAATCACATACCGAGGCAATGGGCACGATGCTCGATTTCTTCTTCTACAACGAAATCTCTCCAAAGGAAAAATTGGGTCCAACCGGAAGAACAATAGAAGCTTCAATCAAAAAAAGAATCAATGCGGTAATTGCCATAATGAGGGATATGGAAAAGACACAAACCAAGCCGACAGTTGCGATGATAGAATCTCTTTTTCAGACAGAAGCACCCGCAAAAAAACCTTTGATTTTGGAAAAGAAATTTATCGAGGAAAAGAAAGAAGTACGTTTTCAAGAAAAGCAAAATCCAAACAACGAACTTTAAATTTTCCAGAAATGTATATCACAATCACACCTCAAATATTAGGAGGCACCTACTCACAAAGTTCAGCAGATTTTGTAGGCTATCTGGAAAAAGAAAATCAAGGTCTGGAACAGGAAGAAATGGAAAACTTTTTCAATCAATATGGCGATGAGATTTCAGCAGAGGAAGTGGTAAAAGATATTGATGGAAATGGTGCTAAGCTCAAAAAGACCGAACCGAAATTTTATTCGATTACTGTTAGTCCTTCAAAATATGAATTGAACAGATTACAGAACAGCAGCGAAGATCTAAAAAAGTACACCCGTGAGCTGATGAAGGATTATGTTGCTTCTTTCAATCGCGAAATTAATGGACGCTCAATCAACATTGATGATATAAAATACTATGCAAAAATTGAACATCAAAGAACCTTTAAAGGAACTGACATACAGATAAGAGAAAATCAACCCTATGCAACGAAAATACTTCAACTTAAATCTGAGATCCGAAATGTGCAAGAAGGTAGAAAAGAAGGAAATATAAAGGAGATGCAAAAAACGATTACAAAATTAGAAAAGGAAGCACCACATCAGCACGATGGGAAACGAATTGTACAGGGAAAGCCAAAGGCGGGAAATCAAAGTCATATCCATATCATCGTTAGCCGCAAGGATGCATCAAATACCTTCAGTCTGTCGCCTGGAAGTAAACACAAAGCTTCGGAAGTGGAGATGCATGGTAAGAATGTAAAACGTGGCTTCGATCGAGATAAATTTTTTGAAAGTGCTGAGAAAACCTTTGATAAAACTTTTGTCTATCAAAGAAACTTTGCCGAGACCTACAAGGCAAGAAAGGATTTTATTAAAAATCCCAAAGTCTATTTCGCATCCCTTATGAAATTACCAACAAATGAAAAAGCATTAGCATTCAAAATAATGGGCAAATCTGGAATTCCAATAATGCCCAGTATTCCAATTACACAGGCTCAATTGGCAATGAAAATATTTAAAGGGCTTCGACGTGGTGTGGAAGTGGCCATCAAATCAAGTTCAATCGGGATTTAACGAAATAAACAATTAAAAATCAAATATTATGAAAGCAAAAAGTTTCTTTATTTATATTCTTTATTACAGTTTCAAATACTACCTTTTTATTACCAATATTTGCATTCTGTTGATGATATTCATATTCAGTTATGGTGTAAACTCTGTACTAAGAGGAATGGTGTTTTTAGCGTGTCCTCTAATGTTTTTGAATACAGTGGCATATGCTTATTATTTTGATGGTAATTTGATAGATACAGTTCCGAAAAAATATCAAGTCCGATTTAAGACCACAAGTAGAAGTTTTAAAATTGAAAATATAAAAAGGGGAGTGTCAGTTATTGGTTCCGCCGGAAGTGGTAAAACGGAAAGCGTAGTTTTCGGTTTTCTAAAACATTTTCAAAAGTATAAGTTCTGTGGGATCATCCACGATTACAAAGATTTTGAACTTACCGAAATGGCCTACCCCCTATTCAAGGATAATGAAATCCCGTTTAAGGTCATTTCCTTTGATAAAATAATTCACAGAGTAAATCCTATTGCTCCACGCTATTTAGAGAACGAGGAAAGCGTAAATGAGGTGTCAAGGGTGCTAATAGAAAACCTTTTGGAGCAAAGGGAATCTGGATCCACAGGTACCACCAAATTTTTCAATGATGCTGCGGAAGGATTGATAGGCGGATTAATTTGGAAACTGAAAACTACATATCCCCAATTCTGCACCCTTCCTCATTTAATTGCTATCTATCAATATCTAGACACGGATAGCCTTATTCAATTTTTGGAAACCAATACCACATCAAGAGCAATGGCAGATGCTTTTATTAGTGGTAAGGATTCTGAAAGACAAACAGCTGGCGTAAAAAGCACTTTAGCAAATGCGCTGAAACGAATTAGTACACAACGAATTTTCATGGTACTTTCCGCAGATGAAGTACCGCTGAATATCAATAGTGAAGATAATCCTGCAATAATTTCGATAGTAAACAATCCAAAATTTGATACTTCCTATTCGCCTGTTATCGCTACAATCATCCATACAATTATCAAGCAAATGAGTGTTCGGGATTCCAGAACATCTTTCCTACTCATGGAGGAGGCACCTACTATACGCTTACTGAATATGCATCGTATTCCTGCAACATTACGGAGTTATGATATCGCTACGATTTACGTTATGCAGGACAAGATTCAGAACGATATGATGTATGGCGATAAAGCGAGCAAGGCGATTTTGAGTAATCTGTCTTATCAGTTTTTTGGAAAGGTCAACGATCCAGACACCGCAAAATATTACGAACGATTCTTTGAGATAGTCAAAGATACAACCAAAAGTGTAAGCCGAGGTTATAACCTTGATTTTGATACTCGCGTAACCACAGGAGAGAAGGAAATCCCAAAAATAAGAGCTGATTATTTCTTCAGGTTGAAACAGGGCGAGTTTATCACGTATGCGGATGGGATAGATAAGAAGGTACAGTTTAAGTTAGCGAACATTGAAAGGGAATTACCGCAGGAATCGAAGCAGTATTCAAAGGCTGATTTAGAGGCTAATTTTGAGCGGATTTATGAGGAGGCGAGGTCAATTTTTGAATAAATAGTATTCTATAATTTTTAATTGCCCTGTTAGGTTTGCACATCAAATAATCAATTAAATCTTAGGCACAAAAAAACCCCAGACAGTATCTGAGGTTGTTTATTTTTTTTGAGTGCACCACTAATGCAAATGAATAATGGGACACTTTTAAGATGCAAATATACAATTATTTTATAATTCAATTATCATAATGATAGCCTAATTTTTTTTCGACTATATCTTTTATCACACCGTTATCAGCAAATTTATCTAATAATTTGACTAATTTTTTTTCTAATTCGTTCTTTCGATTGCTCGAAATATTATCCATTAAGTAGAGTAATGCTTTAATAGCTGAATCTAAACTATGACTATAATCATTATTAAATTTAACGCCAGGCACTCCACTTACACCTTCATCAATATGT
This sequence comes from Gillisia limnaea DSM 15749, assembly GCF_000243235.1. Taxonomy (GTDB): domain Bacteria; phylum Bacteroidota; class Bacteroidia; order Flavobacteriales; family Flavobacteriaceae; genus Gillisia; species Gillisia limnaea. Next base: position 581,654 of record NZ_JH594606.1, read on the forward strand.
AAATCAAATATCACGCCACTATGAGCGCAACTATTACGAACAAACACCAAAGTGTCTAAAAAGTTTTGAAGCCTCTCAGGTTTTTTTATTGCGTATTGTAAACAAATCTCTTTCCTAACATCTTGGTCGATAATATGCTCATAGACTTTCACAATTGAACCAAATGTATAATACTCAAATGTTTTCCAACAAGGTGCATATCTATCATCAGGATATTTAGCGTGATGCTTACTTATTTGTATGTTCTTTTTTTTAAAATTCTTATTGTAATGTGACTTTATATCTTTTAGATACTCTTGCTCCATAATCGTTGGGTCTGTGTACCAAATTGCATTTGGGTCATAGCGCATAGAAGCCCAATAAATAAGGTTTGTTCTAAAGTTTAACTCTAACCTATTTATGTACTTAATCAATAAATACCTTAAATCTACATCTAAATAATAAAGGTCTATAACAGTTGATAATTTAGTGCCTTCTGCAAAATTATGGTCTGCATCAATTTCAAAAGGATGCCAATAGAAGCCTAAACGATAGTAGCCAATATCTAACAATATTTCTATTATTTTATCTTCTTCTATGTCTAAAACCATACCTCGCTCACGAAGTTTCTTAATTTGGTTTTCTATACTCGTTGCTAATCCTGCCATTTAATTAATTAAATTACTTTTATCTATTTGTATTTTAAAACTTTACTACTGCACAATACTAAACTAATTTATATCTATCAGAACGCATTTTAAATGCTTTCTCACTACCTTCCATAACATCACATATCTCTTTCTTTATTTCTTCTCTTTCTACTGTTCCAGAATGTAAAACTGAAGTAAACTGACTTTCTGAATCCATAGAAATAATATATTCTGCATCGCCATTAACAGGAATATTTGCATTATGAGTAACTACAATAATTTGTCTACTGCCTTTGGCTACTTTTAATCTATCTACTATTAAATCATAAACTAATCTATTATCTAAATCATCTTCTGGTTGGTCTAATAATAATGGAATAGTACCGAATGAAAGTAAGAAAGTTAGTATTGCAGTAGTACGTTGTCCTGCGGAAGCAGTTGACAACGATTTAAAGGTATCGGCGTTTTCAGGTTTATATTCTACAACCACTTCATCCTCTGGCATAAATAATTCTAATTCATCCATACCTGCGTCAGTAATACCACGAACAGCATTTTTGAAATGACCACCTACCACATTTGCATTATCATTAAAAAAATTAGTGCGAAACTCTTTCTTAACATCTTTTATTTTTTGCTCAACTTGACCACGAAAACATAACTCTTTTAGCTTCTTGAAGTCTTCTTCAAAAGAAGTATCCTTACCAATTATTTTTCTTACTTGTAATTCAAAACTTGTTTGATTTCTGAAAGGGTTGATTTTAACCCTAATTTTATCATCCGTAACATTATCATCAATAAATGATTTACGTTTAGTGGTAATATCTTTACATAATTGAACAAACTCATCTTGGAATTTAACTCTCTCTGCAACTTCTAAAACTTCATTTGCTTTTATCACATCAAGAGCTACCAATTCTTCTTCTTTATCCTCAATCTCTTTAGATATTGCCTCGTATTGGTCTATGTTATCTACACCTTCAGCTTCAAGTTCAGCTTTCTTTTCATCATAATTCGTTATTGCTGTAGTATATGCTTGTTTCCATTTTGAAGATGTTAGTTTAGTTTCTAAATCTATTTTTATTTGTGATATAGATGTTATTAGTGCTTCATACTCTGTTGCTTTTGTAGATAGTGCTTCTTTTATCTCAGATAAGAATGTTTTGAGTTCCTCTCTATTACTCTCAGAAAAGCCTAATTCATATGGTTGTTCAATTTCAAACTCTGTTTTTATACCATCTAATTGATTAACTAACTCTTGTATCTGTTCTTTGTAATCGTTAAGTAATTTTTCTTCCTCTGCAAACGCTTTCTTTTCGGCCATTAACTCTTTAATGCCAGCCTTATCTAAAGTCTCTAACTTCTTCTTTAAATCCTCAATATCAGTTTTTAGCTTAAGCCTTGATTTTAAACTTACTTGATATGTTCTTATGGTACTACAAGATTTTAAAAAGTTTTCTTTAGCAACCTCTCTTTTATCTTTTAATTGACTGATTTCTTCAACGTTTAAATCAATCCTATCTAATAACGCATTTGGGTCTTTTGAGATTTCAAATATTTGCTTTTGCGAATATTGTTCAAACTCTAAGAAATTTAAAAACTCTTCATCCTCAATCTCAGTCCATACATCGTTATCTAATTTATGTATTTCTATTGTTTGATTAATTGAGGATTTTATATTTGATGTTTTAACTTTGTATAGAAAACCTTTACGGATAAATTCGATTTCTATATTTGAATTTTCATTAAAGACACCTACTGATTCAATACCTCTTACGTCATTGGTTTTATAGAAATTATTATGCTCTTTGAATAAATCTGCAAAATTTTCAAGATTAGATGTACGATTAAATACACCTCTGATAAATCTTAAAATACTTGACTTACCACTACCACGACCACCTATTATTGTATTTAATTGTGGATTAAAACCAACCTTAAAAGGTTCTTTCCCTGTTAAGGTTGTATTTGCTATGGTTATTGATTTTATCCAAAACTCAGGCTTTTCCGTTATTGTAGTTGCATCAATGAAATCATTAACTATTCTATGCGATGGTAATAAAAATGCTTGTCGTAACCCTTCTAAAGAAGCTGTTTCATCCATTTTTATATATGTGAATCTTGAACCAATACCATCTAAACCGTGTTTTGGATTTTTATCTTCGTGTGGATTATCTGAAAAAGTTAACATTGCTAAGTCTTTATCTTTAGCAAGTTTGACAGAATTATACCAATTCTTCGCACGAGCATCATCTATAGCTGGTATTGGATTGTTATAATATACATTTAGCTCTGGAACAACTGAAGCTATAGATGTATTAGTGTATTCGTTTTCAGTAAATACTTTATGCACTATTTGAACAGCATTAATATCTTCACGTTTATAAAAATCTATAAGGTTTTGGTTTCCTACCGATTCTAAGCCATTGAACTCATCAATATGAGCAGGAATCACTATTGCACCATTTCTTGAAGCTATATCTGCTACTTGGTTTATACTCTTTTCTGTTTTAGCTTCTTGAACACCAAAATCCTCTCTCTTAATTTCACATTGAATAAGAAAATCTCCAACATCCGTAGACTTTTTAGAAGGGTCAAATAAGACTAATAAATGAACTTTAGATGTATCGCAAGTAATTTCAACACCAGGGAAGATTGTTAAATTAGTATCTTTTGCAACTTCTTGAATTGCTTCAATAGCATTTGGGCTATTGTGGTCTGTAACCGCTACACAATCTAAACCTTGGTCGATTGCTCTATCTACCCATTGTTGTGCTGTTACTTCTCTATCTTGAAAACATCTACTTGCTGTTGTATGTAAATGTAAATCGCATTTATACCATCTTGCTCCTTTAAAATCTTGCATATAATCTCTTATTTCATATCTCTTAAAATATCTATCAACTCTGCTACTGTTCTTGCTCCATCTAACTTATCGCTCTTAAAAACCATAAAGTAGCGGTAATTGTCTCCTGCTTTACTTGCCCATTTTTCGCCTAAACGTAATTTTTGTTGACTGTTTGAACCATCTAAATGGTCGCCTTTAGTTTCCACTAAAATAGTTTTACCGTTCTTCATTTTAACAATAAAGTCTGGATAATGATTTACAAAACCATTTATCAACAAGCCTTTACCACGTTCTAAATTTCTATGCCAATACACTACACTATCAAGATTAGCAACTTCATTTATCACTTGCTTTTCAAAATCATTCATTTCGCCTTCTTCTATATAGAGGTTTTTAGTGATTCCTTTAAGCGTATTTTTTGGGCCAATCTTTTTAGAAAACGTAAATGATGGCTGACATACAACTGTTCCTTTATCTAACAGAATATCAAACTGCTTTTCCATATGTTGATTAGACAATTCAGTTATTCTATTTTTGATAAGTTTTGCATAGAAAGGCTCATTATTGGTTATTTCAGCAATCTTATCGCTATTTAAACCTGCAATTATCTTTTTAACGTAAGCAACAATTTGAGGCTCTTGTATTTGGTCTATCTTCTTGATGATTTTAGCAATACGACCTGCAATTTGATTTATCTTTTGTTCCGGTGTTAGTGTTGTAAGATATTCTGCAAACGCTTCTTTTACGTGGTAATCTACATACTTATACTCTGGTACATATTCATCTTTTCTACCTTCTGCAAGGTCTATGCTTGCCATTTTAGATGCGGTACGAGTTAAATCTATATCACTATTTTGTTTATCTAATTCAAAATCTGTTAAGAGCAAATGTTTTGTAAGTGGAATAAAATTATCTGGCTCTATCAATGAAGGCGCAGTTTTGATATGAAATGTTGGTATTACTTCTTTATTTGCATCTTCTTTAAACACCTCCTTAATTGGGAATGATTTTATCTTTTCTTTCAATTCGGTTGGTATTAAATTGTCTTCGTTTTCCAATTCATCCATCTTCTTCTCAAACTCTGTATTGGTATCGCTTGCGAGTTTTAAGATGTCTTCTAATTGGCTTGTACTCTTATCTGATTCTGTAATTTGTTTAACATCATCTACATTAATTTCTACTTCGTCATCATCATTTTCATTTATAGTACTCGTAGGTTGTTCTTGTTCTTTTCCGAATAAATCTTCAAAACTACCTTTACCTGATGATGTATCTATTTTAGATTCTGTTTGTTGTTCTTTTACTCGATAATCCTTTGCACTAAACCCTGACTTATTTAAGCCTAAAATGATTTTATCTAATGTGTCTAAGAAATTATTAGATGATGTAAATACATACGAGTAATTCAACAAATCTTCTTGATGTTTAGTTACATAAGGCAATCGTAATACTCTACCTAAAATCTGCTCTACATCTATGGATGATGATTTATTAGCCAATGATGCCAACACATAAGCAAAAGGACAATCCCATCCTTCTTTTAAGGCATTTACTGTAATGATATAGCGAACTTCACAATCACGACTTAATAAATCTAAATTCTTAATCTCATCTTTATTCGCAGTCTTTATCTTTATTTGATTTTCTGGAATACCTATTTCGATTAGACTAACTTTAATCTTATCAAAAGTGATATTATCATCTTTAGTTTTGGGTTGTGCTTGAAATAACACAATAGGTCTAATATACTTACCGCCATTTGCTTCTTGCATTTTAGCTTTAGCTTCTAACGTCTTTTGCATCTGTATTGCACTACTCAATACCTCCGTAGTATCTTGATGATTATAAACAATAACAGGCAGTTTTACCATATTGTTTTTCTTGAGCTTAATAGCATCAACAAAACTTATGATATTACTTTTTTTACGTGGTGTGGCAGTTAAATCGAATATGAAACTTGGATTGATGTTGTTTAACATTTCAATCCTTAAATCTGCTTCAAAATTGTGACTTTCATCTATTACAATTACAGGATGAAGATATGCTATGACTTGAATTAACGCAGTATCATCTACATTATCAAGATTTGCTTTTAAATCTCTAAAATGAGATACAAATTCTGCTAAGTTTTCATTTTCTCTGTACGCTCTTGGTAAGCCTTTTCTCACCGTTTCTACAAAAGACTGCACACTTAACACTAAAATACTTAGTTGTTCTTTTACCTCTACAGGATTGAAGCCTTGACCGAACAATAATGCTTCTTTGTCATACACTTTTACATTGCCATTAAAATGAGCATCTATCTTTTGTCTATATGGATGGGACGTATCTTTTAGGTTCTTATAGGTCTGCTTTAATATAGTATCTGAAGGTACAAACCATGCTACTACTTGCGGTTTATCTAATGGGAAGCTATCAAAGATAGGTTTCAACGCATTACAAGCTATAAATGTTTTACCACCAGCTGTTGGTACTTTAACAGTAACTCTTGGAACACCTTTAATAGAATTATCATAAGGTCTTAGATAATCATCTTCTAAAGTTTGTATTAATATTCCTTTACTTTCCCAAAAGTTAGAAAACGCATTGTTGAGATGCCTTGTAGTATCAAGTTCTTCTATAAATTGAGTAAGGTCATTTATAACCTCTTGTTGGTATTTTTTTAATTCCATTATTAGAAACGTTTTATATCTCTTGGTATCTTTTTAAATATGATGTTTTTGTTGAGCATATAGGCTTCATCGAGCAAACAGATATCTGCATAAATAATGTATTGCTCTTGTAACGTTAAAATGATGCCTAAACTATTATTATCTAAGGTGGTTAGACTGTCTTTTTCGTAATAAAAATAGTAGCCTGTATCTTGATAATTATCTAATAGGTATTTACCATCTTTAGTCTGCGGTCTTGTAAGTGGTTGCTTGGTCTCAGAGTAGTAAATGTAATTTCTAATTTTATCTTCTCCTACGTCTTCATTTAGGTTTTCATCTTCTTTAAATATTGGGCTACCTAATTCGTAGAAATCAAAACTCGTTGTTATACCATCCACAAACTTGTTTACTTTCTTTGATTCGCCATAACCTTTTATTACTTTCTTAACTCTCTCAGATGTAATGTTTTCAGCATAATCTTCCATCTCTACAAGTATGAATTTACGATTACCTCCATCTTTTTCATTTAACTTAATCACACTATGAGCAGTTGTTCCCGAACCTGCAAACGAATCTAATATTATAGCATTTTTGTCTCTGTATGAGGCTAATAGTTTTGAAATTAGTTTTGAAGGTTTTGGGAAATCAAATATTTTCTTACCAAATATATTTCTCAATTCTTCATCGCCATCTTCATTTGAACCCCATCCTCCTGAATTTAAATTATTAATATCAAAATCCAAAAACCCTAACGCATTAATAGCGTCTATCTTTTTCTTTAACTTTTCAATTTTAGATATATTACCCTGATTTTCGTAAAGCTTGATTAATTCATCCTTTAATTTCAGTATTTCGTCATTATCAACTCTTGGTAAAAAGTTCTTCAACTTCTTATATCGAGGCTTTGAAACTGTTTGCCTTAAATATAAATCACGTGTAAAATATAACGCTCCTGTTTTCGCATACTCGTCTATCTTTTCTTGACCATATCGCCATTCACTCTCTATAATCACATCATTTTTGAGTTTACAATTTTCAATCTCCAAATCTGATTTTAAAAGTAGGCTCATATTACCAGCAGATATAACTGAACCTTTTGGAAGAGTGTGATTTTTCAATTTGTAATTCGACCTTACGCCAGCAGGTATTAGTCTCTCGCTAATACTATTACCAGGATTAATGCACGGATATGTTTCTTTATTGCTAACTATCTCGCCAATTAAGCCTTTAAAATTCTTTTTATCTTTGGCATATGTATGAACATATTCTTTTACTGTGGTAATATAATTATCTAAATGAGAACCTTTTTTTTTCTTTTCCCAACTAAAAGTTGAAATAAAATTTCTTTTACCAAATATTTCGTCGCATAAAAATCTAAGATTCACTTGTTCATTATCGTCTATAGACATAAAAATAACTCCACTATCAGAAAGTAATTTATTTATTATCTTCAGTCTTGGGTACATCATACATAGCCACTTATCGTGTCTCGTAAAATCTTCTTCATCCTTTCCTACGATTTCTCCTAACCATTTCTTTATCTTAGGATGATTAACATTATCATTATACACCCAATTTTCCTGTCCTGTATTGTATGGTGGGTCAATATAGATTATATCAATTCTACCTTCATATTCAGGTAATAGTGATTTGAGTGCTTCAAGGTTATCTCCGTGAATTATCTTGTTTCCGCTATTAGTTTCAAAATTCTGCTCTCCTTTATTCGTAAAGCCATATTTATGTTCTAACACTTTAAATGCGACATCTTGATGATGACTAACAACTTTATCTTTTCCTATCCAATTGAGTGTTGGCATATTTCCTTAGGTATTAAATCTTTGAAACTAATAATTCTTTTGCATCTATCTGTAAGATTGTAGCAATCTCGTACAAGGTTTCTAAGCTGGGTTGTGTGCGGTTTTGTACATACCCATTTACTGTATTGAAACTCTTGCCTAATCGCTCTGCAAGCCATACTTGCTTAATCCCTTTATCTACCAGAACTTCTTTTATTCTGTTCATAATCTTATACTTTAGACGCTCTAAATATACATTTATCTGCTTAAAAATACACCATTTTGCGTTGTATTTATATACACGATAGGCTATTATAAACTTGCTTTATAAGATTGATAAGGGATAGATAGCATCTCCATTTTTACCGATAGAATTGAAATCACATCGGCAGGTGGTCTCCCGGAAGGATTGAGCAAGCAAGAATTTTTCGAGGGCTTTTCAGTACCACGTAATAAGGAACTGATGCGAATTTTTAAAGATTTGGAACTGGTGGAACAATTGGGTCCTGGCATCCCTCGTATTTTAGAATATTATGGCAATGGGAGCTTTAGTTTTTCAGATAACTTTCTTAGAATGACTCTTGTTCCTAAAGAAGCTGCTAAAGAAGTTAATGAAAAGGCTAAAGAAGAAGGTGGTGTAAGAGGTGGTGCAACGGGTGGTGTAATCGATACAACTGATGCTCTAACTAAAAGACAGAAAGAAGTTCTTAAACTTATTGCAACAAGTCCTTCCATAACATACAATGAGATAGCTGAAGCGTTGAGTATTAATGAATCTACTGTTGGCAAGCATATTACAGCTATCAAGAATAAAGGTTTTTTAGTACGTCAAGGCGGTACGCAGGGATATTGGGAAGTTAATCTAGAAAAGAATCAATAAAAATTCGGTTTAAAAAGGCCCTTTATCCCTCGGCCCATTATGCGTAACCTTCCATTGTCCATCTTTTTGAACCAGCTTAAAAACCCCGGGCTTCGTATCGTAAGCTGTGGAATATTTTACCCAAGCCACCTCGCCGTCCATAGCTTCATCTACTATCTTGAAATTGGAGTCTGAATTTTTATCTTCAGCAAACATTGCTTGAATGTTTGAAAGGTTTGCATACCCTTCTTCAGTAGTATGTTTTTTTAAGGTTGCTTCATCACCATGATAAAAACTTTCGGCAACAACTTTGGCAGTTTCAGTTGGGGAAAAAGTTTTATTCTGAGAACAAGAAATAAGTAAAAGTAATAGCGAGCAAATAACTAAGTGTTTCATAACATTTTCAATTTGGATTATTAATGTGTCTATGTGATATTTTAAGTTCTATATTACGTTCGCCATCTTTTTCGTTCAGTTCCAGAATTGCCCTACGATCATTGGACAATGAAAACTTGGGTAACACATAAACGAATCGTACCGTTTCAATTTCTCCTATTTCAGAAGGCAGATTCTGTATGTAAATCGGTTCCTGATAAAGCCGTTGCAACGATTTTCTTGTTCCTTTTTGTCTTGTTTCAATAGAGAGTTTTAAGAAATTCAAATCGTAATCCAAAGTAGAATTATTCTCAATCTGGACAACGAAGTAGAGCTCTTCTTTATCGAAAACTATATTTTCAACGCTCAAAATAATACCTTCATTCCGCTTTTTGATCCGGCCATTACTCTGTTTTCTGTCAAGAAGATAAGTACAAAATTTTTCATAATAATACTTCGTGTAAGCGTTGCTTTTTTCAGAAGTTTCAGCCTGAATCGAATCCTTTCCTTTGGGTATTTCATTCCCAATGCTACTAGATATTGGAATGAAATAATTAAGCTTTGTAAGCTTCTCTTTATACCTTACAATATACGAAAAAATGGAACCATTTCTATTGACTATCAGAAGATTACTTTCTTCTCCAGGTTTTGCCTGTAGCAGTCCAAAATACTGTTCTTTTTCACGATTGTAAGTAAACACAAAATTATCTGAGCCAGTTATTCCTTGCCGTATGGGTTCAGGAAAAAAAAGAGCAACATTTTTGGTATCATTGGCGTAAATAGTATCCAGAATGTTAGATGTTTGCGCTGTAACTT
>NZ_JH594606.1:591727-643498 GCF_000243235.1 Gillisia limnaea DSM 15749
AATCCGTAAAGGATTTAGTGGATGAACAGGCAAAATTTCCCGACTGGAGCAAGCGCAATGATATTAAATCCGCTTTAAAAGTAGGTCTTATTCTATTGCTTGATGAACACGGTTATCCCCCGGTGGAAAGGGATGAAGTCTATGATGAAATCTTTGACCAAGCGGAAAATTTTAAGAAAAATCGTCGTTCTTAAAAAGGTCCTCTTTCTCTAGGTCCTTTACTAGTAACCATCCATTGACCATTATCTTTGACCAATTTAAAAACACCAGGCTTTCCATCATATGTAGTTTTATATTTTACCCAAGCAATTTCCTTATCAATGGCTTCGTCCAAAATTTCCACCTCAATTACTTTATCAGAATCTGGCATCATATTTTGAACAGTAATCAAACTGCTATATCCTTCTGCGGTTGTATGCTTTTTAAGAACTGGTTCATCTTTTGTAAAAAAACTTTTCGCAACAATTGTTGCGGTTTCAGCAGGCGAAAGATTCTTAGTTTGTGAACAGGAAATAAATAAAAGTACTAGCGAGCAAATAACTAAATGTTTCATAACATTATCAATTTGGATTATTAATATATCTATGTGATATTTTCAATTCAATATTACGTTCGCCATCTTTTTCGTTCAGTTCCAGAATTGCCCTACGATCATTGGACAATGAAAACTTGGGTAACACATAAACGAATCGTACCGTTTCATTTTCTCCTATTTTAGAAGGCAGATTCTGTATGTAAATCGGTTCCTGATAAAGCCGTTGCAACGATTTTCTTGTTCCTTTTTGTCTTGTTTCAATAGAGAGTTTTAAGAAATTCAAATCGTAATCCAAAGTAGAATTATTCTCAATCTGGACAACGAAGTAGAGCTCTTCTTTATCGAAAACTATATTTTCAACGCTCAAAATAATACCTTCATTCCGCTTTTTGATCCGGCCATTACTCTGTTTTCTGTCAAGAAGATAAGTACAAAATTTTTCATAATAATACTTCGTGTAAGCGTTGCTTTTTTCAGAAGTTTCAGCCTGAATCGAATCCTTTCCTTTGGGTATTTCATTCCCAATGCTACTAGATATTGGAATGAAATAATTAAGCTTTGTAAGCTTCTCTTTATACCTTACAATATACGAAAAAATGGAACCATTTCTATTGACTATCAGAAGATTACTTTCTTCTCCAGGTTTTGCCTGTAGCAGTCCAAAATACTGTTCTTTTTCACGATTGTAAGTAAACACAAAATTATCTGAGCCAGTTATTCCTTGCCGTATGGGTTCAGGAAAAAAAAGAGCAACATTTTTGGTATCATTGGCGTAAATAGTATCCAGAATGTTAGATGTTTGCGCTGTAACTTGTGCTGAGCAAAGATGAGTTGCAAAACTACAAGTGGCTAAAAAAATTGAAGTTATTATATATCTTTTCATAAGAGTGAATTTTAAAGACCCATTATGGGTTCATAATTTTGGTTTTAGAATAAGTTTGTAGTTGTTCAGCACGGTTATCTTAACGTTCCGATTGTTACGTTTAAGTATCTTGGTAATTCCGCTTACTTGTGGAACACTAGGGATATTGATATCTCCAATAAGGTCATCCAATACTTCACTAGTTGCCTCAGCACGAAAGTTGTTTTCCACATAGATGCCTTCACTTCCATCTTGCAAATCGAATGCTTTGAGATTCGTGGGATGATGATTGATATTCTCAATTTCAATTAAAGCACGATTAGGCTGAAAGCTGATAAATCCAAAAACTAGGGTATTCTTAGGCATCTTTCTGTTATTGATTGTTGCAGCTTTGGTAAGGCGCATTCTTAATCTAGTATTCGCTTTTACAATCTGATCGCCATCGACCACCACATAAATAGTTTTGTCTGTATAACTGATTATTGAAATCTCGTTCGGCTTTGGCGAAGAAGCAAAAAACAATTGATGTTCTAGACCCAGTTCTTTGGCTTGAATTTTCTCTTCTCTCTTTATTTCAGCTGAATCCATTTGCTGTGCATCCTTTCGGGGAGCTCTCTTTCCTTGAATGTTTTGATACCGCTTTTCGGTATACTGAATCCTACCTGAATTATAAATACTATCCACGATACGTTCTTTTTCACGTTCGGGTAGATCTGGATCATAAAAGCCCATGGAATCAATCAACTTTTCATCATAGATACTAGGAGCGTTAGTTTCGCGAACTTCCTTCAAATCATTTATAGCATCCAGTTTAGAATCGTATTCTTTCTGGTTTTCTTCTAAATCGGGTACCAAGGTCTGCTCAAGGTTGTCGTTTTCACTTTCATCATCGCCCATTACCATCAGGGAATAGGAAATTATAAATATTAAAATCACAGCAAGTATCGCTGCAAATACAATTTTGTTCTTTTCTATTTTCATCTGCTGCAGTTTATTTATTTATCGTTTTTCATATGTAATTCGCCAATCAACATTCCGGTTAATATCCCAAATTTTTATGGCTCATTTCATAAGAGTGGTTTTTTAAATGCCGATTATCGGCTCAATTTTCATTGTTCAGTTTTTTTAAAGTGTTTTCGAAATAATCTGTAATCAACAAACCGTGCGGATTATTGGGAAAGTTTCGATCAACAATAATCAGATTCCCCGTGGAAATCAATTCATAGGTGTCGATTATTGATCCTCTATTGATTTCAAAAATGCTTATTGTAGTAAAACTGTGAGAGCCTTCGTTTTCTTTGATTTTTGAATCGACACTAAGTACTTTTTGAACCAAGGAATATTGCAATAATCGATTGTAAACACCATCAGCTTTTTTCTGCCGATACAGGTTGTCCACAGAACTATTACCTAGCCAAAGTGCTTTTTTTAAATTACGTTCATAGTTACTAGCATCGATATTGTAGAAGTAGGTGTGAAACAGTTCTAAATGTGCCAAAGCTTCGACTTTGAAATTCTCTTTTTGGGTAACGAGCTTTAGTGGAATAATACTGCCGTCGGTGTTTATTGCAAAAGCGCTATTGAGAGCTTTTTTATTTGTGTCAAACGCCATCCATAAAGCGAAAGTGCTGGAAAACAAAGCAGCCACAACAACGGCTAGGACAATTATTCTATTCAACTTTAATACACTGTAAATATTTTTATATGGTGTTTTCATTCCATTTTCTATTAATTGGTGAATAATCTAAGCGTAAAGGAAGTCGCCCGCGAATAGAGCTTGAACTTCAGGAACACAATAAAGCCTATGGAGCCTAATTGAACGACCGGTGCAAAAAAACCTTGCCCAACGTCGGTACCGAACAGATTTGTCCAAAAATTGGTATTGATCTCTGTGTAGAGAGCGTTTACGAATACATTTACAAGAAAAAAGGCAGGTACCAGCATAAAAACTGCTGCATATAGCTTAAAGAAGTTATATGCCATAGAACGGAATTTTTCAAAAACTGACAAGCTTATGACCAATGGGAAAAAAGCCTGCATTAATCCTAAAAGAAAAAAGCGCTCGGCAAGAAATAACGGATAGATAAACAGATCCAATATCCATAGAAAAATTCCTGCTATAAAAGCAAATATCTTAAAGCCATAAAGCGGAGTTACTAAAGCTTCATAAAGGAGTGTCATTGCATTTTTTGCAGCATCCATTAAACTTACGTCTTCTTCGATTGGAAGTTCTTGCATTTGCAAGGGCAAGAGTGCAGGAGCGGTGCCGCGATATTGACTCTCTATAGAAACTAGAATACTATCAAAGAATCCTAGAATTTGTGTCGAGAAAATTACGAGTAATACAATTGCGAAATTTTTGGCTAATTCTCCTGGACTCAATCCCCAGGAATAACCGTCTTTATCTGCAATACCTTCATTGTATTTTTTTAGGATATTGACTAGGAAAAAAAGAACAGCAAGCGTTTTCATTCCAGCAATAGTATATTGCGAGAAACTGCTATTCTGTATGGTCTGGAAAACGGTATCAATATATTCCAGTCCTATTCCTAAAATGATTGTTGCGGTCATCTCTAATATTCGGTTTCGCGGTTATTGATTTTATCCTGCATCTTTCTGAAGGAAATAATATCCTTATACCTTCTGGTTTTAGTTTTAATATTGGAAACCATTTCCTTCGATTCTAGTTCTTTTTCCTTTAGAATTTCCGCACGTTCGGCATCGCTCATTTTAAGGTAATCGCTGGAGAGAATCTCATCGATAAAAGCCATTGTTTCTAGAGAGTTTTCTACGATAGCAGTAAATGATTGTGAAACCCTTGCGACTTCATCAGGTTTGATGTATGGGCTGTTAAGGATATCTCTTAAATCATCCTGCATCACATCAATAAGACGTTGGTTATTTCGTCCAATTTCTCGGACAGCTTTTAATTGTCTAACAACATCATTAACCTTTTCAATGTTTTCTTTTTGTGTCTTTAAGAACTGGACGGTCTTAATAATGTTTGCGGTTTGCTTACCTGATTCTATCAGTTGCTTTACTAGGCTGATAAAGTTGGTATTGTCATAAGTGGGCATTCCTTGGGCCGTAGCACGGCCAGGCATTAACAGCGTCATGGCTATTACCACTATTAATGTTTTAATTTTTGTCTTACTCACAGCTTTTCTATTTCTGAAGTATTCGCGCATTTTCTTTGAAAATTTCATAGTATTCATATTTAAGAATTAATAAAGATTTTGATAGCTTCTTCCATTGAGCCAGTCTTATTATAAATCGCCATTATGGCTTCGTTTTCCTGTCCATCGGTCAGGTAAGCTGCATATACTTCTTTCGGCACTTCGAGCCTAAAAATGTTGCTTTCCTTTCCAATCTTGATGAACATTTCGGTGTACTTCCGTGGTCCGGAAAAGTTGTTTTTAATTGACTTCAATTGGTTCAGGTCGTGGCTTGATAGGTTGAGTCGCTTGACCAATTCATCATATCCCTTTTCATTGTGGAGGCTGTAAACAACTTGCGTATTTTCCAGAATACTTGCTGAAGTTGAATTATTGGGAAGCTGATTGATGGATTGTAGAATAATCCCAATTGCTCCGTTTTGTTTACGGATCGCTTGGTAATAGAATTCCACACTTTCCAATACATTTTCAAACTTTAATTGCTTGGCAAACTCATCAAATAGGATGATGCCTTTTTCGGCTCGGTTTTTCCATATCGTTCGTTGAATTGCTGACTTAATCAGCTTCAACATTACGGAAAGTATTTCCTTATTATCCTTTACTTCATCCAGTTCAAAAACAATTAATCGTTTGTCCTCGATTTTGTAGGTCTGATCTTCGCTCACCTCAAACAAAAAGCTATAAAGACCATGGCCGACATATTCGGACATTACGTGTAAGAAACTCGTAACATTAAAGTAGTCAGGATGGATTTTAAGGGTGCTTAGAAGATCTTCCTGATTCTTTTCGATGAAGTCATAGAAACCCTCTAAAGAATGATTTTCTGAAGTACTATCGTAATAGTGACGCAGTATTTTTTTGATAGAAACAGATTGTGCTTTGGTCACTTTCAGTTCGGAGGCGAAAAGCTCAAATAAGAACACGGACAGATCTTCCAATCGTTCCGGCGTCAAGTCATTTTGGTTGCTGATGTAAAATGGATTGATACCCAAATTTTTTCCACTCTCGTAGCGCAATACTGTGTATTGTTCAGGATAGAGTTTAGCAAATTTTGTGTAGGATCCTCCAAGATCTATAATAACCAGGCGAACACCACTTTCAAAATATTGACGTAAAATATTATTGGCTAAAAAGGATTTCCCCTCGCCTGTTGGCGCGAAAATAGCAAAGTTTCGAGCTTTGATACGTTTTTTACGCTCATCCCAGACATCTTTGAGAACTGGAATATTATGCTCACGGTCATTGAAAATGATACCGGTAGCATCCGATTTGTAATTGGTGTTATTTATGAATAAACACAATGCGTGTTTCAAATCGGTAACATATAAATCGTTATTGGAAAAATTAGACGAAAAACAGCAGTAACTGTTCAGTATATAATTCTTCCGTTCTTCCCCTCTCGGATAATATGGGATGATATCTAGTTCCTTGAATTCAGTCTTTATCTTTGAGGTAATTTTATCCAACTCTTTAGCATCCTTTGACCAATAAATAATGTTGAAATGACCACGAATGATCCGTGCATTTTCATCGGCATTGATTTGATCAAGAATGTGCTGAATTTTTCCAAGCACAACTTTGTTTTGAGAACCAAAATTGGAACTTTTACTCAATTCCTCTATTTTCTTATCGAGTAACTTGCGCCACTTATGCTTGTCGTCTAGATAAAGAATCTGATTTACAATATGGTTCTCATTAAGCGTAAGCCCTAGACCATCAATAAACCCTTGATGAAACACAAAATCGTCAGAAGTGAATTTCTCATTGGTTTTGCTACTTTGTACACTTTCTCCAAAGCACAGTTCGCTATTGATGGCAAGGGCATCAAAATGGTTCTCGCCAATATTGACGCTTTTATTGTCCAGTAAAATATCGGTATCAAAGCCCTCATTAAATCCATTGAAATAGGTCTCTGTGAGACTGATAATTTCTTTTTCATTTAATGGTCTGAGAGACACTTTCCGGCTATTGTTTATAAAAGAAACGGAATCGCTTATCGAGTTGGCGAAACTTTTAATGGTATCATCCAGTTCCTGTACAATTCCTTTGGAAACCTTTCTAAAGGGATTAACGTATTTTGCATTGTTGAGCGCTTTATTCTTGGTCAGGATAAAGAACAAATAACATTTATGCTCCATATACTCGCGGCCTTTAAAATGGGCGTGTGTGGCTTTTTCTAAAAAGGTGGTGTTCGGAAGTATTTCTGAAGAATAACACTTCTTCAAATAGATATCCTGCTTATGAACGACAATCCCAACGGGTAAGGATTTTAAAGCTTGAAACCAAGCACCGTGAATGTCTTCAAAATCCTTTTCGGAAAGGGAATAGATTTCTGGTAGGTTCCCTTCATAGCATAAAACTACATTGCCATTGTTGGCAAAGACGATATTGTCCTGAATATCTGCAATGGGTTGATAGGCTCTAAGGTTAATCTTGTTCATAACCAAAGCCTGATTTTCTTTTGTTGCTAATTATCCTTGGGAAAACCTTCGCCATCTGAAAGATTTGTGGGTTGTTATGTATTCGGGTCAAGACCGTGTATAGTGCAGCGTTTATTATAAATACCCCTATAATCATCCCGAAACTGAAAGAAAAAATAATGACTAATAGGGAAAATAGTATTGCCACCATCATTAGAGCAAAAAGGGATATGGACAGACCAAAAATGACCGCCTGTTTTCTGATATTTTTATAGACTTCGTACGTTTTCATCGCTATACTACAATCGAGATTAGATATGTAAATATTCCTACTACAGCCCCGGTAATAAGAACGAAAACGAGAATTCGGGTAATCCCCTTCTTGATATCGGCGTTCTCCCCAAAGAAATGTCCGGCATTAAATAGGAAGCCTACAAGAAATATAATTGCCAAAACTATTGGAAAGATTTTTCGAATTGTGTTTGATACATCATCAACCGAATTCTCAATGCCACCAATTTGTGCAAAAAGCGAGGTGGATAACAGTGACAGAAATGTTGCCAAATAGAGTGATTTTTTCATAACGGAAAAGTTTATATTTTGATTCGTTTTCGTTATTAGAAATTTACATATATTTATTTATAAATTACTGATAATCAGGTAATTGTGAATAAAATATTATTTGATTTAGTTTCAATTCCGTTGCTATTATTTGATATCAAATTCTATGGAATCTCGAAGTAGAGTTGTTGATAACCTGAAAATTGAAAATGAAAAAAGTGCTCAAAAACGTCAATTTTGCCTTTTTGCTTCTAAAAATGTGTATCATTTTTGGTCAGGGAACTGCAACTCAAAAAATAATAATCATTGATGCTGGACACGGTGGAAAAGATTCCGGTACGATAGGAATAAATGGCATTCAAGAAAAAGATATAGTACTGGACATTGCTTTGGAAATTTTGAAACTAAACGAAAAGTCAGAAATGCCACTTGATATCTATTTGACGAGATATAGTGATACGCTTATTTCGTTATCTGATAGAAGCAAGCTGGCCAAGGCTTTAAATGCGGAATTATTTATTTCCTTGCATTGTAATCATTCGGATAATCCAAATGCAAGAGGGATTGAAGTTTATGTGGCCAATGGGAAATCTAAATATTCTGATGAAAGTACCTGGCTCGCTTTTAAATTGCAAGAAGCGCATAATAAAGAATTAGGATTTGAAAGTAGGGGTGTGAAGTTTGAAAATTTTCAGGTGTTGCGGGAAACTGCTGATTATTGTTTATCTATGCTTTTGGAATTGGGGTTTTTGAGTAATAGAGATGAATCTTGCTATTTTTTAAAAACTGATAATATCAAAGTTATTGCATTAGCCATTTTAATGGGATTATATAAATATTTAAATAATGGATTATGAAAGAAGTTTTTATTGAGATTGTGAAGAATTTAAACGAAATATTAAACGCTTTATTTAGAGAAATATATGGGAATTGTAAATCTTAATAAGTTGCCAAAATAAAATTTTCAACATAAGCCTTTTTCAATTCACCATATTTTGCATTATAATACTTAATTTGAAATATTATTTAGAGATTAAATGAGTAAAGACGAAATTAAGCAGATACCAGATGCAGATTTATCAAGTGCAGGGGATGATTTTCATATTCTGTGGACAATAAAGAAATCTTTAGAATTATTAAATTTTGATGATTCTGGAATTAAGGCAATCAATATTGAAGGAGTTCAATTGTCAGAATCAGAGCAGTTGGATCCAACAGGAAAAAATTTACTAGGAGTTGATTTAAGTGAATATTATGGTGCAGATAATTATATTGAAGCAGAAAAAGTTGTTATCTCACAACTAAAATACAGTACACTTAGAAGAAATAAGAATTATACAATTGGTGAATTATATATAGGTAAAAAAAGTAAATCTACAGAAGGGTCTTTAATTCATAGGTTAGCGGATATATTCAAGATTTATTTGGATGAATTTGGTAGAGAGTCAGTTTTGAATAAAGTAAGTATAAAGTTAGTTACTAATAGAAACTTTAACCCTAATCATCTCAGGTCTATTAATAATATTAAAACCTATCTTCTTAAAAAGAAAGGAAAAATAAGCTTTAATGCGGTGCTTAAAGATAATCCGCAAAATAGCACCTCATTAGAAAAATTATTTTTAGCTTCAAGATTAAAAGTAACAGAGTTTACTGATTTTATACGGATACTTGATTTAGATGACTGCGGCACAGATTCAAGACCTAATTTAAAAATCCAACTATACAAAGCTATTTCTAGAATATCATATACTTCTAAAATTCAGTACAATCAATTGCGAGAGTTAGTCTTTGACAAAATGATGCCGGAAGCTAGGAGTAGAAGAAGAATCACAGTAACTGATATTATTGCAAATCTTGGCTTTAATGATGGCAGTATAGAAAATTTATTTCCTGTTTCTCAAAGTTTAGAGAATAATAAGAATAGTATTTTAAGAGAGCAATTAGAATCTATTAATTCAAAGATAACATCAAATACAGGTTTTCTACCAATATGTATTCACGGCGGTGCGGGTATTGGAAAATCAACTATAATTCAACAAATACAACAATACTTACCAGACACCAATGAGTGTATAATCTTTGATTGTTATGGTTCAGGTTCATACCAAAACTCTGAGGATAATAGACATTTACACAAAAATGCACTTTTACATATTTCAAATGATATTGCAAGGAAGGTAGGTACGGATTTCTTAATAGTGCATATTCCCGAGCAAAGTGATTTTTATATAAAAGAATTTAGAAAAAGAATTGTACGTGCGGTAGAAATTTTAAAACATAGAGATGTCAATTCTACTCTTACCATTATTATAGATGCAGCTGATAATAGTATCACAGCAGCTAGTAATGATGGAGATAAAAGCTTCGTTCAAGATATCTTAAATATGAACATTCCACTTGGATGTAATTTAATAGTAACCACTAGAACACATCGAAAAGAGTCACTCAATTTACCCGAAGATTATATTGATATTGAGCTAGAACCATTTAGTCTAGCAGAAACAACTCAGTTTATAAAAATATACTTCCCAGATATTCTAGAAAAAGAAATTAAAGATTTCCATAAATACACTTATGGTATACCAAGAGCTCAATTTTATTCAATTGATTTGAAAAAAATAGGAATTGAAGAGGTTATAAATTTTTTAAAACCGAATGGAAAAACTGTTGAGTTATTAATTCTTGATAAAATAAAGGAAGCCAAGAAAAAAGTAACTAATCAAGAGAAAATATTAATTGACGATTTTTTTAGACTTTTGATTGGATTACCAAGGCCTGTTCCTATAAATTATTTATCAGAAATATTAAATGTCAATCAAAGTTTTCTGTTAGATATATCTTCAGAAGTCTGGAACGGTTTGATATATGAAAATAATAATTTTGAATTTCGAGATGAAGATTTTGAAAATTATATTCGAGATAATTATCCATTAGATCAAGAGAAGTTAAAAGAAGTAACTAAAGTTTTTCTCAATCAAGCGGAGAATGATAGTTATGCTTCAGTTAATTTGGGAAGCTTACTTTTTCAGTCTAAACAAAATCAATTATTAAAAGAAATAGTTCTAGATAGAAAGTTTTTATTACTTCCAGAGGATCCTATAAAAAATAGAGCAACTTATATAAGTAGAACAAGGTTAGCAATGAAGGTTGCTAATAATACTGATGACAATTTATCTTACTTTAAGCTAATATTTATAGCTGCTGAAGAAGCTAAAAAGGAGAAAGCATTAACCGAAGTTTTAATTAATTATCCTGATTTAGTAGCTGTATTTGGAGACGATACTTCACTCAATAAACTAAAGCTTAATTCTGACGAAAAATCATGGGCAGGCTCATTTCATATGAAATTGGCAGGTGTATATTCAAGAGAATTAAAAAGCCATAAGACAGCATTAAAACATTTAAAAACAGCTAAAGAATGGCTAAATTGGAGAAAAGACTCAGTTAAAAAGGAGAATTTACATAAATATTATATTTCAAGTAAGGATATAGCTTATTATACAGAAGCTGTTTTGAGGTTAGTTGGTATAGATGAAGCTTTAAGCTCGATTAATAGTTGGACCCCTAGAGATGTTAGATTATCTGGAGGAAATTATTTATTAGAAAACTTATTTTTATTCAGTAATAAAACAGAAATAAATAAATGGCTCAAAATAGAAGCATTAAGGATTGATGCTCTAATATTTATAGTCACTAAAGTTTTCAAGCATAAAATAAGCCACGATTCTGAACTAAATAGAATCGCTAATAAAATTGGAAGAATACTATCAAGAAAAAGAATTAAATTCAATATTAAGTTCAGATTAATAATAGTTGATTTCTGTGAGATATTAATATTTAATAGTATTGATAAAACGTTGGTAAATAGCATTTTAACGCACATTAAATGTGAGTTACCAAATTATATTCCTAGTTTTTATAGGATGCATGGTAATGATGACGAAGAGAACAAAGTAAATTTGTATTTAAAGACTAAATCTTTAAAAGCTTTTCTTGACGATGAATTGTTATCAATTGAAAGTATTCTTCCAGATAAATTTAATGATATAGATAAAATTCAAGATCGTGAGAAAAAAAACTCATTAGAAAGAGATAAAAAAGAGTTTACTAGTTTTTACAATCATATTCTACCCGTCTTTCAATTAAACACAAGTTTTGTATCTAAAAAATTAACCATCAATGGGGCTACTAAAAAGTTTATTGATATTTGTGAGTCTTTGTCTAAAGACTATGGTTTTAGATACGAAAATGGGCATAGTTATAAAGAAAAACTAAATTATTTTGCCAGTTTATTAGCCAATTTTGCTGTAAAAACTAGTAATATTGATTTAATAGAAATATTGATAACATCATTGGATAGTAATGCTAGCAAAATAGCAATGAGATTTTGGATTATTGAAGAAACAATACACATCGAAAGCTTTCTAAATAAAAACCTCAAAATACTTAATGAAATAGATGAACTTATAAAAATTGGTTCGAATCCTTCATCACAAATAATTGAAAGCTATATAAAATGCGCTTTAATAAGCAGAAAGATAGACTTTGAATCTGGTAAACATTACTTCAATGAAGCTATAAAGGCCACAGAGGAAATTGATTTTGAAGCTTTTTCTAAAATTAGTTGTTTATCAAATTTAGCAAAGATAGGTTTTGAAAAAACTGACCCTAAACTTGCTCACGAATATGCCAGATTTACAGAATATAGTGATTTTATGTTAACGGGATATGATAAAAAGCATTTTCCTTATGAAGATGCTCTATTAGGTATTGCTGATATAAACTTTAATTCAATGTTTACTACAGCATCTAGATGGCATCATAGGGGTATAATTAATTTCTCTAAATATATTGTAGCTATTTTAAAATTTTCTTTAGAGAAGGGTAATATTAATCATGTTGTAGCAGGTTCATTAATCCCAATTTATCAGTATAAATATTATACGGATGAATTAATTGAACTTTATGATATGATTTTAACAAAATATGATGAATCAAGAGATTTGATTGGTAAAACTAAGTTTGTTGAAATAGTTTATAGAGATTGCATGCTGCATAAAAATAAAAACACATTAAATCATATTTACAATACAATTAAGGCAGGAGCATTTGTTGAATTACAGTTAGTCCAGAAAATAGAATCATACTTAAATTTTAGGAAAACAGTTGAAAAAGAAAGTAAGTATACAAATGATTTCAATAAAGAGAAATTTGGTCATGAAATAGACCTTAATAGCGTTGATGTTAATTCTACAAGAGACTTAGAAAAATCTATTAGTACTATTATCGAAAATAACGACAGTTATTCTAACAGATGGAAAATACATAATTTTTTATCAGATATAAAAAATAATTGTCTGCCAAAGGATTATGTAAATCACTTAGATGCAATTGTAAATATAGACTCTGAACTTTTGAGTTTTAATTCATTTGAAGATGCAATAAGAGAGCGATTAGAGGAATGGAGCTATTATTCTTCATTGAAACAATGGAAAAAAGAGAAATTTAGATATGTTATTTTAACTTGGTTTGAAAACTTTGATTATGGTAATTCTCTAAGTATAGGGAAATTGCAAGAGTTTGCAAATATGTTTAATTTCGATGAAATTCAGTTAGGGGATGTTATTCTTAGCGTTTTACCAGAAAAAATTGAAACTCTAACTGATGAGTCAATATACAGCGTATTTTTCTTAATAAAACATAGATTAACAAAAAAAGATAACACTGAAATTTTTAATTGGGTTTTACCTAGATGGAACAAAAATATAAAGTCTGATTTTACAGATGGCTTATGGAATGATAAGTTGCTACCGCCTTACGATACGGATGAATCTATTGCTAATATACTAAGATTGTATTTAGGATTACCCGATAAAGAATTAAGATGGGAAGCAGTTCATAGCATAAGAAGACTTGTAAATCTCGACAATGAAAACATTCTAAGGAACCTTATTAAACATCAGAATAAAACAGATTGTATTCCATTTCAAAATGAAGAATATATTTTTTATTGGATTTCGGCTAAACTATACCTATGGATTGCAATAGATAGGCTGAGTGCTGAAGTTCCTGAGAAGCTAATTGATTTCAAAGAGGAATTTATCAAAGAACTTCAAAATGAGGAGTTACCACATGTATTAATTAATTTCTTTATTAAAAGGACTTGTCAAAATTTACTGAAGTATAATGAGAAGATTTATAATGAAGATGAACGAGAAATAATTGAAAATACTTTAGTCAGTAAACTTGATAAAGTTAAAGAAGATTCATATTCAAGACAGCAGAGAAAATACAATCCAAATCCAGATAAAAATTGGAGATTTAATTTTGACAGTATGGATGTCTTGCCATATTGGTATAGTAATCTCAGTAAAATTTTTAATCTATCTGAATATGACGTTGCTGACATAGCGGATACGTATATCGTTGAAAAATGGGGATATACAGGAGATGTAAATAAAGATGATTATACTAGGAATTATGATTGGGGCCTAAGAGATAAAAGAAATGGAAGTAACCCACAAGTTGAAAGTTTAGATACTTATTTTGAATATCATGCTATGTTTTGTGCTGCAAGTGTATTGTTGGAAAAAGAACCTCAATTAAAAAATTATTATGATGATGACGATGATTGGGATTCTTGGGAATACTGGCTCAAATCAAAAGCAATTACATGGGATGATTTTTGGGCTTCAGATTTGAGAGATCCTTTGCCTCTAATGGATAAATTTTGGCTAAACGAATATGATAAATTTGACGAAGATTGGAGAGATTCAATAGATGAAGAAAAGTTTGATAGGGAAATAGGTTTATCAAAATATTATAATGATAGATTTATTATTCCGCATGGAGGCTTTACTCGATATATAGGCTATAATAGTGAATCTGTTTATATACGTTCGTCATTAGTTTCAATAAAAGGTTCAGAAGCATTGTTGAGAGCTTTTCAGAGCGCAGAAAATCAACATGATTATACATTTCCCATAGAAAGTGATGGAGAGCATTTTGAGATTAATAGTAGTGATTTAATCTATAAAAGTTGGCTAAAAGTTAATGATACAAAATATGATGGTTTAGATAAACATGATTCTCTAACGAAAGAAGCAGGTAAAAGTATTATTACATTTGGAACCGGAATACAAGAATCTTTCCAAATCAAATTTAGTAATGATTTGAAGTTAGCCCAACTAGATGATAACGAAGTGTCTTTTTTCGAATTTTGGGATGAAACAAGTGATAGTAGATATAGAGATATTAAAAATGTAGAGAGTTCTGGCGAAATTCTTAAAGTTGATATTGACTTCATATTGGAAATTTTGAAAAAGGAAAACATGAACATGATTTTAAAATGTCAAATAACCAAACAACTCAAGGAAAACCAATATTGGAGTGATAACAGTGAGCAGCCTTGGGAGCATACTAAAATTTATTTATTAAAATCGGATGGAACAGTTAAAACACTCAGAGGAAGAAATTTTAAAGTTAGGTAAAAAACTATTAGCAGAATTAGATTTAACTTATACAGTTAATACATTAGCTCGATGGATGGGGCACTATCTAGCTGATTTAATATATAAAATAGATAAATGTGAATCAGAAGAAGAAAAAGCCAAACTTAAAAAAGAGTGTTACGCTATAATATTAGAAATATGGGAAAAAAGAGAAAGAATACCAATTGCTGCGCCAACAGAAAGGTTAAAACCAATAATTGATGTTATATCGTTACTCAAAAAAAATGAACATCCTTTTATCCGTCATAGATTTTTAAATAATAATAATGGTTTAAGAAATAAAAATTCAAGCTGGCTAAGCTTTCTGGAAATTATAAAAAATAATTCAGAAAGGATATATCGCAAATCATTAATTTCAATGATAAGTGAAGAGCTTTTGGAGAAAGATAAAGAATGGATTGAGGAACATAGCAGTTTTTTATCTGATGACGAAAAGAGCGTAGTAGAATATTTAGATTCTATAAAAGAAATTGAAATTTCTTTTATAGACGATTCTGAAAATGAAATTACTAAAAAGGACATGGTTGAAAATTTGTTTAACGAGTTAGAAGAGTTGATAAATGAGCAAAAAGAAGAATTGTTGAGACTAAAAAAGATAACACTTAATACTTTAAAAAAGAATAGTAATTAGAATACAGCCTTTCAATAAGGAGTTAACTGAAACAATGCAAGAAATAACTTTTATTAATTTATCTAAAGCAAAGTCTAAAGATTTATACATTGACATTTTTGACAATGCAAAACGTTTAAAATCTGATTCTTCAATATTAGTTGATGTAAATAAATCCTACAGTAGCGCAAGCTCATTGCTTATTTTGAGTTCTGAAGAAGTCATTAAGGCTATTTTGGTATTATTACATAGTCATGGTTATAAGGTTTATTTGCTTAAAGACGCAAAAGGTTTTTTCAAAAATCATGAAATAAGACACTCTCTTCAAATGCTTATTGAAACTGGAATATCTCTATTTGATACGATTGATAAATGGGAAAATAGAAAACTCAAAAAGCAAATTCCGAAAACAGAAAATAAATGGCTTAATAATACATTACTATTTTTGTCTGATGCATCATTTGTATTGTCTAATGTTAGTTCAGCAATTTATAGGATTGAAAATATTAAAAAATTCAATGACTTAAAAAATGCAGGGTTTTATGTAGATTACAAAAATGAAATTTTAATCCCACAAAAAATTGTTGTTCAAAATGATTATAATTCCATTTTAGAAACTTCAAATCGATTGATAATATTTTACAAGCAATTAAGAATATTATTTCATCCTTCCATCACAAAACATTTGTCAAATAATAAGATTGAGGAAATAAAAAATGGATTACATATTTTTATAAATGATGCTTTAAAAGACTTTTCTTTTAAAGAGATTAATAAAATTAAGTAGTTTGATTATTAGAGAACTTCTTTAAACCATAAAATGTTCACTAGCAGCCATATTTTTTTTAAATACAGATTTATCAATTAACCTGTATGAAGGTTTTTTTAGCTCATCAGGAATATTATTGATTCTAACATATAAGAATGTATGTATTTGTTAATGTCTGAAAAAGGCTCACTATTAATTAGATTTTGAGCGTCCAAGATGCTATTTAAGGGTTATTGCGTTTATTCATTTCCGCACAAGCGGAAATCTTTTATTTGCGTTTATCCCCGGCCCCCTCATCAAACGCAATCAAATTAAAAAGTTCTCTCATTCTGCTACGAACACGATTACCATAGCGTTCTTCAAGCTCCTCGGCATTCAAATTTGTAGTTGCATGCGTTTTTATTCTATGTTTTGATTGAAGGTACAGCTCATATCGAGATAAAAGAACCTCGCCCATCACATTGAGATCCTTGCCATAAAATCTTCCGGGAGGCTCTATGCCTAGATCGTCAAAACAGAAGAATTTTGTATTTCCATAGTCTTCAATAGTTTTAAATCCGAGATGATTAAAGCTGAAAATTACATTCCTGCACGGAATCATCTCGTAGGATCGTTGCACAGGTACAATATGTCGAAGTAGTTTCATCAAAGTGGTTTTCCCGCACCCAACAGGCCCGGAAAGTAAGATTCCCTTATCGGGATCAATCCCATTCTTTTTGCAATTCTCTTTATCGCAGATAAAGTAATTGCAAAGCTTGAGCAGGATATCCTTATCCTCGTCATAAATTTTAAATTTTTCCCCGAACAGAAGCTTGCCTTTGGCATCCAGGTAAATCAGGATTTTGTCAAAATCGTAAAGAACGCTTTTGCCATTAAATTTTCCGAGCGAATATTCCACGCCACCTTCGGTTATTTTAAAGGGGTTGTCCATAGTCCTTGTTTTTAGTGGTTCGCAAGTTGTCCTTGATTTGGGACTCCTGTTTTCTGTTTTGTTTGATTTCCTCGCCAAATAATTCAGTTCTATCCATCCAGTTTTTCGCTAAAGCACGCCAATCTCTTATTTCTTTTCCATCGCTCGTTAACCAATTCCGAGTTTCATAATGCTCGAAGAATTTTTTTCCTTCATCAGCATTAAAACTTTTTTCAATAAAAAAATTAATAACTGCCTGCCAGCCCTTTGGTTGTTTTATATTGTTTACTTGTTTGGTATTGTTTATAGTAGATACCAATGCTTGTCCACTGGTGGGATGGTGTGGGTCCACAGCTTGTCCAGAGATGGGATGGTGCTGTCCTGCTACCCGTACGTTTCTGGGACGGTACTGTTCCGTGAGCTGTTCCAATTCGGGATTGTACTGTCCCATATCCGGTTCATCAGTTGTACCGATAATGGACATCTTGATTTTACTCCCTTTGTATGGATTATTAGATGGAAAATAGGAAAGATACTCCCAAGTATCTAGGTCGGTCACGCATCTGTGATAGGTGGATTTTGAACCTATTTTGGACGCCATCATTAAATCCCTGCGATTCACATAGAATTCATCTGCAAAGCGGCTGCTGTTCCATTCCTGAAACAGCGCCATATACAAACTGATATGTGTGGGATTTAGGCGGTCATCAAAAAAAAACTTTTCAAAAGCCGCATTGAGTAGCTTTATATAATTCATAACCATTTATTCAAACTTGTTATGAATGCGATTTTGATTCATAAGCTTGTGGATTTCCTCAGAATCATAATAAATAATTGCACCAACCTTCGAATAAGGAAGCGTACCATTAATTCTAAGGTTTTGCAAAGTACCTGAGCTCAATTGAAGTAGTTCCATAACTTCGGACGACTTCATGTAGCGCTTTAAATTTCCAGAAGTTTGTTTTGTAAGTAGCTTTCTAATATCTTGGAGCAGTTCAATTCTGAAATCTCTAAGATCGTCTGTAGTAATAATAGTTGTTGGCATAATTAAATGTTTTAAAAACAATCCCACCGCAGGTTAAAAGGTTTAAAGCGATGGGATTGCTCTGGTTTGACTTTCATTTACAAAATTGGTAGATGTCAGAAGATAATTTAGCCAAGGTATGACCAACTTGGTTAAATTTATTTTTGGAAGAATACATAGTATAATCGAATATATATGGGATCAAATATTACAGATTTGAGTAGAACTTCCTGCCCAGATTAAGATTTCGCCAAATGACGAACTTGGTTGTACCTTGGTAGTTTATGCATCGAGTCCTGCCATATGTTCTAACATGGAATTTTTCATTTTCTCGATAAATTTTAAAGGTTCTGAGCGGCCCCTTAATTTCAAAAAAGTATGATGATAATCCCCCATATCTAAACCAGTAAGTATCTCAAATATTGAAAAAAGATCTTTGAGAGTTGTGTTTCCATTATTAATGGCGCCGCTAAGCTGCAAAGCATAAACCAGTTCGGTAAGTGCCACTTTAGATGTTGTCCATTTAATTTTTATAGGTTCCTCGAATACTAGGGAAGAAGATAGCTTTACTTGTACAGATAATTTATTTAAATATTGAAGTAGGAACTTGTGGGAATTTAATTCGCTTAATAGTAAATCATGAGAAGTGCTAAATAAAGGATCCCTTTCATAATTCTTATAATTGATCATGTGATTTTTAGAGGTAAATCTGCGTGTGAAATAGAATTCATCCAGATATTCCTGGTCTAATGCCATGTACTGAAGAAAGTTTTTATGAGCAAAGAAAAAACTGTTGGTCCGTTCGATCATTTTAAAAATGAACTTTTGCCGGAAGGCTTCCCCTGCGGATGGGATTTCCAATTCGATGGATAATCGATTTTCGTAATAAATCAAATATGTAAGAGGAAGCGCTTTTTGCTTCTTAAAAAAAAGTATTTCTGAAGCAATATCTTGAAAATCATTTAAGCGAATTTCTTTTCGGTAAGATTCAAGAATCTCTCGACAATAAGAAATAATCTTATTATATGCCGATAATTTATTAAGAAAAGTCTGCTCAATTCGCAAGATTTCAGCCTCTATTTCTTCTTTTGTAATCTGAAAGTCCATTTTTTTGATATTAAGAAGTATCATCTTAAATATCCGTCTATTTTTTAAGTTCTGAAACCCGCTATACGTTCCATTTATAAAGAAACGGCTTCATTTATAAAGAATAGGAAAATAAATTATGGAAATCTGAATTTTAACTGGAAAGGATTATTTTAATTCTTCATGTTGGATTTGGCAAAACTGAAAATCTTGCTATACAGCCTTATCGTTTCATTATAATCACCAAAAGTTTCATGGCCAGAATCATAATCTATATCCATTAAAATGGCTGTATTTGCTGTATTGTATTTCTGAAGCTTGGCGATATACTTACCGTTATCCCACAAAGGAATCCGGTCATCATTGTAGCTTGGCATTATAAGAGTAGCTGGATAGTTGGTGTTAGGTTTAATATTTAAATAGGGATCCATTTTTATTAGTCCTACATATTCTACGCTGTCCTTTACAGTTCCATATTCTAGATAACTTGTGCTGCTAGCAGTATTGGAAGATTCTAGACCGAAAGGGTTTAATCGGGGCACTTCGGCAATAAAAGATGAATAAAGATCAGGTCGTTCATTAACTGCCATTGCTGCTGTAACTCCTCCCGCACTGTTTGTATATAAAGAAATCAACCCTTCTTTAGTAAGATTCATGTCTATTAAAGCTTCCGTACAGGCTATAAGGTCCTTCCATGAATTATATTTAAGATTTTTCATGCCCTGTTCATGCCAATCCTTTCCTTTCTCCCCTCCACCTCTAACATGCGGAAATGCCAGAATTCCTCCCTGTGCCGCCCAGTCTAAGAAAATAGGAGAGAAAAATGGACTCAGGCTTTCACCATAAGCTCCATAAACAAAAATGAAGACTTCATTATCTGAATTCTTCTTAATCCCTTTCTTATATACCAATGACATAGGAACTTCTATTCCGTCATGCGAGCTGACCATTACTTGCTCAGAAATAATATTTGCAAAGTCACGGTATTCACTTTCATTTGTAAGTGCCTCTTTTTGAACATTACCTTTTTTATCTATTATATAGCGAGTATAATTCGAAGTCCAACCATCCAATCCTACTCCCATGTTATTATGAGAAAGAGATTCTCCAAAAAAAGAGATATAGCCGGGCGTAAAAGGAAAGTCGAGTTGGGTGAGCTGATTCCCAGAACGTATTTTAAATAAGGAAACATTTGCACCGTACAAAGATCTTGTGAAAAATATATGATCCATAGTTAATCCAAAATTCGTAATTGGATTGTCTTTGGTTCCTTCTGCTAAAATAATGGGATTATTAAAATCTGGACTTGAAATATTTATCTTTGCTAAGCTATTTCCCTTCAATTTTCCTTGACGGAAAATAAACTCTTCCCCGCGCAGTTCGCCTTGGTCATAGTATATTTTATCATCCTTTTTAAAAAAAGGTTTCCAATCTGGTTTTCCATTAATAACATCACTCATTTCAGCGATAAAACTGTCATAATAATCATCTGAGCTGGCCACATATCCAATAATAAACTTATCCTTGCTCGAGCCAATCTTTACTTTAGGATAAAAATCTGCTGAAATTTCTAAATTTGTATCAGCTCCAAAAATTGGCCTAACTTTTATATTGTTCTCCCCTATTTTGTGTATTACGGAAAACGATTTTTTTTAAAATCTGGCTTAGATGTGTCAACCTCTGGAAAATATAAATAGATAAAACCAGAGTTATCTGGTAGCCATTCTATTCCGCCAAAATCAGGATTTATATTTGTTATTTCATCATTTAGGAATTTGCCTGCTTCCAAATCGTATATTTTAATCTTACTGGAAAAATCATTATTTTCATTAAATCCAATGGCTATTTTTTTTCCATCGAAAGAAGGTTTAAGGTAGCTGATCTCTTTATCCCCACTAGCATAATGGTTAGGATCGAATAATTCTTTTTCCTCGGCATCAAGTTTCTGTTTATAAAATAATTTTTCCATTCCTAGACTGTCATCTTTTTTCAAGTAGAAATAATTTCCAGTCTCGTTTACAGTAATCATACTCACTTTAGATTGAGTAATATTTTGAAGTTGTTTAAATCTTTCCAGGTATTTCTGCATTGATTCAATGGTATCAAAATATGCTTCTGCCAAAGAATCCTGTAATTTGAACCACTCTTTAATTTTCTCATTTTCAATATCGTTTAGGTTATAAAAATCATCTGTAACTTTTACGCCAAATTTTATCTCATGTTTAATCTCCCCATTAATATTGGGATATATCAACTGGTTAATTTGTTTTTCCTGAGAATAACAAAATATTGGTAACAGGATCAGGTAATTGGTCAGAAAAAGTTTCTTAAATGTCTTCATAACTGTAGTTTTAAAAATTCCCGAGCCATTAAATTTGACTCGGGAATTTAGGAAAATGACACGATTAAATTTATACTCCTGCCTTGGGTCTTTTAATTTTGTCCCTATCTATAGGTCCATCCTCTCCCCCACCTCGAATTTTATCCAAATTCTTCAGTTCTCTTCCTTTGAAATCTTTTAGTACTTTTTTCATAATTTAAGTATTTGATTAATAAAAATTTACACTCACTAAGTAATCACAAATGAACACAATCAGCAAAAAATTTAAACCGTCATTTATAAATGGCGACTAGTTTCCCTCGATTTTAGTTCATTTAAAAACATTGAAGGAGAAACTCCAGTTTTCTTATAAAAAGCTTTGGAAAAAGATTCTCCTGTCTTAAATCCGAAAATTTCTGCCAAGCCCTGATGATTGTATTTTAATAAATCTGGATCCTTACTAAGGCGATTGATGGCGGCTCTTATCCTCAGATCCTTAAGATAATTGGGGAAATTCACTTTTTTGTAATGGTTAATAATGGTTGAAAGGTATGTTGTGTTAGTGCCTAGATCATTGGCTAGATTGGACAAATCAAGATCTTTATTTAAATATCGGTCTGAATTTTCAAAGGCATTAAGTTTTGATAAGATCTCTTTTCTAATTTCTATTGGTACCGAAGATGGGTGCTCAGTAACTTGCTTCGTTTCATATATTTGAACTTCACCACCTTCCATTAAAATATTTAATCTTTTTCTTATGTTTCTTGAACGGAGGAAAAAGTAAATACCGATTAAAATAGCAATCCCTGCAAACACAGCTATTCCAATTATATAAAAAGTTTTTGCTTCTAATTGTTTTTCAGCTTTCAGTTTTTGCCGTTTGAGATCGGGTATATCATATGCTATTACGACCTGATTATTCACATTTTCCTGAGCAGATGATAATATGCTGTCATTATGAATCAATTTTTCTATGTATTCAATTTGCTCTTTTTCGTTATCCTCAAGAACAGAATAGATAATAAGCTGCTGATAAACATCTTTAACTTCTCCAAAAGGATCCCCAGATAAGGAAACAATAGAATCTATTTCTTTAAAGTAAGCCATTGCAAGCTTATCATTTTTTAAAAATTTTTCGATTTTTCCTAGGTAATAAAGTTTAATTGCTCTCTCGGTACCCTCTAACTTATTAATATATTTCAACAAGCTATCTTTTGATTTTTTGTAATCTTTCTGATAGTAATTTATCTGGGCATCAACAAGCACGAAATCCCTGAAATCATCAGTTTTTTTTAAAGATTGTGCCAGTTTTAGACCTTTTCGCACATAAAATTTTGCAGTGTCTATTTGTGATAATCTTAAGTAAGTAAGGGAAAGATTATATAACAAGGTGGAGTAATCTTCATAATACGCATCAGGAAAATTTTCATTCTGCTTTAATAAGTTTAGGGACCGTTTATATAGATCGGCGGCGGCATAATGCTGACCATTTATATTTCGAATTGCTGCGATTGCCAGTGATATTTCCCCTTGGTCTTCTTTGTTTTCTTTTTCTAAGGCCAGATTATACGCTTTTAAAAAATTATCAAGCGCCGGTTGGAATTTTCCCTGATCATAAAACAAATTTGCTTTAAGGGTGTATCCTAGCGTAGGATAACTTTTATGATCACTATTTTCTGTAATTAAAATAATAGAATCTGCATAAGCTAAAGCGAGCTGCGACTCTTCAATAAAAATTAAATGATAGAATGCCCTTGCAAGTTCTATAGGATTGTTTTCTTTTTTTGACTTGCTTACATGAATTCTGATTATATTTCGAAGTTTATCAAATTCTGATGCTTCCGCAGCCTCTGCTTCTATAATATGCAGTT
This sequence comes from Gillisia limnaea DSM 15749, assembly GCF_000243235.1. Taxonomy (GTDB): domain Bacteria; phylum Bacteroidota; class Bacteroidia; order Flavobacteriales; family Flavobacteriaceae; genus Gillisia; species Gillisia limnaea. Next base: position 615,383 of record NZ_JH594606.1, read on the forward strand.
GCTCATAAGAGGTAGTAATTGAATAGTCAGCAGGTGACTTAGTGTTTATAGTTTGTGAAAATCCCATCTGAGTTACACAAAATACGAGTGCTAGGCAGATCAAGGCCCGGAATCGAAAATATTGTATTATAGGAGAGAAGATCATACTTTCATATTTAAAATTTTCGATTCGACAATACATGCCGGAATTGATAAAACACCCTTTCCATAAGCGTTACTTCATTAAGCAAGATTTCAGCAGTACCTTTCAATTCTTGATGAAACTTCAAATCTTTTCCATACGATGTCTTAAGGTGATCAATATCCAGATAAACAATATATGTAGGGTTTTTACCTATTTTAGGTACTTCAGAAATCGATTTTACCCTCGCCCTTAACATTCCCCATTCCCGATATGGATAATTTTCAAGTTTCAAATTTACCTTTTGGCCGGCTTTAAGCTTACCAGAATTTCGTAATGGAACTTCACATTTCCCGATTAGGTTTTGCTGAATTAAAGGAACCACCGTGAAAATGTTTTCCCCTTCGGTAATATTCTGATACTCTCCCCAAACTTCGAAAAATGAAAGTCGTCCCTCAATAGGGCTTTTTAGAAGATATTTATCTTCCCATTCTGTAATAGAATTAAGTAAATTTTGCCTAGATAGCTCTAAATCCATCTCTAATTTATTTTTATTCCTAACAGAACTGTGCGTGGTCAGTTTTTGTTTGTTTTGAAATCCGCTATTTTCTAAATTCAACTGGTTAAATTCTTGTTTTAATAAATGAAATTGCCGTTGTACACTTAAAAGTTCTTTTTCTGTTGTTTCCAGATCCAATTGAGATATCACACCCTTTTGAAACAACTGCTTATATCTACTAAAATTATTTTGAGAAACCTCCAGATTTCTTTCCATAGTAATTAATTCCTCTTTTTTGTTCTGAATTGAATTTTTCTGATTGAATAATTCTGCTTTGATCTGTTCATCATAAATATTAAAATCCTGAAGAGATTCATCTAATATCAATTGCTGATAATTATTCCAAAAAGTATTATAATACAATTGGATATCGCTTCCTAAATGCAATTGTGGTGAAAAAGTTTTTGATAAAACTTCAAGAGAGTAAATTTCACCTAAGGAACTCTTTAGTTGATTTTTAAGATAAAGAATATCCTCTCTATTTCCGTTATTTTCTAATTCACCTAAAATATCACCTTTAATAACCGTATCTCCAGCTTTATAATTAATTGCCAAGATCTTTCCAGTATTTTTTGCCTTAATATGTGCTGGTGGATTATCTGAAGTAACCATGACATTTCCTTCAACCACTTCATTAAATGGGAAGAAGGAAGCAAAAAGGAGTACAAGAATTAACATTACAAAAATAAAGATAGTACCGTTACGTAATACCCATCCAGGCTCCTTATCAAGCTCTCTATCTTTATTAGAATTAAACATTTTAAAGTATTTATTTTAAAGTTGATTCTGTATTAATTGGTAATAAAAACCTTGCCGTGATAGCAGTTCCTGATGATTACCTTCTTCGACTACCTTACCTTTATGCATGACTAGAATTTGATCCGCATTTTTTACCGTGGACAATCGATGAGCTATTATGACTACAGTTTTGTTTTTATAAAACTGATTTAAATTTTCAGTAATTACTTTTTCATTTTCCGCATCTAGGGAGCTCGTTGCTTCATCGAAGAACAGATAATCAGGATTCTTATAAATTGCTCTTGCAATAAGTAATCTTTGCTTTTCTCCTCCGCTTAATAGCTGGCCTTGCTCCCCAATTCTAGTCTGATATTTAAATGGTAGTTCATCAATGAAATTGGCCAAATTTGCCAGTTTCACTGCTTTCTCAATTTCGTGTTGGTTCACAGGCTCTTGGGATTTAGATTCTGTAATGTTTCTTTCTATGGTATCATTGAAAAGTATTCCATCTTGTAATACCGCGCCACAAACCTGTCTCCATTTGTCTGCTTTAATATTCTCAAGATTTTGATCTCCAATGCTAATTTTTCCTTCAATGGGGTTATAAAGTTTTAGTAATAATTTCAGAAGTGTTGTTTTACCCGAACCACTGGCACCGACAATGGCAGTAACTTTACCTTGAGCTATGGTTATAGAAATATTATGAAGTATAGATCTTGAACTTATGGGATTGAATTTAAAACTTACGTTTTTAAACACTATGTCACCAGGATCCATATAAAATCCGCTATAAGCATTTTTAACTTCAGGTTCTTGATTATGAATTTCGGATAACCTATCTAAAGAAAGTCTGGCTCTTTGATAACCTACAAGGAAATCCATGCTGTTTGAAATGGGAACATATAAACTTCCAACGATAAATTGAATCGCAAGCATAGTACCTAAGCTAATTTCTCCTGTTATTACAGCCTTTGCAGACCAGAATATAATAAGGATACTCGTAAATTCATTAATAAATTTACCTCCATTGATTTGTGCCTGATCTACTCTCAAAATACTTGACTGCAGCCCAAAAAGCTGGGTTTGGTTGATTCTCCATTCAGATTTTCTTCTTTCCTCAGAATTATTTAGTTTGATTTCCAGCACACTTAATATTATTTGAAGGAATAAGGACTGGTCTTTTCGATTTAAATCGAATAGCTGATGATCCAGCACCTCCTTTTTCTTCATAAATAACAATGACCATCCCATAAACAAAATGGTTCCGGTAATAAAAATCATTAAAATGGAAGTATTAAAAATTCCCAGGATAATAGCAAAAATGAAAATTGTGAGTAGATCAAATAGAATTGTAAGTGATCTTCCACTTAAAAATTCCTCTATTCTTTGATGATCATAAATACGCTGCATAAAATCCCCGGTAGTTTTAGAATCGAAAAAGGTTATGGGAAGTTTTAGAATCTTATCAAGGTAATCGGAAATCATTGCGATTGTAACCTTAGTTCCAATATGTAATAATATCCAATCCCTTATAATTCCTGAAGCAGATCTTACAAGAAATAAAAAAAGTTGCGCTATAACGATGAGGGATATAAAATCAATATTCTCGTAATTAATACCGTAATCAACGATACTTTGAGTTAGAAAAGGTAGGATTAACTGAACAACAGAAGCGATGAACAATCCTAAAAAAACCTGATAGATATTTTTCTTATACGGTTTCAGATAATCGATTAGAAATCCTAAACCCTGTGCTTTGTTTTCTTCTAAATCTAGAGCGCCAAAATTTTGATTAGGTTCGGCCAAGAGCAATACGCCTTCATTATTTTTTTCAACCCAGCTATTCCGAAATTCAGTATGAGAGTATTTCATTCGTCCTAGAGCAGGATCTGATACAAAAACATTCATTTTATCTGTTCTATACACTACCAAAAAATGATTGTTTGACCAATGAGCGATTGCAGGGAGCGGCACTTCATGAAGAAGCTCCTGAACAGTTGCCTTAATTCCTATGGAATCCATTCCTATTTTTTTTAAGGCATCTGAAAGACCCGCCAAGGACACACCTCCTTTTTGAAGACAAGATATTTCTCTTAGATAATTCAAATTATAATTTCCTCCATAAAAATCTGTAATTATTTTTAGGCAGGTGGGACCACAGTCCATCTGATCGAGCTGGCGATAAACCGGAAAATTATTAGCTCCAAACATATTATATAATTGAAAGTCAGAACACTAAATTAATTTAGAAAAATGATAACTATAGACGAACTAACTATCCATTTATAAATGACGGTAAATTCAACTAAAATTTATATACCTATCTATTGGGGAAAATAGATGTTATTATGGGGAGAAAGGAAATAAACTTAAACAGGAAATTTTGTAAAAATTTGATAATTATAAATTTATAAAAAAAAATGACATAGTAAATATTCTTTTGATGTTTTTGAAGAATTGAAAGCAAGTGGGAAATGGAGCTTCAATTGAAAGATTTAACAAGATAGATTAGCCACAGCATTAAGTTTTTCACGAAGCATATCAATATCAGTTGAAATATATGATTTTGTTACCCATTTATAAATCTGGATTTTGGATATTTTGTGGTGACCATGAAATTTGGAAACTGTTTCAATAAGAACCTTTTATGACGAATTAATAAAAACTTTTCCATTATTGAAATTTTATTTAAAAGAGATGATTAATAAAAAATAGTTGATATTAGTGAGTCCATGCATTACGAAGAGGTTAAGATTTAATATTATTAAACAACCCCCATCTTCATTCTTAAAACCTTCATATCCTCGCTAACCTTTCGATCTAAAATTTTGGCATAATGTTGTGTTGCTCTTATAGTTGTATGCCCCAGCATCTTACTTACAGACTCTATGGGAACACCATTAGACAAAGTTACTGTTGTCGCAAAGGTATGTCTAGCCAAGTGGAATGTTAAGTTCTTATTTATCCCACATAAATCAGCAATTTCTTTTAGATAAGCATTTGTTTTTTGATTACTAAGAACGGGTAATAATAGTTTTTCATGATTATTTCTATTTGAGCAATATTTATTTAAAATAGAATCAGCAATCGGCAATATGGGAACATTGCTTTTTGTTTTGGTTTTTGTCCTATTGGTTTTAATCCAGCGTTCTCCATCCAGTCCTATAACAAGATCTTTAGCGGTTAGTTTTTTAACATCAGAATATGCCAATCCCGTAAAACAACTAAACAAGAAAATATCTTTTACATGTTCTAACCTTTCCATCTCAAACGATTTCTGATATAATAATTGAATTTCTTCCTCTGTAAGAAACTCTCTATCAACAATTCTTAATTTTGAATTCCAATTTATAAAAGGATCTTTTTCAATCCAATCATTAGCATAGGCGATACGTATTATTTTTTTAAAATTAGTTACATATTTTATCGCAGTATTATGTCCGCAATTTCTGGCGGTCTTTAGATAATACTCAAATCCACTTATGAAAATATGATCAACATCTTTCAAGGGAATATCACCCACTTTATATTCCTTTTGAATATAATCACTTACATGTTTTTTTGCTGTCTTATAGCGTTCAGCAGTACCGGCAGCAAAGTCTTTTCCTATTAGGCTATCCACCTTATCATTATGATCTTGAAAAATAGCCAATAACATTTTATGATTCTTATTTCTACCTAAATATGAGTTTTTAATTACTTCAGCAGTAATTAAGGCTTCTTTCTCTAATAGGCGTTCCTGAATTTTATATATTTTTGCTTTAATGGAATCCATATATCGATTAAGCTCTCGTACCTCTTGGGCATTACCCTTAACTTTTCCCGCCTCAGAGTTCCATTTTGATAAAAGCACTTTCCTCTTGATACTTATCTCACTTCTTTTTCCATTGACTGTAATTCTTAAATAAATTGGAGCATTGCCAATATTATTAATATCGTTTCCTCTAGGATAAAATAGGGTTGAAAAGGTTGTTTGCATCGGTGCGTTATTTTATTATATCTTAAATATATAAAATTTAATAACACGAATTACACGCAACACCTTCAAATACAAACTATTGGATGTAATTCGGTGCGTAAATAAATTTCGAAAAACACGCACCGAATACCGCTCCTTTTATTTGATATTGAATGGTCTTGTTTGATATGAAGGAAAATGTAAAAAGCCCATAAACATAATGTTTATAGGCTTTTGGGGAGATTTAGTAATCTCTAAGCGGAGAAAGAGGGATTCGAACCCCCGGAGGTGTGACCCTCAACAGTTTTCAAGACTGCCGCATTCGACCGCTCTGCCATTTCTCCTGAGCGCCTCATCAGGTTTCCCTGATTGCGGCTGCAAATATAGAAAGCTTTTTTGAATTCCGAAGAAGAAAATACACCTTTTTTATCAGCCTCACTTTTCCTCCCTGATTATGAACACATTCAGTTGGAAAAAAACGTCACCATAAACTTTTTAATAAAATAACATTCCTTCCATATAAGTCATTCGTAAATAATAAGTTCCTCTTCCTTGTACTTTGGAAAGAATGTTCTGGATCTTTAGGAAAAACACGGGCAACAAGAAATATTCAAAAAACTGCAGAAGTTGTTTTCATTTTACCGAATTTTACCAAAATAGCAAAAATGACTACTTAAAAAATAATAAAAGTTGGGAATATAACAAACCTAAAAATACGTTAGAAATAAAAACAAAAAACCTGATTATAGAAAATACCTACTTCTCATTTAGGAAGCATCGTATCATATCTGTTGTGGTGACAATCCCTACCAGATTGTCATCGTCTACAACCGGCAAGGCATGAAAATCGTGGGTTAAAAATATTTCCCCCACCTCTTTCAACGTTGTTTTAGATGTAACACTCACCACTTTTTTAGTCATTACCTGTTCTATAGTAAACATATCATAAACAGTTGTTTCAATACCCTCTCCATCTTCATCTACGGCGTCTGCAAATGAAATCCGCAATAGATCCGTATAACTTAACATCCCCACGATATGCCCTGCATCTACCACGGGAAGATGTCTTATGTGATTTTTTTTGAATAAAGATTCGGCTGTTGACAATTCATCGGAAAGTTTCAATTTATGGATGTTCTTTGTCATGATCTCAGAAACGGGGGCCTTCTTTTTCATATCGCTTTGTTTTGGAACCTGTAAATTTCAGCTTGAAGATACGAAATAATAGAATATGAACTGTAGAAATTTCCGAAGAAGAAAAGCAGGGATTCTACATTTTCTTTATATATAGCATCTTTAAAATTCATACAAAACCAGTATATTGCCGCTTCGTATTTAAACAAAAGAATTTATGAAAAAAATAATTTTAAGCGCCCTTACCATTGGATTGGTTAGTTGTGGTGCACATCAATCTAAAAACATTGAAAACGCAGATGTTATGGAGTATGCAAATACCATAACTGCACAAGAATTAAGCGATCACCTCTACACCTTTGCAAGCGATGAATTTGAAGGCCGCGAAACCGGAGAACCAGGACAAAAACTGGCAGCAGAATATCTTAAAACTGAATATAAAAAACTGAATATCCCTTCTCCCCTTGGTGGTGACAATTATTACCAGCCAGTTCCCGGTTCTGTTTTTAGAGGAGATGTTAAGGATTCAGAGAACGTATTGGCTTTTATTGAAGGAAGCGAAAAACCAGAGGAAATCCTTGTGATCTCTTCGCATTACGACCACGTGGGAATCGATGATGAAGGGAATATTTATAACGGAGCCGATGATGATGGATCCGGAACTGTAGCTATTTTGGAGATAGCCGAAGCCTTCATGCAGGCTAAAAAAGATGGTTTTACCCCAAAACGTTCTATCTTGTTTTTAAATGTAACCGGAGAAGAAAAAGGGCTCGTAGGTTCTAAATACTATACAGACAATCCTGTTTTCCCACTGGCTCAAACCGTTGCCAACCTTAACATCGATATGATAGGTAGAATTGGAGAAGGCATGGAAAACAGTGGAGATTACGTTTATTTAATTGGAAGTGATAAATTGAGCACCCAATTACACGAGCTAAGTGAAGAAGTAAATAATAAGTACCTCAATCTTACTCTTGACTATACCTTTAATGATGAAAATGATCCAAACAGGTTTTACTACCGAAGCGACCATTACAACTTCGCTAAAAACAACATTCCAATCATTTTTTACTTTAACGGAGTACACGCCGATTACCATAAAATGACCGATACTCCTGACAAAATTGAGTATGACCTTTTGGAAAAACGAGCGAAACTTGTATTTTTAACCGCCTGGGAAATCGCCAACAGAGACGAACGTCCGTTCGTTGACAAGCCAGTTGACACAGCAGCCAACTAATACTTTTCAAACCAACTTATAACCAATGAGGCTTCCGCAATAGAAGCCTCATTTTTTTTGTATGCTTTCGTAACCTTTATAACGAACATTCTACCTGAATTCCTTGTGAAGTATAAAATGCCTTTCAAAAATTTTAAGACACATTTAAATGAATACCGATACCTGTTTTAAGTTTGAATAATTAATTCAGCAAAAGTATACTACCCCCGGACCTTTTTAGATTCTCTTTTGGGCGATGAAAAAGGTTGCTAATAAAAGCATGAATCAACTTATACTTCTAAAAAAAATCCTCACTACTCAAGGCACCTTTTTTGTCTCGTCTTTTCACTTCATCACTTCTTCACTTCTTCACTTCGTTAAATCGTTAAGTTGTTAATTTGTTAATTGGAATTTGGAATTTGAGTTTTGGGTTTTGGGTTTAGGAATTTGGGACGTCACACCATCACTTCATCGAATCATCAAACCATCACATCGTCACACCATCACCTCATCACTTCATCACATCATCACATCATCACTTCGTCACATCGTTAAATCGTTAAATCGTTAAATCGTTAAGTTGTTAAGTTGTTAATTGGAATTTGGGTTTTGGGTTTTGGGTTTTGGGTTTTGGGTTTTGGGTTTTGGAATTTGGAATTTGGAATTTGGCACGTCACACCATAACTTCATTACTCCATCACTTCATCACTCCTTCACTTCATCACTCCTTCACTTCATCACTTCGTCACTCCTTCACTTCAAGGTCTCAAGAATAAGATCAATATCTGCTTCCGTCGTATCCGGATTTATAAAGCAAAACCTGGAAATAGTTTCATTCTTCCAAATTGTTGGAGTAACCAGCGCGATCCCTTCCTTATGGTTTCTATAGGTCCAGTCCCGGTATTGCTCCGCTGTCCATCCTTTTCTTCGGAATAATACTACCGACAAACTCTCTGGCCGTACCATTTCCAGATAAGGTCGTTCCTCAATTTTTCTGGCTGCAATTTTTGCCAGTTCAATTCCGCGCTCTATAGCGCTTCTATATTTTTCGGTGCCGTGCATTGCCAGGGAAAACCAAAGCGGCATCCCACGTATTCTTCGGGTAAGCTGAATTTGATAATCGGCTGGATTGAAGCCCTGAGCTCCTTCATCTTTAAAAATTTCCAGGTAGGCTCCTTTTTGGGAATGCGCATTTTTGGCAAGTTCCATATTTTTATAAAGGACCGCACCACAATCATAGGGCGAAAAAAGCCATTTATGTGGGTCGATCGTGATGCTGTCGGCTTTTTCAATCCCGTTGAATAAATGCCGCACAGACCTTGCTGCAAGTGCACCGCCACCGTAAGCGCAATCTACATGCAGCCACACATGTTCCTTTTCGCAAACAGGGGCGATCCCTGCCAGGTCATCAATAATCCCGGCATTTGTGGTTCCTCCCGTTGCAACTACAGCAAAGAGCCTTTTGCGGTCTTTTTCCTGTAATTCTGCAATCCCGGCTTGCAGCTCTTCTCCGGTAAGAAAATCCCCTTTGGAATCGATCTTAATTAGATCTGCATCCATCACTTTTGCCATCGCTTCTACCGAGCTGTGGGCTCCCTGGGAGACCAGAACAAGTCCCTTAATTCCAATGTTATATGTACTTCTGCTTCGCCATTCTTCGCGGGCCGCTACCATCGCCGATAAGTTTGCAACGGTACCTCCACTGGTAAAAACACCAAAAGATCCTTCGGGCAAGCCAGCAATGCTCACCAACCATTTCATAGCCTGATTTTCGCAAAAGATTCCTCCGGCACCTTCCATCCAGTATGCTCCGTGAATACTGGAGGCAGAGGTAACAAGATCGAACATAATGGCAGCCCTGGTAGGTGCCGCCGGCACAAAAGCCAAATGCCGTGGATGATCTATAGGCACCGTGGCTTTTACCAAAACATCCCTGAAAAGTTTAAAAGCCTTTTCCCCGCCAATCCCCTCATCGGTTATGGTTTCTCCAACCATTTCCAACAACTCCTCTTCCTTTTTAGGCGAACCCAGTTCCGGGGTTATGTTTGAAATACGGTCTATGGCATACTTCATGACATCCAGCGTCATTTCCACCAGATTCATATCGATCGTATGCATTTTATTATTTTCCAAAAGTCAGGATTTTAAAATTTAATTCTAAAGGATCTAATTCTTTGATAAGCGCAGGAATGAGCCCTTTTCCATATTCCAGGTACATTTCTGAAAAATTGGTTTGCCTCTCCTGTAAACTCTTGTTCGGGAACAGGTCATTCTGAAGTTCGGCAATACGTGAAACCTCATCTTTTAATTTGCGCTTTTGGGCTTTTAAAAGTCGGTTTTCCAAATTTTCAAGCCCTTTTAACTGCTTCACCTCCTGGGCTTTTACCGCTCCAAGAAAAGTAATATCCGTTTGTGCTGCCAGTTCATATAAATGCTGAAACTGCTGAACCAGAAATTCTTTTTGGGGAGAAAAATCGATATCTATATTTGATATTTTTCTAACTTTCCGGTTGATGAGCTCGTGCTGTTTCAAAAACAATTCTGCCTGTGAAATATCCAGGTTTTTTCTTTTTTGATCCTGTTTTGAAGTTGCTATCAAGGCTGAATTTCGAAGCAATAATACCGGGAATGGCACTTTTACGGCATCAAAAAAATCCTTCAACTCAAACCAGTATGCGAGTTCTCCTCCCCCACCAATGTAACATAAATTAGGCAAAATAACTTCCTGATATAAAGGCCGTGTCATTACGTTGGGACTAAAATGCTGTGGATTATTTTTCAATTCTGCACTTAATTCTTCTTTGCTGAAAGAACTATCGGTTTCATTAATAAAATAAGTATCATCACGTTCTATGACACGCTCCCGGATGCCATTTGCCAGGTAAAATACATTGATTTCTCTGGGATTTACCTGAACCCCATAACCTAGTTCGTGCATTTTTTTGGCTACAGGAGCTGTGGTTTTATGGGAGATTTGGCCAAAAATTTCCTGTTCCAGATAAGGGATAAATTCGGTTTTCAAGAGTTTTTCATCGGCGTCCAGAATTACCAGTCCGTAGTCCTTAAAAAGTTCATTGGCAAGGTATCTGGTGGCATTGGTAAGGTTGGAATGCTCCAGATAGGCCGATTTAAAAAGCTCCTTCAATTCTTCCGCATTCTTCCCTCCTCCTATTTCTGCCGAAAATAATTCGTACACTTCCTCAAGACCCTTTGTATTTAAATTTCCCACCGCATCACTTCCTGCTCCCGGCTGATCGCTGTTCCACAGGAATTTCTTTCCGTTAAGGTTAAAATAATTGATCTCTGCAAAATCGTGATCTTCTGTCGCCATCCAGTAAACCGGCACGAATTTGTGCTGTGGATATTCCTTGTTTAACGCGGAAGTTAGGTTAATGGCGGAAACGATCTTGTATAAAAAATAGAGCGGCCCGGTAAATAAATTTAACTGATGTCCGGTGGTTACCGTGAAGGTATTTTCCTGGGAAAGCGCTTCGATGTTATTTAACACCGATAGAGAAGTATCGAGTTTTGAATATTGTTGTTTTAAAACCTCAACAAGAACCTTTCTTTTTTCTGAAGTAAAAAACTCCTGCTTTCCGTCTATTTGAGCCTTAAAATTTTCCAGGTTTGGGAACCGGTTATAAAAGGGTTTTAATGCATCTTTTTGATCCAGGTAATCCAGAATAAGATTCGTAAAATAATTGGTTTGTTTATAGGAAAGACAGTCGGTTGGCATATTATTTCTTTAAAACGTAAAGATACCTAAGATAAATATTTTACGCCCCATTTTTTAGTTAATTCCGTGATGTATGCTATCTTTACTCTATTAATATAGATTTTATTCCTAAATATGAAAAAACTACAACTTCTATTTGCCTTCGCTTTTATAACTTTTCAATTTTCCATCGCACAGAATCTCCAATCGCCAGAAGAATTTCTCGGGTACCAAATAGGAACTCAGTTTTCCAGACATGCCGATGTGGTGAATTATTTCGAACATATGGCAGAAAATTCTGCCCTGGTACAATATCATACCTATGGAAAAAGTAATGAACGGCGTCCACTTACGTATGCCGTGATCTCTTCTGAAGAAAATATAAAAAATCTTGAGGCTATCCGGAACAATCATTTAAAAAATACGGGAATAGTTTCCGGAAATTCAGAAAATTCCGCAGAAAAAGCCATCGTATGGTTAAGTTATAATGTACACGGGAATGAAGCCTCCAGTACCGAGGCTGCTATGCAAACCTTGTTTGAACTGGTAACCTCAAAAAAGGACTGGCTTGAAAATACTGTTGTGATCATAGATCCCACGGTAAATCCAGATGGCCGCGATCGCTATGCCAACTGGTATAACCAGGTAAAAGCAACTCCATATAGTTCTTCCCCTTTGGCAATCGAGCACAATGAACCCTGGCCAAGAGGAAGAGCAAATCATTATTTGTTCGATCTTAACCGCGACTGGGCCTGGGCAACACAGGTGGAAACCCGTGAGCGTTTAAAAATTTACAACCAATGGCTGCCACATATCCACGTAGATTTTCATGAACAGGGCCGTAATAGTCCGTATTATTTTGCCCCTGGCGCAGAGCCTTTTCATGAGGTAATTACTCCGTTTCAAAGGGAATTTCAAATTGCGATAGGAAAAAATCACGCGAAATATTTTGATAAGGAAGGCTGGCTGTATTTCACAAAAGAAAGTTTTGATTTACTATATCCCAGTTACGGTGATACCTACCCTACCTTCATGGGAGCTATTGGAATGACCTATGAGCAGGCAGGACAGGTAGGATTAGGAATAGATACCAATGAAGGTTACGAACTTACCCTGGTAGACCGCGTTGCTCATCACAATATCACAGGACTTTCTACAGTTGAAATCGCTTCAAAGAATGTACAAGAGTTAAATAATGCCTTTAATAAATTCTTCCAAAACAAGCAACAGGAATATAAAAGCTACGCTTTAAAAGGGAGTTCAGATAAAATTAGTGCTTTAAAACAATTGATGGACAGGCATGAAATTCAATACCAATCTGCAGGTTCAGGAAAAATTAAAGGCTTGAATTACAACGGAAGTAAGGCCGATTTTACTTCAGATGAAAATACGCTGCTTATACATACCAATCAGCCAAAAGGTAAAATGGTCAAGGTTTTATTTGAACCTGCTGCAAAATTAAGCGATTCCCTTACTTATGACATTACCGCCTGGAGTCTTCCATACGCGTATGGACTCGAAGCTGTGGCAAGTAACCGCGCTGTGTCTGGAACACAAACCGCTGCGGCAGCAAAGGTGAGCAACACAACCAATCCTTCGGGAGCCGGATATGTCACCAAATGGAATTCCATGCAGGATGCCCAATTTCTTGCAGCCTTGCTGAAGGAAGGCATTAATGTGAGATTTAGCGAAACCCCTTTTGAAACTGAAAATCAGAAATTCGATGCAGGAAGTCTGGTAATCACAAAAAGCGATAACAGCAAAATGGATAATTTTGATTCCAGCCTCATAGCTATTGCGAACAAACACAACCGGCAGTTAACTGCTGCCACAACTGGTTTTTCTACCAAAGGACCCGATTTTGGTTCTTCGCAAATGAAGATCATCAACAAGCCAAGAATTGGGGTTTTGAGAGGAGATGGAACTTATTCGCTAAATTATGGTGAGATCTGGTACTTTTTTGAAAAAGACCTTAACTATCCCATAACCTCTATAGATACAGACGATTTTAATGCTTCCGATCTATTAAGGCTGGATGTTTTAATCCTCCCATCCGGAAATTACAAAAGCCTTCTAAACGAACAACTATTGAAAGAACTGCAATCCTGGGTTAAAAGAGGCGGAAAAGTGATTGCTATTGAAGGAGCAATTGCAAGTTTTGCCGGGAAAGATGGTTTTGACCTCAAAGAAAATAAACCTGAAAAAGAAAAAGACAGCGCCAAAACAGGAAATCTTATTCCATATAACGAAAGAGAGCGGGAACAAATAAAAGAATTAATCACCGGAAGTATCATTAAAACCAATGTAGACAATACCCACCCGATGGCTTTTGGATATGGAGACAATTACTACAGTTTAAAACTGGGGAATTCCAGCTACAGTTTATTGAAAGATGGATATAATGTTGCTTATCTGGACAATGATCCGGTGATAGTTTCAGGTTTTGCGGGAAGTGAAGCTTCAAAAAAGATCGAAAATTCCCTAACCTTTGGAGTAGAACCTATGGGAAGAGGAAGCTTTATTTATATAGTGGATAATCCACTTTTTAGGGCTTTCTGGGAAAATGGAAAACTGTTCTTTGTGAATGCTATCTTCTTTGTAGATAATGATGATAAGGCCAGGTATTAACCAGCCAGTAAATATGTCAAAACAATAAACATCTGGGATTTTGATGAAATCTCTCCACAGCTAACAAATCATTTTTAAAGATGAAACACTATAAATCACTCTTATTTTTGCCTTTACTTATAATCTGTTTCAATCTATCTGCACAGGAATCAAAAACTGATTTGCAAATAGATTTTGAAACCTTTACTCTGGAAAACGGACTCAGGGTTATATTGCATGTGGACAGATCTGATCCTGTTGTTGCCGTTGCTCTTACAAGCCACGTAGGATCGGCAAGGGAAATTGAAGGAAGAACCGGTTTTGCCCATTTGTTCGAACATTTGCTGTTTCTGGAATCGGAGAACCTTGGCAAAGGTGGGCTGGATAAACTTAGTGCACGCATTGGAGGTTCCGGCGCAAATGGATCTACCAGCAGAGACCGCACCAATTATTTTCAAACTGTTCCCAATGATGCGCTCGAGAAAATGATTTGGGCGGAAGCCGATAAACTTGGTTATTTTATCAATACCGTTACAGAGCAGGTTTTGGCAAAGGAAAAACAGGTTGTAAAGAATGAAAAAAGACAAGGCGTGGACAATCGCCCTTATGGCCATACCAGTTTTGTGATCGATCAAAATCTGTATCCGAAGGGCCATCCTTACAGCTGGCAGGTAATTGGATCTCTGGAAGACCTCCAAGATGCCACTTTACAGGATGTAAAAGATTTTTTTAATCAATGGTATGTGCCAAATAATGTAGTTTTGACCATTGCGGGCGATTTTGATACCCAACAAGCCAAAGATTGGGTACACAAATATTTTGATGAGATAAAAGCAGGAAATAAGATAGCAATCAGGGAAAAACAACCTGTTGTCCTTAAAGAAACCAAAAAATTATACTACGAGGATAATTTCGCCAAACTTCCGGAACTCACCCTTAGCTGGCCATCTGTACATTCCTACCACGAAGATTCCTACGCGCTGGAAATCTTAACCAATTATTTATCTCAAGGAAAAAATGCACCTTTTTATAAAAATCTTGTGGCCGGTAAGGAATTGACAGATAATGTGAGAATGTATAATTATACTTCGGAACTGGCCGGACAACTAAGCCTACAGGTACGGGCTTTTGATAAGAAAGATCTGGATCTGGTAAAAGCAGCTATAGATGAAACCTTTAGCAGTTTTGATAAAGAGGGAATTCCGGAAAAAGATTTGAAACGTATCAAAGCGGGACAGGAAACCGATTTTTACAACAGCATTTCAAGTGTTTTAGGAAAAGGATTTCAATTAGCCCAATATCAAATATTTGCCGGAGATCCCAACGAGATCAATAAAAATGTAGACCGGATTATGAGTGTAACCGCAGCAGATGTGCAACGGGTTTTTGAAAAATACATCAAAGGCAAAGCGTATGTCGCTACCAGTTTTGTTCCGAAAGGTCAAATAGAACTGGCTTTGGAGGATTCTAAGGCTGCCGAAGTAGTGGAAGAAAAGATTGTTGAGGGAGCCGAAGCAGAGATCGTGATCGATGAAACCATAACCTATGAAAAAACCCCTTCCAGTTTTGACAGAAGCACAGAACCACCTTATTGGGGAACTCCTGAAATTAAAACTCCGGAGATATGGAAAACTACCTTGCCTTCTGGAATGGAAGTTAGCGGAATTACCTCAAAGGAAGTTCCTTTGATAAGATTTAGTATTGAAATGGCAGGCGGCTTGTTACTTGAAGACCCAAATAAAGTAGGGGTTTCCAATTTACTGGCAAATTTAATGACCAAAGGCACAAAAAATAAAACTCCGCAGGAACTGGAAGAGGCCATAGAACTTCTTGGTTCCAGTATTTATGTAAATGCAGAGGATGAAAAGATTAGCCTAACCGGAAATAGTCTTGCCCGAAATTATGAGGCGACTATGGAATTGGTTCAGGAAATACTTTTGGAGCCACGCTGGGATGAAGAAGAATTTAAATTGACCAAACAGCAGGCGCTAAGCAGAATAAAACAGCAGAAAGCCAATCCCAACAGCATCGCTGAGGATGAATTCAAAAAACTGATCTATGGTTCAAATCATATTCTTTCCAATAACAATTTGGGGACAGCGGAATCTGTAGCCACAATCGGGATGGAGGATCTTAAAAAATATTACGAAGAAAATTTATCGCCTAAGAGTGCCCTATTTATGGCTGTGGGAGATCTGGACATGGAGAAAGCGGTAGAATCTTTAAGGGCGATTTCCGCTAATTGGAAGCCTAAAAATGTAAACATCCCGGAATTTCCTGAGCCGGAAGCACCAGAAACTTCTAAGGTATATTTTTATGATGTGCCCGGTGCCAAACAATCTGTTATAAAAATTGGAGCTCCCGGTCTTGCCGCCACCAATGAGGATTTTTACAGCGCAGAAGTGATGAATTACAGACTGGGTGGCGGTGGATTCGCTTCTAAACTTACCCAGGAATTACGGGAAGGAAAAGGCTATACCTACGGGATAAGATCTGGATTTAAAGGTGGTAAACTGGTTGGACCTTTTGAAATTTCCAGTGGAGTACGATCAAATATCACTTTTGAAGCGGTGGAACTCATCAAACAAATCATGGAAGAATACCCGGAGAATTTAGATCAAAATGACCTGGAGGTAACCAAGGGTTTTATGATTAAGAGCAACGCGAGGAAATTTGAAACGCTTCAGGCAAAATTAGGGATGCTAAGTGATATTGGCAATTACAATCTCCCAAATGATTACATCAAAAAAAGGGAAGAAATAGCAACTGATTTTACCCTGGAAGACATTCAGAATTTAGCCAGGAAATACATCAATCCCGAAAAAATGATCTATCTCATTGTAGGGGATGCCGAAACTCAACTGGACAAACTTAAAAACCTGGGATTTGGAAAACCTGTACTCTTAAATGGTTCTGATATGTAACATCAACTATTCCGAAATTTTAAACTTTCGGGGGATCCTGATGTAATATAAATCCATTACTGCGCAGCAACTTAACGAGTACTATCTAAATAAGAAATACCCAGAATTTCGAAGATGCAAAATAGATCCGTAGGAAAAAAACATTGTTTCAGGCAACTGTTAACACTCCCGCGGATCTATTTTTTTTTGCTGAAAAGCCTGTTCAAACAGAAGCGATTTATTAAAAATCAACTCAAAAAAGAACTCACAGGTTTCAGAAAAACAAATGATGGGAGTTTAACCTTAGCCGATTTCAGAAAGATACGTTCTTATTATGCATTGGGAGTTCCGGGCATCCTGGGAGAATCCCTGGCGGTTTTAAGAGGACAATCGCTTAGCACAAAAGAGCGGCATTGCCTAACCTTTTTAAGTGCGATCTCCGGCTTACTGGACGACCTTTTTGATGATCCAAATAAAGAAGTACAGCATTTAAGGGACTTTATTCTTGACCCTGAAATCCTCAAACCTGCCAATTCTTATGAAGCCTTGCTGGTACATTTATATACATTGGGGTTATCTTATGCAACTCAACCTGAGCGTATAAAAAATCAGGCATTGCAGGTTTATGAGGCACAGCAAAAAAGTTTGCAACAACAAAAAGCTGAAAATCCCAACCAGCTTATCCATGAGATCACCTATTCTAAAGGGGGTTCCTCTTTTCTTTTCTACAGACTTTGTTTGGAGCAACTCCCGGAAAAAGCCGAAGTGAAACTCGTATCCCATTTAGGCGGATTGATGCAGCTGGGAAACGACGTTTTTGATGTGTGGGAAGATTTCCATTCCGGTACTAAAACCTCAGCCAATACCTGCTTTTCTATCCAACAACTAAGGAAGGATTTTTCAGCAGACTTAAGTACTTTATTCGAATTGGCAGAAAAAACTTCCTATTCCAAAAAACAGATCGAGCGGTTCTTAAATATTATTTCTCTTGCCCTGGCAAGGGTTTTTGCCTGTCTGGATCAGTTCGAAAAATTGGAAATCAATACAAATAACAAATTTCAAATAGATAAATACAGCAGGAAGCAACTGATCTGTGATATGCAAAAACCAAAAAATCAAATAAAAGCTATGCGCTATTTCATTGATAATCCTGCCATTAAAGTTTGAGAACATTGATTTTTCAATCAATAGTACAAAGCCTTATATTAGTGCTGTATTTAATTTTTAAAGGGCGGTTAACCGCAGTGTTTTTTCTATTAATTTCGGGCAAAATTTAAAACAATATGCTAATCCCAATTCTACTGTTAATCGCAGGATTAACAATTTTAATATTCGGAGCAAATTATATGGTGGAAGGTGCTTCTGCCCTTGCAAAAAAGTTCAATATTTCCAACCTGGCTATAGGTTTAACGGTTGTTGCCTTTGGAACGTCGGCGCCGGAACTGGTGGTAAATACCTTTGCTGCGGCTCAGGGACATCAGGACATCGTTTTTGGAAATGTGCTGGGAAGCAATAATTTTAACCTCTTTATTATTTTGGGTATCACGGGTTTAATCACTCCGCTCGCGGTCCAATCCAGCACTGCCTGGAAAGAGATCCCAATTTCGTTTATCGCCATCCTTTTGCTATTTATTTTGGTGAACGATGTTCTTATTTTTAATTCTGAAAGTTCTGCTTTGGGAAGGATCGACGGAGCAGTTTTACTCATCTTTTTCGGCTTGTTCCTTTTCTACGTCTATAAACAACTCAAAAGCGACCCTTCAGAAATAGGAGAACTTATCGAGGCGCCAGCTTTATCCAGTTTAAAGATGGGCATTTATATTATTGCCGGATTAGGAGGCTTGGTTTATGGTGGCCACCTGGTGGTTAATAATGCGATTGAGATTGCCGAATCTTACGGGATAGGTCAAAAAATCATAGGACTTACCGTGGTTGCCGCAGGGACTTCCCTTCCAGAGCTTGCAACCTCTGTAGTTGCAGCGGTTAAAAAGAATGCCGACATAGCAGTAGGGAATATTATAGGGTCTAATATTTTTAATATCTTTCTTATCCTTGGAGTTTCCTCAATACTTAAACCAATAGGATTTAGCCCGAATTTTAATATGGACATCTATGTTTTAGCTGGGGGAACAATTTTTCTTATTTTGGCGATGTTCACAGGGAAAAGGAAAATTCTTGACCGCTGGGAATCTTTGGTACTTTTGTTGTTTTATCTGGGTTATACCACGTATCTTGTAGTACAGGAACTTTAAATCTTCCCACTAATCACTACCATATAAAAATGAAAAATACCATCCTTTTCGGATTATGTATCGTATTGATTTCCTGCGGAAGGTCTTCTGAAGAACAACAACTTTCAGAAAAAGTGGACTCCCTGAAAAATGAAATAGTAGAGCTGAAACAGGCCAATGATACGCTAAGCGATCACCTGATAAAAAAGGCACATGTTGCCCGAAATTATCCCGAATACTTCGACTCCATCGCTCAGCCTGAAAAATTTGTGCTGGACCGGCTTCAGGAAGCTCCGGGGTTAATTCCGAAAGAAGCTGTATTAGGTGGCACTATGAGATTTACCACTGTATATTTTATCAATGATGAACTAATTGTTGCCGAATATGAAGACGGTCATGTTATGGGAAAATCAATTTTCCGGTATCGGTCCAATATTAAAGGAAACCTGGAATTTAAACCGATAGCCCAAATACAGGATTAAATAGCTTTGCCATTTTTTATTTACAGTACAAAACTGGCATAATCAAATAGATTTTTCAGATTGCTTTAAAATGATGAAACCCGTGAACTGCATGCACTAAAATTGAAGGCGGATAGTCATAAAAACCCGAAAACTTTCCCCTTTGGAGTTTAAGCAGTTGATGATGATTAAACATTATGCAATGGATTTGATGAAAACCTGGATTTTAACAATTCGATATCCTCCTTTTTAAATCCTTCAAGCGTTATCATGGTTCCTGAGGCCGGACCAGATTTAATTATGAAATTATTCGGGGTGATTGTAATAAAGTTGATATCTTCAAAGGCATATACCATTTCATTTTGCTGAAAAGCGCTAACTCGAACCTCATTCTCATTCCAGGCTATATATTCCTTATTCAAATCTTTATCATAAAAATGCCAGCCGGTGTATAGTATAGCCATTCCCAGATAAAACCAGAGATTCTTGCTTTCGAAATTACTGTCTAAAAAAGTAAAAAGGCATAAACTTATCCAAAGGAGCACCATGATGATCTTATAATAGCTTTTAAAAAAAACCGGGGCTTTTACTATTCTAGTCAAATTCGTTAATTTTTTAAATGTTTATTCAAAGATATGTTTTCTCAGGCTTTTTCAGAAAAATCGTATCTTTTTTAAATGAGACAGCTAGTCCGTTTTTTAAAGTATTTCCTGGGAATCCTTTTTGTTCCCCTAGTGTTATATTTTGCCATTGTACTTATAGGCGTGGCTATTCCGGTAAATTCAAATCCTGAAACCATCAATCCGGATATAAAAATCTACCTTATCTCAAACGGGGTACACGTTGATATTGCTGTCCCTGTTAAAACTGACATCATAGACTGGACAGAAGTTGTTCATCCTCAACACACCTTGCTGCCCACTACAAATAGCAGCTATGTAAGCTTTGGCTGGGGAGACCTGTTGTTTTACCAAAACACACCGGAATGGAAAGATCTCACATTTAAAACCGCATTTCAAGCACTTTTCCTGAAAACCCCTTCTGCTATTCATGCCCGATTTCACGACGGGATACCTAAAAATGAAAACATTAAACCATTGATGATCGATAGTTTACAATACCGCCGACTATCCGAATATATCTCCAACACATTTATTTATGATAAAGGAGGAAAGAGTCAACCTGTTAAAGGTTTGCATTATGGCGGGCAGGATGCATTTTATAAGGCAAAGGGATCTCTCAATTTATTTAATACTTGCAATACCTGGGTGAATAAGGCCTTAAAACATTCAGGCTTAAAAGCTTCTTTATGGACTCCCTTTGAGGAAGGGATCTTTTTTAGATATCCCTAAGATCTTTTCTTTTTTAAGATATTTTATAAATACTTTATAATTTAGAATAGCAAAGCTATGGATTAAAATCTTTAAATTCAGTCAGACCGTTTTAAATTAGGGATAATGATCTATACAGAAAAATCAAGAACCTTGAGGCAAGTCCGAAATTGTTGATTTTTAGAAAACTAAAACCTGAAATATGAAAACTATAGATGAAATTCGTGAAAAACTTGGAGAGGATGCCTCCTATTATTTGGACCATGTAAGCAAAAAAATACCAAAGAAACGGCTTCAAATACCGGATCCTCAAACTGTCGATAATTTCATCGATAGCGACAGGAATCCGCAGGTATTAAAAAGCCTTTCTAATTTGTACAATCACGGGAATTTGGGCGGAACAGGTTATTTAAATATCCTGCCAATAGATCAGGGAATAGAACATTCGGCAGCGTTTTCGTTTTATAAAAACCTGGATTACTTCGATCCGGAAAACATTATTAAACTTGCAGTTGAGGCGGGTTGTAACGGGGTTGCCACCACCTTTGGAGCTTTGAGTTTACACGCCCGGCGTTACGCACATAAAATCCCATTTGTGGTGAAGATCAACCATAACGAGCTCCTAACCTATCCAAACCAATATGATCAAATTCCTTATGGCAGCGTTAAAGAAGCCTGGAATCTTGGAGCTACTGCCATTGGAGCTACGATATATTTTGGATCTGAAGAAAGCAACAGGCAAATCCAGGAAATCGCGATCGCCTTCGAGGAAGCACACCAGCTGGGACTGGCTACTATTTTATGGTGTTATACCCGAAACAACGACTTCAAAACCGAGCAGGAAGATTATCACAGCGCTGCCGATCTTACAGGCCAGGCCAATCATTTGGGTGTAACCATAAAGGCCGATATAATTAAACAGAAATTACCGGAAACCAATTTTGGATTTAAAAACATCAACTTCGGAAAATTTAATGACGAGATGTACAATAGCCTGACTACCGATCATCCTATAGATCTTTGCAGGTTGCAGGTCGCTAATTGTTATATGGGAAAGATCGGATTAATCAATTCCGGTGGCGGTTCCAAAGGCGAGTCTGATGTCAGGGAAGCGGTGCGAACTGCAATTATCAACAAAAGAGCAGGAGGAAGCGGACTTATCATGGGAAGAAAAGCCTTTCAGCGACCCTTGAAAGAAGGAATAGAAATTTTAAGAAGTGTACAGGAAGTTTACCTGGAACCGGAAATTACAGTTGCATAATGTATAAAAATTCCGGGGAGCAACCAAAACCCACCTATGAGGCAGAAATAGTTCCTTCTGAAATAATGTGAAGTTTTAAAGATCTTGTACAATCAAAAAAATTGAAAATATCCTGTTCAGCCTTATTTTAGTTGGTAAAAAATAATTCTTAGAAAGTCTTAACCTTGATTTCTTTTCTCACAGGCTTTTCAGAAGTTACATTTAAAGCTTCCCCATACAAATCGAAATCGGCTGCTTCGGTGATCTTCACCTCGTAAAATTCACCTGTTTTAAGGTAGGTGGTGGTAGCATCAATAAGTACCTCATTATCTACATCGGGAGAATCAAATTCGGTACGACCAATGAAGTAATTCCCTTCTTTCCGGTCTATAACAACTTTAAAAGTTTGTCCTATTTTCTGTTGATTCAGTTCCCAGGAGATCTGAGACTGTATCTCCATGATTTTATTGGCACGTTCCTGCTTTATTTCCTGAGGAACATCATCTTCCAGATTATAGGCGTGTGTATTTTCCTCATGAGAATAGGTAAAACAGCCTAAACGCTCAAAACGCATTTCTTTAACCCAATCCTTCATTTCCTGAAAATGCGCTTCGGTTTCGCCCGGATATCCCACAATAAGCGTAGTTCTAATCGTCATTTCCGGAACCATTTTTCTAAAATCCTTTAGAAGGTTCGTGGTTTTTTCATGGGTAGTACCGCGGCGCATAGATTTCAATAATTCTGTATTGATATGTTGTAACGGAATATCGAGATAATTGCAAATTTTTGGTTCCCGCTTCATAACATCAAGCACATCCATAGGAAAACCTGTTGGGAATGCATAATGCAGCCTGATCCACTCAATACCTTCAACCTTTACAAGGTTTTCAAGTAATTCTGCCAGGTTTCTTTTTTTATAAATATCCAACCCATAATAGGTTAGATCCTGTGCGATAAGTATTAATTCCTTAACCCCGTTCTTTGCAAGGTTTTTGGCTTCTACCACCAGTTTTTCAATAGGGGTAGATCTATGTTTTCCGCGCATTAAAGGAATGGCACAAAAAGAACAAGGCCTGTCACAGCCTTCAGCTATTTTAAGATAGGCGTAATTTTTTGGAGTGGTAGTAATCCTTTCTCCAAGCAATTCATGTTTATAGTCGGCTTCCAGTGCTTTTAAAAGGGCAGGAAGTTCGGTAGTACCAAAATACTGATCAACATCCGGGATCTCCTTGATAAGATCCGGCTTATAACGTTCGCTTAAACAACCGGTCACAAAAACCTGATCCACTTCTCCCCGTTGTTTCTTTTCAACGAATTCCAGAATGGTATTTACAGATTCTTCCTTGGCATTATCTATAAATCCGCAGGTATTAATTACCACGATATTCCCCTCTTCCTCGTGAACAACATCCTTGTTATTAGCCTTTAATTGCCCCATCAGCACTTCGCTATCATAAACATTCTTGCTGCAACCCAAAGTTACTACATTGATCTTATTCTTCTTTAATGACTTCGTCCTCATAAATACATTCTATTAAATTACTCTGAAACAGTACTTACAGCTTTATAAAACAATTAAGTTCCTTTAAATCTGAAAGTTCCGGGAGCGATTATTGAAATCTCTCTTCAAAAGCGGGTGCAAAGATACGATCTAAAATTAGAACTACCCTATCTAACAACTTAAGCTTGTTTGATATAGAATAATCGCCAAAAAAATCGACCAAGCTATGGACGATTCTAAAAATGGACGAATGATTAAAGCCACGGACCTAAAAGCCAAAATCCAAAAATGGAATTAGAAGTTTATTGGTTACAAATAGCAGAGGACATACTTGATGATATTTATAGCTAGTATAAATTAAAAGCGGGAAAACGCATAGCCCAAAAATTAATTAACGGAATTGTAGACACCACCATTGATATAGAAAATCAACCTGAAATTGGACAAGTCGATTTAAGTCTTTCACTTTTATGTTATTCAAATTGGCTAAAATTTTAGAATATTTTTAAAATTTCAGTCCCATTTAAGCTCTGGTTAATTTGATAAATTCATTCTGTAAGAAAGTGGTGATATCGCTTTTCCTGGCACGAAAAAGTTCTTTCTCCCTTGAATGAACAGATTCTACTCGTACTACCTGAGTTGTTGTACCGGTGAGGAATATTTCATCTACTTCTACAAGTTCGTCCAGATGTACGGCTTTTTCTTTCACCTTAATCCCTGAGTTTTTACAGAGCAAAATTATTTGCTTTCGGGTAATTCCGGAGAGAATATTTGGCCCTTCAGGATGGGTATAAACTGTTTTATATTTTACAAAAAAAGCACTTGAGTGGGAAGCTTCCGTAAAGTATCCTTTGCGAACCAGAAGATTCTCCTCAAAATCTAAAGAAATAGCCTCATCATTTGCCATGATACTTGCCATAAGCGCTGTGGTTTTTATATCACAACGGTGCCAGCGTTTATCTTCAGAAACCAAAAGCTTCCACCTCTTGGTTTCAAACTTTTCCAGATTGACGGGGAAGGAATAAAGCAAAATAACCGGAGTCGGGTTTTCAGGGAAAAAGTGAGTTCTGGGTGCAGTTCCTCGGGAGATTTGAATATATACAGCTGCATCACTTTTAGATAATCCGGCACGTGAAACCGCTTCCAGCATTATTTTTTCCAATGAGGTAACATCGAATTCTATTTGAACCTCATTCAGGCAATATTGCAATCGCTCTAGATGTTCCTTCAGCTTAAACGGGATTCCATTATAAAAAGGAGTTACTTCATAAATTCCGTCACCAAACATAAATCCGCGGTCAAATACCGAAACAAAGGCTTGATCGTGCTTAAGCCATTTTCCGTTAAGGTAAACCTCAGCGGGATAGTTTTTCTTCGGCTTCATTAGTACTTAGGTGTAAATATATTATAATCAATTGCTTCGCGACAAGTTCTAAAAATATATAGAAGGTAAATACATCCATAAATTTAAAGAATTCTTCTGGAAACCCAACTCACTGGATGGATTAAAATATCGATGGATCTCCACTACCCAATCCATCTCATAATAGCGAATGACACTAATAATTACAACCCCGGCGATTACATAAATCCAGGAATATTCTTCACGCTTTAACATTACCCACCCAATTGCGGCAAAAACAACAAACGGAAGCGTGAGGATTAAATTCGGGATTGCCCAGGCACCCTGAAACAAGATCGCAATAAGCTTCATTACTATATAAAAAAAGCTATAGAACAGGATAATTTTGCTTATAAGACCCTTTAAATTCCTTTTTGGCATTCCTACTCGTTATAATTTTTTGGGGAAACTCTTTTCTTTGAAACCTGCTCATACGCTTGAGCAAATTTATAAAGCTGATCTTCCTGATATGGTTTGGTGATAAAAGTCAGGCCTTTTGGGGCGTTATTATCTCCATACCCCATAGGAACCGTTATTGCAGGATACAATGCTACTGCAGCAAATCCGGCATGGTAATTATTTATAGATAGTACTGCATCCAGATTATGGGTGTTCATGGGAACTTCAAAAAAGCGTTTTCCATTCCTTCTTAAAGTATCCTTTATGGCAGTAAACTCATCATTGGTTGCCGAATCTTCCAGAATCCCTATAAACAATCCCTGACCATAAGGCGCCCGTATGGTTGAATCTATTTTATTGAAAGCTACCACATCCTGAACAGATTTGAAATCAACCTTGCCTCCATAATTCTCAAAATATTCCGGGAGATCATTTCTCATATCCAGACTCAATAAACGACGGAAATTGGGAAGGTCTATTTCCTCCGGTTCAAATTCAATTATTTCAGCTCCGGCTTTTCTAAGATCATTTACAGCTGCAACATAAAGAGAATCCTCCATGAGAGATTTCATAGCCCCAAATCTTTTTCCTTTTAAGGTTCCGGTTGCTGATACGTTAGAATAGAAATCCTTTGTTAAATTTTTATTTTTTACTGAAGCAGGATCTTCAGCATCCTTTCCCGTCATAGCAGAAAATAAAATAGCATTGTCAATAACAGTTTTTGTGATTGGGCCCGGAGTATCCAAAGTACTTGATATTGGAATTATTCCACCCCTGCTTAAAACCCCAATAGTAGGCTTTAAACCAACTAAGGAATTTTGACTTGAAGGAGATAAAATAGATCCAGAAGTTTCCGATCCGACTGCAACCGTTACTAAATTGGCAGCCACTGCCACCGCGCTTCCAGAACTGGAACCACCCGTATCAAGTATTTTTCTTCCGTACGGATTTAAGGTTTGACCACCGATAGCAGAATATCCGCTTGGGCAATCTGAGCAGAAGAAATAAGCCCATTCGCTTAAATTGGCTTTCCCGAGAATAAGGGCGCCGTTTTCTTTTAAACGCTCAACGATATAAGCATCTTCGGTTAGATTATTTTTCAGCGCTATAGAACCCGCAGTAGTTGGAAGTCCTTCTGTATTAATATTATCTTTTAAAAGCACAGGAATTCCAAAAATAGCATGTTTTCTTTCTCCGGCCTTGAAAGCACGGTCTTTTTCCCGGGCTTGTTCGAGTATATCCGGATTTATGGAAATTACTGAATTTAGGCTTTTTTCATTGTTCCTGTCGAATTTCCTGATCCTGTACAAATAAAACTTCACCAGCTCTTCATAGGTGAAATCTCCGTTTTTTACAGCGTTTTGTATATCCGGAATAGTTTTATCCATGATCATTGGCTGCAACATAGAATATCGATCCTTTGAAAATGATTCCATTTCTACATTGAAGGGAGCCCAAAGTGAATCTTTATTAATGATTTTAGAATCCAGCACTTTAAATTCCAATTCTGAAGAAACCCCGGTAGAATCTGTTTGATCCTGAACACTATTTTTTTCTGCGGTATTTTCCTTACATCCAATAAAGACGAGGAAAAAAAGTAACAACGATATTGCTTTTTTCATATGTAGCTATTTATTGTTTTTTAATGGTCATATGCAATTCGCATATCTTCATCGGTGTTTGTTTCATATCCGCGTTATGCTCATTTCATAAAATATATAGCTAATTAACTTAAATCGATTATTTTTTGAAAAAGGAATCTACAAATTCAAATTTGTTAAATACCTGAAGGTCTTCCAGGCCTTCGCCTATTCCAATGTATTTCACCGGGATCTTAAATTGATCACTGATTCCTATCACAACTCCACCCTTTGCGGTACCATCGAGTTTTGTAACCGCCAGGGAAGTAACTTCGGTAGCGGCAGTGAATTGTTTTGCCTGCTCGAAAGCATTTTGACCTGTAGATCCATCAAGAACGAGCAACACCTCATGTGGAGCACCGGGAATGACTTTTTGCATGACTCTTTTCACCTTGGTAAGTTCATTCATCAGGTTCACTTTATTGTGTAACCTTCCGGCGGTATCAATAATAACTACATCTGAACCTTGAGTAACCCCGCTTTGAACGGCATCAAAAGCTACCGAGGCAGGATCGCTTCCCATTTGTTGTTTGATCATTGGAACCTGAGTTCTGTCGGCCCAAATTTGAAGCTGATCTATAGCCGCTGCGCGAAACGTATCTGCAGCACCCAGCAATACTTTCTTTCCATCTTTTTTAAACTGATATGCCAACTTTCCAATAGTTGTGGTCTTCCCAACTCCATTCACGCCTACTACCATGATCACATAGGGTTTTCCATCGCTTTTGAAATTAAACCCATCGGTATCTCCAGAATCGGTTTCAGATAACAACCCTGCGATCTCTTCCTTTAAGATCTCATTAAGCTCTGCAGTTCCTAAATATTTATCCCTTGCAACCCGCTCTTCGATACGTCTTATAATCTTTATTGTTGTTGTAACTCCTACATCACTGCTTATTAAAACCTCTTCCAAATCATCCAGAACGTCTTCATCCACTTTGGACTTTCCGGCCACGG
>NZ_JH594606.1:643598-662833 GCF_000243235.1 Gillisia limnaea DSM 15749
AATATCGGTTTTAGCCTGCACCTTAAAATCTATGTATCCGGTATATTGAACATTCCGAAGTGCATAAATGGTATATGAAATTTGCGCTTTATCCTTAAAATCAAAGGATGTTGTAAAAGCTGCTTCTTTCATGTTCAAGGTTTGCATCCAGTTGGAAACATTATTTTCGGTAATCTTCTCCCCGTCAATTTCCATTTCCAGGTTCCCAAAGTTCATTCCTACTAAGATTTTACTCACTCCAAGCGGGGATTCCTTGTCATACACATTATTTAAAATAATAGAACGCACCTCAAAAGGTTTGTCTTCCGGCAAGATCCCAATTCGGCCGTTTGCCGCAACAATTCCGGTGTAGGCGTCCACTTTTCCGTCTGGAAATGGACCAAGGGTTCTTTGGCGACTGACTCCAAAGCGTTGTGGAAAAAAAGAATGAGGATCAAAAAGTATTTATTTTTCATATTTAGATATTTATTGTTTTTAATTGGCATATGCAATTCGCATATCTTCATCGGTGTTTGTTTCATATCCGCGTTATGCTCATTTCATAAAATATATAGCTAATTAACTTAAATCGATTATTTTTTGAAAAAGGAATCTACAAATTCAAATTTGTTAAATACCTGAAGGTCTTCCAGGCCTTCGCCTATTCCAATGTATTTCACCGGGATCTTAAATTGATCACTGATTCCTATCACAACTCCACCCTTTGCGGTACCATCGAGTTTTGTAACCGCCAGGGAAGTAACTTCGGTAGCGGCAGTGAATTGTTTTGCCTGCTCGAAAGCATTTTGACCTGTAGATCCATCAAGAACGAGCAACACCTCATGTGGAGCACCGGGAATGACTTTTTGCATGACTCTTTTCACCTTGGTAAGTTCATTCATCAGGTTCACTTTATTGTGTAACCTTCCGGCGGTATCAATAATAACTACATCTGAACCTTGAGTAACCCCGCTTTGAACGGCATCAAAAGCTACCGAGGCAGGATCGCTTCCCATTTGTTGTTTGATCATTGGAACCTGAGTTCTGTCGGCCCAAATTTGAAGCTGATCTATAGCCGCTGCGCGAAACGTATCTGCAGCACCCAGCAATACTTTCTTTCCATCTTTTTTAAACTGATATGCCAACTTTCCAATAGTTGTGGTCTTCCCAACTCCATTCACGCCTACTACCATGATCACATAGGGTTTTCCATCGCTTTTGAAATTAAACCCATCGGTATCTCCAGAATCGGTTTCAGATAACAACCCTGCGATCTCTTCCTTTAAGATCTCATTAAGCTCTGCAGTTCCTAAATATTTATCCCTTGCAACCCGCTCTTCGATACGTCTTATAATCTTTATTGTTGTTGTAACTCCTACATCACTGCTTATTAAAACCTCTTCCAAATCATCCAGAACGTCTTCATCCACTTTGGACTTTCCGGCCACGGCCTTGCTCATTTTTGACAGGAAATTGTCCTTGGACTTTTCTAAACCTTTATCGAGGGTTTCTTTTTTTTCTTTAGAAAATATCTTTTTAAATAAACTCATTTTTACTGGAAGGTTTTTAACTGGCAACAGGGGTGCAACACAAAAATAAAACAGGCTGCATTTTCCGCTTGTAAATATACACAAAAAACAAAAAGGCCGTTCCGATTTGTTATCGGAACGGCCTTTCAAAATATTTTTGAAATAACTTACTTTTTAGCAAGAAAGTCATTTACCTGGTCAGGAGCCATAATGCTTTCCACAAACGTGTAAGCACCTGTTTTAGGGGATTTCACCATTTTAATGGCCTTGCTCAATCTTTTTGTTCCTGTTTGTATTGTACCTACTGATTTCTTTGCCATGGCTTAATTATTTTATCTCTTTAT
Source organism: Gillisia limnaea DSM 15749 (assembly GCF_000243235.1). Classification (GTDB taxonomy): domain Bacteria; phylum Bacteroidota; class Bacteroidia; order Flavobacteriales; family Flavobacteriaceae; genus Gillisia; species Gillisia limnaea. The sequence continues at coordinate 645,451 of NZ_JH594606.1, forward strand.
GAACCGTCATTTTCTTAAGGATTGGGTTAAATTTCTTTAACTCCAATCTATCCGGTGTGTTCTTTTTATTTTTTGTTGAAATATATCTTGAGGTACCCGGCTTACCCGATGCTTTATGCTCTGTACACTCTAAGATTACCTGTATTCTATTACCTTTCTTTGCCATATTACTGTGTCTTAGTGGTGAGGATTATTTATTCAAATATCCTTTTTCCCTTGCTTCTTTGATGACAGCAGAGATACCTTTTTTATTGATGTTTTTTAATGCAGAAGTGGAAATTTTTAAGGTTATCCATTTATCTTCTTCAGGAATATAAAAACGTTTCTTTAATAAGTTAATATTAAATTTACGTTTGGTTTTATTCATAGCGTGGGATACATTGTTCCCTACCATTGCCTTTTTACCCGTAAGCTCACAAACTCTTGACATTGTTATAATCTTTATTTTGTTATTTCCAAACAGGCTGCAAATTAACGATATTTTTACATAACAGCCAACACTAAATTAAAAAATATTTCTTGTTTTTTTCCGGATTATCAGTACGTATTGGTCCTTCTGAAACAGTCTATTTCCCGTTTAGTTCTTTCAGAAGCATCTCAAAAGCCTTAGCCACAGCCTTTTTAACCACTTGCTCCCTGCTTTTTCCCAATATGAATTTTTTAGAAAAGACACCCTCGGGGGTCGCTAAGCTAATATAAACCGTTCCAACTTCTGCATCGCTATCCCCTTTTGTGGGCCCTGCATTTCCTGTTGTTGCCAACGCATAATCCGACTTAAACATTTTTTTGACATTTTTAGCCATCGCTTCGCAAACCTCTGCGCTTACCACGCTGTGTTTTTCGATTAAACCGGCAGGAACCCCAAGAATATCCAATTTTGATTGGGTTGCATAAGTTACAGTTCCACCCTTAAAACAATTAGAAGCTCCTGGATTCGCGGTAAACTCAGCCGCGATTTCTCCGCCTGTACAACTTTCAGCAACAGCTAAAAAACACTTTTTGGCAACCAATAATTTATTTATTGTCAATGTAATATCATCATCATCACCGCTGTAATCTGAAATGATATCTTCCAGAAGTGGATATATTTTCTCAAATTCATGTTCAATAGCCAACTTTAGTTCCTCCTCATTCTCCCCTTTTCCTGACAATCTCAACCTTACTTTTCCAAGTGCAGGCAAATAGGCCAGTTTAATCGAAACAGGCAAATTCCTTTCCCATTCCTCAATTCTAAGTGCAATTGCACTCTCACCCAAACCGTAGGTTTTTATTGTTTTGTGAAAAATAAAAGATCGTTTGAATTCTTTCTTAAGTTTAGGAATAACCTCGAGCTCCATCATCATTTTCATCTCAAAAGGAACTCCGGGCATAGCGATAAAAACCTTCTCCCCCTTCTTCAACCATAAACCGGGCGCTGTGCCATATTTATTGAACAAAATATGTGCTTTAGATGGAACCAAAGCCTGTTCCCTGTTTAAGTTTGAAATAGGCGTTGAAATATGTTTGGCGAAAAGTTCTTCTACGTGCTCCAGAACTTCTTCATTATTCACAAGAATATCGTCAAAATATTCACATAAAGTATTCTTTGTCACATCATCGTTTGTGGGACCCAGCCCACCGGTGATAATAATAACATCTGCTCTTACTGAAGCTTCCTCAAGGGTTTGTAAGATGTGCGATTTATCATCCTCTATGGAGGTGATTTGATGAACGGAAATCCCGATTTTATTTAAATTTTGGGCGATAAATGCAGAATTGGAATCTACAATCTGTCCAATTAAAATCTCATCTCCAATGGTAATTATTTCAGCGGTCATTAGAGCTGATAATCTTTCTTCAGCTCCTGTTCCGACAGCGTCACTTTATCAGAAATTTTTCTGCCGGCACTTTCAGCGCTTTCCATATTAGTTTTGCCTTTAGACCAGGCTTCTATCACAAGGATTTGATCCATTAAGTCCAAACCAAAAAGCGCCAGGTTTGGCTTCATTTTGTGGGCATATTGATATGCAAGTTTAGGATTATTGCTATCTATAGCTTCACTCATAGAACGTACATCTGGCGGAATTTCCTCCAGAAATGTTTCTACAATCACTTTCACGAAATCATCATCACCGCCAGCCATCTCATTTACTGCCTCTAAATTGTAATAATTACTCATCTATTTTACGTTAATTGAAAAAAATTGTTCTTTTTCTATAAAACCCGTCAATGTATCGTTAACCGAAACTTTTCCTACACCCTGAGGAGTCCCTGTAAATAATATATCTCCAATTTTTAAAGTGAAAAATTGAGAAACATAGGAGATTATTTCATCTGTTTTCCAAAGCATGCTGCCGGTATTGCCAGTTTGAACGCACTCCCCGTTTTTTAGCAAGCTAAAGTTAATATTATTTAAATTGCTGAAAGAATTTTTATCCATCCATTTTTCTCCAATTACAGCAGCTCCATCAAAAGCCTTAGATTTTTCCCATGGCAATCCCTTTTCCTTTAATTTTTGCTGAAGGTCTCTCGCAGTAAAATCGATCCCTAATCCTATTTCATCATAGTATTTATGAGCGAATTTTTCCTGGATATATTTCCCAACTTTTTTAATCTTGACCAGGAGTTCTACTTCATAATGCACATCATTAGAAAAATCGGGGATAAAGAAGGGCTGTTTTTTCAATAAAACAGCAGTATCCGGTTTTAAAAAGATGACCGGTTCTTCCGGACGCTCATTATTTAATTCCGAAATATGTTCACTATAATTCCTACCAATACAAATTATTTTCATTTAAGCTGAAGATTTTACTTTGAACTCTATTTTATGTGGTTATTTCAATTTCGTATTGAGCTTTCTTAGTTTAATAGCAGTAAGCACTTTTTTGGTGTATAGAGGAAAGTCGGCATTTTGTATCCATCCGAAATAACCCGGCTCCTCTTCCAATACTTTTTCTACAATCCTACCTTTATATTTTCCAAAGGCAAAAACCTCATCTCCTTTTTTGTCATACCCTATAAAACCGGCAAAATCTGCAAACTTCCTACGGGAACTATACTCTCCCAACCAGGCCATATCATTGGTTAAATCTTCATATTTATCCAATTGTGATTTTAATATCTCATAGGTTGCATTCGTATCTGCTTCAGCTGAATGGGCACCTTCAAGATTTTTCTCACAATAAAACTGATAGGCCGCAGAAAGGGTTCGTTGCTCCTTTTTATGGAAAATTGTTTGAACATCTACCGAAACCACATTTTTCATCTCAAAATCAATTCCCACCCTAAGCAACTCTTCAACAAGCAAAGGAATATCAAATCTATTAGAATTATACCCTCCCAAATCACAGGATTTAATCATTTCATGGATTTGTGGTGCCAACTGCTTAAAAGTAGGTTCTTCGGCTACTTTCTCATTTGTAATTCCGTGAATAGCGATTACCTCATCTGGGATTTTCATCTCCGGATTTACCAGCCAGGTCTTGCTTTCCTTATTTCCATTTGGAAAGACCTTTAATATTGAAATTTCCACGATCCGGTCTTTTGACAGGTTCATTCCGGTGGTTTCCAAATCGAAAAAACATATAGGCTTGGTAAGCTTTAACTCCATAACAACTATTTTTTTTGTAAATATACTATAATTTAAAAGTTTGATTTTTTTTCAAACTCTTTCAGAAAATGAAAACTCATCAGTTAAAAAAACAATAAGCCGCATAATTACAGAATTTATTCCTGTGATCATGCGGCTCATTTACTTAGATGATTCTATTTTAAATATCCCTGTTCTTATCAAAAGACTCTAAATATTGCGCTACTCTTTGAACAAATTGTCCTCCCAGCGCACCGTTTACGACCCGGTGATCATAACTATGAGAAAGGAACATTTTATGACGGATCCCTATAAAATCACCTTCAGGAGTTTCGATTACCGCAGGTACTTTTCGAATAGCTCCCAGGGCTAAAATCGCTACCTGTGGCTGGTTGATTATGGGTGTCCCCATAATACTTCCAAAAGTTCCTACATTGGTAACAGTATAAGTTCCTCCCTGAATATCGTCCGGCTTAAGCTTATTGGTTTTTGCCCTATTGGCAAGATCATTAACCGCCTTGGCCATACCAACCAGATTCAACCTGTCTGCATTTTTAATAACCGGAACAATTAAGTTCCCATCGGGAAGCGCGGCAGCCATTCCCAGATTGATATTCTTCCTTTTTATGATTTTGTCACCATCTACAGCAATATTGACCATTGGAAAATCCTTGATCGCCTTGGCAACGGCTTCCATAAATATTGGGGTAAAGGTGAGTTTTTCACCCTCGCGTTTCTCAAATTCGTTTTTATGCTTATTTCTCCAGTTCCAGATATTGGTTACATCAACTTCAATAAAAGACTGAACATGGGCAGAAGTAAGATTACTCTCTACCATATGATGGGCGATCATTTTACCCATTCTGCTCATTTCAATTATTTCATCCTCCCCGTTAACACTTATTGGAGCTGCTTGTTTTTGAACAGAAGGCTCTGGCCTTGCTGCAGGTGCTTTTTGTTGTGTTGGTTTAGAAGAACGGGTCTCCACATACTCCAAAATATCATTTTTGGTGACCCGGCCATCTTTTCCGGACCCTTCAAGACTTTCGAGTTCACTTAAGGAAATGCCTTCTTTCTTAGCTATATTTTTTACCAGAGGAGAATAAAATTTCGTGGAATCTGCATAGAATTCAGGAGAGGATTGTATGCTTTGTTCTGCTGAAGCAACAAACTCTTCAGCTTCCTCTACCATAACTTCCTCAGCTGGTTCTTCCGATTCTGCCGAAGTGGTTTCAGCGGTTTCTTTTCCATCCTTGACTTCAATAATCGCAATAGTTTGTCCTACCTGTACTAAATCATCGGCTTCAAAAAGTTTTTCCACCAGGATACCATCGACCTCACTTGGAACTTCACTATCCACTTTATCTGTAGCGATCTCCAGTACGGCCTCATCGGCTTCAATGCTATCTCCTACTTCCTTTAACCAATTTGTAATGGTTGCTTCTGCAACACTTTCGCCCATCTTGGGCAACTTTAGTTCAAACTTTGCCATATTATTATCTCAAAGATGTTTTTTGTAATACTGATTGCGAAATTACTTATTTTAACGCATTCTTAGTATTAAATATTCAATAAAATTATTTTTATATGTATTTACCCGCTCTGCTTCAATCATTTCTCTTTCTGTAAAAATACAGTTTCAGATCCTGAAAATAAAAAGAACGAACCTGTTTTAATCCCACAAGCTGGTTTAATTTCCCAGATATCTACCCGATTCCGCATTTGGGATTTCATCGATATTATGGAAGTTTCTTCCTTTTACAAACCCCTAAGGCTCACCAGGAGGTTATTGGTATCTCTGATGAAATCAGTTTTTAAGCGAACCTTCAAATGGTATTCTATTGGTTATACTCCTACCCAGGGTAACCTCATCTGCATATTCCAGCTCATCACCTACCGAGATTCCGCGAGCAATAGTGGAGGTTTTCACCTTTAATCCCCCGAGCTGTTTAAAAATATAAAAATTGGTAGTATCCCCTTCCAAAGTTGAGCTCAGAGCAAAAATAATCTCTTCAATTTCTCCTACTTTCACTTTTTCTATAAGGGATTTTATCGTCAACTGTGACGGACCAATCCCATCCATAGGACTAATTTTTCCTCCCAGAACGTGATACAATCCGCGGTACTGACTTGTATTTTCAATGGCCATCACATCCCGGATATCTTCCACTACGCAAACGATCTCACGGATCCTGTTTTTATTGGAACAAATCTCACATAATTCTGTATCGCTGATATTATGACAGTTATTACAAAGTTTGATTTTTGTACGCAAATTCACCAAAGCTTCTGAGAGTTGTGTGGTTTGGTCTGCCGGTTGCTTTAATAAATGCAGCACAAGTCTTAGTGCGGTACGCTTGCCCACTCCCGGAAGCTGGGACATTTCGGCTACGGCCTGTTCCAATAATTTTGAAGAAAAATCCATGTTCCAAAATTACGTTTTTTTACTTCAAATCAATAAAATTAAGCCGCAGAATGCCGGTTGTAAATTAATGCATTATTTGTAATTTGCTCCCGAAATCAATCTTCTATGCAACCCCTCTATATCCTTCTGCTTATCGCCGCTTATTTTGGTGCTTTATTGATCATCTCCTATTTCACCGGAAAAGATTCCAATAATGAAACATTCTTTAAAGCTAACAGGCAATCTCCCTGGTATTTGGTGGCTTTTGGAATGATAGGTGCCTCCCTGAGCGGGGTTACCTTTATATCGGTGCCCGGTTGGGTTGAAGCCAGCCAGTTTAGTTATATGCAGGTTGTACTGGGATATATTGTTGGATACCTAATCATAGGAACCGTTTTGCTTCCGCTTTATTACCGGATGAACCTCACCTCTATTTATACCTATCTGGAAAGCAGGTTTGGTAAATATTCCTATAAAACCGGGGCTTCTTTTTTTCTGCTTTCAAGAGTAGTAGGATCCAGTTTTAGATTATTCCTGGTAGCAAATGTTTTGCAGATCATATTATTCGATGCCCTGGGAATACCCTTTTGGGCCACAGTGATTATGACCATTGCCCTTATTTGGATTTATACATTTAAATCTGGGATAAAAACAATTGTTTACACAGATACCCTCCAAACGCTTTGTATGCTTATAGCGGTAGGAGTAAGCATTTATTACATTTCTGATGATCTCGGAATCCAGGGAGGCGATCTTATCTCGCATATTTCCAATAGTGAATTGTCTAAGATTTTCTTTTTTGATGATTTTAGAAGTGCCGATTATTTCTGGAAACAGTTTATATCCGGAGCTTTTATCGCCATTGTTATGACAGGACTGGACCAGGATATGATGCAAAAAAACCTAACCTGCAGAAATTTGAAAGATGCTCAAAAAAATATGTTCTGGTTCACTATTGTGCTCACTTTTGTTAACCTGGTCTTTTTGGCCCTAGGGGTTTTATTGACCGAATTCGCACGAACCAATGGAATAGAATCTTTTAAAGATGAATTATTCCCGGTAATAGCAACACAAAGCGACCTGGGATTTGGGATTGCAATATTTTTCATACTAGGGCTTATAGCAGCTGCATATAGCAGTGCAGACAGTGCATTAACCGCGCTCACTACTTCGTTTAGCATCGATATTATGGATATTGAAAAACGATATTCAAAAGCAAAACAGGAAGTAGTTCGAAAGCAGATACACGTGGGTGTCTCTGTGGTACTAATCCTCGTGATCATCATCTTTAAATACCTGATAAAAGATGAAAGTGTCATCGCAAAATTATTCGTTTTTGCAGGATATACCTATGGACCATTATTGGGACTTTACAGTTTTGGACTGTTTACAAAATGGAAAATAATAGACAAATGGGTACCGTTAATAGCCATATTATCACCTATTATCACCTATTTGATAAGCAGTAACAGTGAAATCTGGTTTGGATTTGAATTCGGATTTTTTGTGCTTATCTTAAACGGACTTTTAACTTTCCTGGGGCTAGTATTGATTCGTACCAAGCATGATTAAGGTGCAGGCAACTTCAAATTCGATTTTGTTTTTTTTCAGAAGCTCAAATAATTCAGGGTTTTCTGTGCCGGGATTGAAGATCACCCGTTGTGGATTAAGCGAAAGAATGTAATCATAATACTCCACCTGTCTTTTAGGGTTTAGATATAAAGTTACGGTATCTACCTCTTCAAAACTTTCCTTTTCAGTAGCAATAGGAACACCGGCTACTTCACCTTTTCTTAATCCAACCGCTACAACAGGGTGTTTATAAGCAACCAATCTGTTTATAGCAAGGTTGGAATATCTTGAAGTATTTAAGGAAGCCCCCAAAACCAATGTTTTCTTGTTTTCCATAAGATACAAATTTAGCATAAAACCAGCATTGTAACAAATTCCGGGTCTGCTTGTCTTTATTGTAAACTGAAGCTCGCTGTGAAACCGGGAAGGTTGAGATGGTTGGCTTACCCGGTGTAACAGGAAACCCATCTTCTATTTGAAGGTGGGTTTATTACTTTTATTTTTTGCTTTCCTGTTTTAGAATATTTTTTAGCTTTTATCTCCCACCTGTTCTCTATTCTTGTTTAGCATTGACCGTTTTAAAAATTAATGCCACTTATAGTTTATCTCCCGCTGAACTCGCAGATTTTCGCAGAAATAATCTCTTCCACTTTTAGCAAATAACCCAAAAAATCTAAGAACTCATTTTTATTCTTGAATTTTAAATTTTGAAAGTTGATTGTTCTATTTTTCTACTGGCGCTTTTATCTATATTCTATTCTCTGTAATCTAATATCTAAATTCCCAAACTACCACTCAATAATTGCGCTTCCCCAGGTAAATCCGCTTCCAAAAGCGGCCAGAACCACGAGATCTCCTTCTTTAATTTTTCCGTTTTCCCAGGCTTCTGTTAGTGCAATAGGAATGGAAGCTGCTGTAGTATTTCCATATTTCTGAATGTTATTATAAACCTGCTCGTCGCTGAGTTTAAATTTTTGCTGAACAAACTGTGAAATTCGAAGGTTCGCCTGGTGTGGGATAAGCATATCTATATCACTCACCTCAAGTCCATTCGCTTTTAATCCTTCCATGATCACTTCAGAAAAACGCTGGATGGCATTCTTGAAAACAAACTGACCATTCATGTAAGGGTAATAAGGAATATCATCTCCCTGAGGATTTTCGGCAATAATCTGTGGAACCCAGTACTCTGTACTTGGAGCTCTTAAGGAAAGCTCCATCGCATTTTTTCCTTCAGAATGCAAATGAGTGGAAAGGATTCCCTGGCTAATGTGATTGGTCCTTGTTAAAACCGCAGCTCCTGCACCATCCCCGAAAATCACGGAAATAGATCGGCCACGATCCGTAAAATCCAGTCCACCGCTATGGTTTTCACTACCAATAACCAATATGTTTTTATACATTCCGGTTTTTATAAACTGATCGGCCACGGAAAGCGCATAAATAAACCCGCTGCACTGGTTTCGTACATCTAAAGCAGGAATTGTTTTTATATCGAGTATTTCCTGAACCTGCACGCCACAACCCGGAAAATAATAATCTGGACTTAAGGTTGCAAAAACGATCATATCTAAATCATCCTTTGCAATTCCCGAGCGTTCTATAGCTATCCTGGCGGCCTTGGCCCCCATAGTAGCCGTAGAATTGCCATCCCCTTTTTTGATATGCCTGCGCTCTTTGATCCCGGTTCTTTCCTGAATCCAGGCATCATTGGTATCCATCAGTTTTGAAAGATCGTCGTTAGTCACAACATTTTCCGGCAAATAACTCCCCAAACCGGCAATTTTAGATTGATACATAGTTGAAGAAATTATGAAATTAATATTATTTATTACTAAATTTAAGTTTTTAATATATTTTGCCTTGCAATATAAGAAAGATTAACCTCTACCGCTTATTTATTGCCGCGCTTTTATAAACCCGTTAATAATTATATTTATGAAGAAATTAATTTTCTGTTTTCTTACAGCAAGTTTCCTTTTTACGGCAACGGCTCAGGAAAACCTGACGTATCAAAAACCTCCACAGGAAATCCTGGAGCTGGTAGATGTTCCGCTTGCCCCAACAACCATTATTGACAGCAAAGGCGAAATGATGGTTTTTTTATACCGGGATCAATATAAATCCATCGCAGAATTAAGTGAAACCGAAATGCGCCTTGGTGGCCTGCGTATAAATCCTGTTACAAACATTAACAGTAGAGCAACCTTTTATAACAATGTGCAGGTAAAAGCGGTAAATGCCAAAGAACCAATGGAGGTGAAAGGATTGCCAGAAAATCCAAAGTTGACCAATTTCACCTGGTCTCCGGATGAAACAAAAATAGCGATGACCCATACAACCGATACCGGGGTTGAACTTTGGGTATTGGAAATCTCCACAGGACAGGCAAGAAAATTAACCGATGGGAATTTGAATGCCAATATGCGTGATGTGATCAATTGGTTCAAGGATAATTCTGCCGTACTGGTAAAAATGATACCGGAGAACCGAAAAGAATTGATCAACAGTGCAACCGCAATACCCGAAGGTCCTACAGTTTCTGTAAGCGACGGAAGCAAAGCTCAAAACAGAACCTATCAGGATCTTTTGCAAAATCCTAATGATGAATATAATTTTGAACAACTGGCAAAAGCTTCCCTTGTAAAAGTTTCTATGGGAGGCACAAAGAAGGACTGGAAAGAGTCAAAAATGTATAGCGGCATTTCCTTTTCTCCAGATGGGAATTATGTAATGGTTACAAGTATTAAAAAACCTTTTTCCTATTTGGTTCCTTATAACAGATTTCCTTCAGAAAGCATTATTTATGACAAAGAAGGGAAGGAAATTTCCAAAGTAAATGATGTTCCTTTAATCGAAGATCTTCCGCAGGGTTTTATGGCTGAAAGAAAAGGAAGACGAGATTTATCCTGGAGAAGTGATGTACCGGCTACCCTGGTGTATGCAAAAGTTTTGGATGGTGGAGATCCTGAAAATGAAGTTGCATTTCGCGATGAAGTATTTTTGCTGAATGCTCCCTTTACAGGAGAAGGCAAATCTATCCTGAAGACAAAAGATCGTTTCTCAGGAATAATCTGGGGTGATAATAACACCGCAATTGCGTACGATAGCTGGTGGAACACCAGAAACTCCCGCACCTATGTCTTTGATCCTTCACAACCCAATAAAGCACCAAAAGTACTATTTGACCGAAATTATCAGGATAGATACAACGACCCGGGAAGTTTTGTAACAAAAAAGAATCAATTTGGAGCAACCGTGCTTTCCATGGATAATAACAAGGCCTTCTTATTGGGAGATGGTTTTTCTGAAGAAGGACAGTTTCCTTTTGTAGATGAGATCAATTTGAAAAATGGGGAAACCAAAAGGTTGTATCAATCTGAATACACAGATAAAAAAGAATCCCTTGTAGAAGCGATCGATATTAAAAATGGAAAACTTTTAGTGCGAATAGAAGCATCTGCAGAATATCCAAATTATTACATCAGGAATATTGATTCTAAAAATGATCTTACGCAAATCACCAGTTTTGTGAATCCTTTTAAAGCTTTGGAAGAGGTTCATAAGGAAGTGATCACATACAAGAGAGACGACGGACTTGAATTAAGCGGTACATTATACCTTCCTGCCAATTATGATAAAAATTCCGGTACGAAATTACCGATGGTCCTTTGGGCCTATCCAAGAGAGTTTAAAGACAAATCCTCTGCCGCGCAAAACACATCGAATGCCAATGATTTCACGTATCCCTATTACGGATCACCAATTTACTGGGTAAATCGTGGTTATGTTGTTTTAGATGATGCCGCTTTCCCAATTGTGGGAGAAGGTGAGGAACAGCCAAATGACAGTTTTAGAAAGCAACTTGTTGCAAACGGAAAAGCGGCAATAGATGCGGTAGACGAACTTGGTTTTATAGACCGCGATCGCGTTGCGGTTGGCGGCCACAGTTATGGTGCATTTATGACCGCGAACCTGCTTTCACATTCTAATTTATTTGCAGCGGGAATTGCGAGGAGCGGAGCCTATAACAGGACTTTAACTCCCTTTGGTTTTCAAAGTGAGGAACGAAATTATTGGGAAGCACCGGAAGTGTATAATGCAATGTCACCATTTATGCACGTTGATAAGATGAAAACCCCTTTATTGCTAATCCATGGAGAAGCCGATAATAACTCCGGTACCTATCCTATGCAAAGTGAACGTTATTTCAACGCATTAAAAGGTTTGGGAGCAACTGCCCGTTTAGTGATGCTTCCAAAGGAAAGCCATGGGTACAGCGCAAAAGAATCTGTATTACACGTGCTTTGGGAACAAGACCAATGGCTTGAAAAATATGTGAAAAACAAAGAGAAAACATCGATAGAACAACCTGAAGAAGCGATAAAAAATTAGGATGTGAACTTTGATGTTCTAATTTGAATGAATTACCTGGAATCAATTTCACGGGGAATTAAACCTATTGTTAAATAAAAGGCTGCAAAACTTTGGTTCTGCAGCCTTTTATGATTTTATCGAAACAATCATTCTAAAATGTATGGAAATGGAATTTCAATACATTTGGTTTTTCTATAAATGCAGAGAGCGTGACTATAAAATAGCCACACTCTCCTAACAACCTAACCAATAAATAAAGTCTTAAATATATTTTTTATAATTGTTGATTTCAACTTTTGCCTTTAAATCATGAAGCATATTATATAGCCCAAAAAATGTTCTGTTGATATACAAAAAGTGTTTGCTACCCCGGTTTCCGTTCATTTTTCGTAATTCGGAATCTTTGCTGTATTTTTCTCCTAATTCTGTTATTTTCGACCAAAAAGTTTCGTCTGCAAAATCAAAGGTTTCGTTGTGAAACGGACTAGTGAATAAACTCAACATTTCATAAAACAATTCTGAAAAGAACGTGATCTCCTTTTGTGAATCATCTTTTCGAAGAATTTCAAGTTGATACATCTTTTCATTAAAAAATTCAGGATTATTGATATTTTCCTTATTTGCCAATTCAAAATAGGGAACATAAAAATCATCAGGGACTTGTTTCACACACCCAAAATCTATCGCAATCAAATTCTCTTCCTTATCTATCAGGAAATTTCCGGGATGAGGATCGGCATGCAATTCTTTAAGGTGGTGCATTTGATACATATAAAAATCCCACAAGGTCTGCCCTATTTTATTAGCTAGTACCTGATCGTTATTCTTTTTCGCAAATTCACTTAAATGCTCTCCTTCCATCCAGTCCATGGTGATAATTCTTTCACTGGAAAGATCTTCATAGTATTTCGGAAATTTTAGATTAGGAATATGTTTACAGGCTTCAGAAATAGCTTTGCTTTGTTTAACTTCCAGGATATAATCTGTTTCCTCGAGGAGTTTCCCTTCCACTTCCTTAAAATATTTTTCAGAATCTTTTCCCTGAAGGTTGAACATTCTTGTTGCAATGGGCTTCACCATTGCAAGATCTGAACTGATACTATCTGCAACCCCCGGATATTGGATTTTCACAGCAAGTTTCTTCCCATCTTTTGTCGCGCGGTGCACCTGACCGATGCTGGCCGCATTTACCGATTGGGTTGCAAAAGTATCATATAGATCTTCGGGGTATTCCCCATTGTATTTTTTAAAAGTTTTTCGAACCAAAGGAGCCGATAAGGGCGGAACGCTGAATTGCGCTAACGAAAATTTTTCTACATAGGCGTTTGGCAGAAGGCTCTTTTCCATGGAAAGCATTTGAGCAACCTTTAAAGCACTTCCTTTCAAACTCTTTAATCCGTCGTAAATATCTGTAGCATTGCTTTCATCCAACTCATCTCGTGTAAGGCTTGAATCAAACGCCTTTTTACTATAATACTTTATGTAGTTCCCACCAACTTTTACTCCGGTTTGAACCATTTTACTGGTTCTTCCAAGTTTTCCTGTGGGTATTTTATCTATTGTGTTCATATTGTTTTGGGTTTAAAAAAACTCACAGACAGCTCTAAAAAGTGAGGATATACTATCTGTGAAGTTGATATAGAGGGATTACGCCATTTTTTCTTTCCATAAAAATTTACCCAAATCCAGGATTCTTTCCAGTGGTGTGTTGTCAAAAAGATCAAAAACCGTATTTACAGATTTTTCTATTACCACATCTGTACTTTCAAATTGTGCGGAATTATCATCCATCCAAAATTTGATAATAAATAAAAGTTGCACCCAGGTAGCTTCGGAAAAAATAGTTTCCGACTGTTTCAAAATTTTTGAGGATTTATCTTCATTTCCCTCACGAATCAATTCATTTGCAAAACCTTTCACTTTTCTTCTAAGCCCTTTTAACTGATCCAGATTTTTCATCATTTCAGCATTTTCAGTAAGTGTGTACAAGACATAACTTCTGTTTGCTGTTAATAATTCGAAAAAAGTATAATAAAAAGTCAGTAATTTTTCCCGGGTTGAGAACGTATCAAATTCGGGACTTTTTTCAATTACAAGCATTGTATTATCATAGAATTTTGTCCAGATACCTTTTTTCAGGCCATCAAAATTTCCGTAAAAATCGTAGAACTGCCCTTCGGTAATATCATTGTCCTTGCAGAATTTATAAACGCTTTTGGGCATTTTTTCATGCTCCAGAACGTATTCCATATAAAGACGTATTAATTGGTCCTGAGTAACTTTAGTTTCCTTCACCAATTTTGATGCTGTTTTCTTTTGTTTCGTTGCCATAATTCTTTCTTTCTTTTACAAAGATACATACTGTTTAATCTTTTAAAGCAATAATTAAACAAAATAATTTGTTAAATATTTTAATGCTCTTTTTAATAGATTCAAATCTTAGACGAAGTCTGGCTTACTTAATTACGGGTGTCAGTTTGTCAGCGGAATTTAGTTGGTATTTTTTTTGACTATAGGTTAGGAAATAAACATTCAACTAAATACTAGAATATATGGCAACAGGAAAAATTAATGTATCTGTAGAGAACATTTTCCCTCTTATAAAGAAATTTCTTTACAGCGATCATGAAATCTTTTTGCGGGAGTTGATCTCCAATGCGACAGATGCAACTATAAAAATGAAACATCTTTCTACTATTGGAGAAACCGATGTGGAATATGGCAATCCTACGATTGAAGTTAAAATTGACGAGGAAAACAAAACGCTGCATATTATAGATCAGGGAATTGGGATGTCCCGGGAAGAGGTTGAGAAATACATCAACGAAGTAGCTTTTTCCGGAGCTGAAGAATTTCTTGAAAAATATAAGGATTCAGCAAAAGATACAGGAATTATTGGGCATTTTGGTCTTGGGTTCTATTCTTCCTTTATGGTGGCTAACAAAGTGGAAATCCTTACTAAATCCTACAAAGATGAGCCTGCAGCCCATTGGATATGCGAAGGAACCACCGATTTTACTATTGAAGAAGGAGAAAAAAAGGACCGGGGAACAGAAATTATCCTTCATATAAATGAAGAGGATAAACAATTCCTAAAAGAGGAAAGAATTAGGGAATTATTGGTGAAGTATAACAAATTTATGCAAATCCCTATAAAATTTGGAACCAAAGAAGAAACACTTCCTCTTCCGGAAGATGCACCCGAGGACGCAAAACCTGAAACAATCACGGTAGACAATATTATAAATAATCCAAATCCTGCGTGGACCAAGCAGCCTACAGAGCTTGAAGATAAGGACTACAAGAATTTTTACCGGGAATTGTATCCTATGCAATTTGAGGACCCGTTATTCCATATACACCTGAACGTGGATTATCCTTTTAACCTTACCGGAATATTATATTTCCCAAAAATGGGGCAGGATATGAATATTCAGAAGGATAAAATACAGTTGTATCAAAATCAGGTATATGTAACCGACAACGTTGAAGGTATAGTACCGGAATTTTTAACTATGTTGCGTGGAGTAATCGATTCTCCGGACATTCCGTTGAACGTTTCGCGATCGTATCTTCAGGCAGATGGAGCGGTTAAGAAAATTTCCAGCTACATCACCCGAAAAGTTGCAGATAAGTTGAAGTCTTTGTTTAATAACAACAGAGAAGATTTTGAAAAGAAATGGAACGATATCAAGATCGTGATTGAATACGGAATGCTTTCTGAAGATAAATTCTATGAAAAAGCCGATAAATTCGCGCTTTATCCTACAGTGGATAAGAAGTATTACATTTTTGATGAACTGCTGGAGAAAATAAAAGATACCCAGACAGATAAAGATGGTAATACGGTGATCCTGTATGCTTCCAACGAAGATACACAGCATAGTTTTGTTGAAGCCGCAAAGGATAAAGGATATGAAGTGTTATTGCTGGATTCTCCAATTATTTCACACCTTATTCAAAAATTGGAATCCTCAAAAGAAAATATCTCTTTTGTACGGGTGGATAGTGATCACGTTGACAATTTGATCAAGAAAGAGGATGATAAGATCTCCAAACTATCTGAAGAAGAACTGGAGAAACTAAAAACCGATTTCGAAAAGGTAGTGCCAAAAGAAAAATACAGTGTTCAACTGGAAGCTATGGACAGTACTGCTGCACCACTTATTATCACGCAGCCGGAATTTATGCGCAGGATGAAGGAAATGCAACAAACCGGTGGCGGTGGAATGTTTGGAATGGGCAATATGCCGGAGATGTACAATCTTGTGGTAAATACCAATCACGAACTCATCTCTCAAATTTTAAATTCTAAAACCGAGAAAAAACAGGAACGTCTTATCAAGCAATCACTTGATCTTGCACGCTTGTCTCAAAACCTATTGAAGGGTGAAGAATTGACCGCCTTTATAAAACGCAGTTTTGAAATGGTGAAATAAAGCTCTTCAGTTGCAGAACTTTAATAAATCAAAAACCTCAGGGAATTAAACCCTCAATGAGGGATTAAAACCGCTTTGGTGTTAGCAATAACTCAAAGCGGTTTTTTTATTCTCACAGAATCAAGAACCTCGGGGAATTAAACCCTCAATGGGGGATTAAAAATTCGCCAAAGAATTGATTTTATTTCAATCAATTACCTCGCAGCAAGCCAAGGAAGTAAACAAAACGGAAGCTACATGTAGCTATTAGATAAATTATAGACCAAAGGGCGTGCATCGAAGACTTGCTAGGAGAAAACGTTAAGAATACTACCATTTTTCTATGCTTGTGAAAAGCTTTTGTAACTTACAACTTCAAAATTACAAAATATGAAACGTACGCTCCTTAGTTTATTGATAATGGTCGTTTTTAGTTGCAATCAAAATGAAAAAAAAGAACCGCTGGCAGATGAGAAGATAATGACAGAACCGGATGAAGGAATAGGAGACGGGGCTGTTTCACCTGCCGTGGCCTTTGCACAAAATATAGAAAGTGCCCATAATAAGGAAACCTGGAACACCTATAAAGCGGTAGCATTTGATATCGATTTAACTTTTGGAGGTAATCCCCGGTTTTCGGGTAAAATAACAAGTTTAACGAACTCCTCAAAGATCCGGATTGATAAAGAAGATGGTGCTAAATTGATCTATGATGGTAAGGAAGTATTTTTGTGTCCTAAGATAGCCGAAGAAAAAGGAGCCAGATTTGATATGTTTACCTGGCAGTATTTTTTTGCTTTACCTTTTAAACTAACCGATCCCGGAACAAATTGGGAAGTTTTGGGCTCTCAAAAAATTGCCGGAGATTCCTTTAATCGAGGTAAACTAGCCTTTGAAAACCAAATAGGAGACTCTTCCAAAGACTGGTATATAATCTACCAGGAACCAGAAACAGGACTTTTACACTCCGCGGTTTATATCGTTACTTTTGGAACAGCGATAGAAAAGGCTGAAGAAAATCCTCATGTGATAGTTACAAGGATT